>NZ_CP113067.1:3000000-3300000 GCF_026625865.1 Microbacterium sp. SL75 | reverse complement strand
CATCGTTCCACCCGTCGAACGCGGCGACGATGATCCGGCGACCCAGTGCGTCCACGCAACCTCCTCTGCCCCGTCGGGGCTGGCTTCCAGGATAGGCGCACCCGCACGGACCGAGCCGGTCCCGCCCGCGCCGGGCCCAGCGGGCCGGACGGGCGGGAGTCGCGCCCTCAATAGGATGGAACGATGACTTCCCCCGCTCCCGCCGCCGTCCTCTGGGACATGGACGGCACGCTCGTCGACACCGAGCCGTACTGGATGGCCGCGGAGACCCCGCTCGTGGAGCGGTTCGGTGGCACGTGGTCGCACGAGCAGGCTCTCGGCATGGTCGGTCTCGCTCTCGAGGACTCCGCGCGGTTGCTCCAGAACGCGGGCGTGCCGTGGGGTGTCGACGAGATCATCTCGTACCTCACCGACGAGGTGCAGCGACAGCTCGCCGTGACCGGCGTGCCGTTCCGCCCGGGCGCTCGCGAGCTGCTCGCCGACCTGCGTTCCGAGGGCGTCAAGACGGCGCTGGTGACGATGTCGATGCGTCGCATGGCGCTCTCGGTGGTCGACCTCATCGACTTCCCGGCCTTCGACCTCGTGGTGGCCGGCGACGACGTCGAGCGTCCCAAGCCCTACCCCGACCCCTATCTCCAGGCCGCCGCGGCCCTCGGCGTCCACATCGGCGACACCGTCGCGATAGAGGACTCCCCGAACGGACTGCGCTCCGCGATCGCCAGCGGAGCCGTCGCCCTCGGCGTGCCGCTGATGGTGCCGCTCGAGGGGGTCGGCGCCCACGCGCTGTGGCCGAGCCTCGAGGGGCGCACGACCTCCGACCTGCGGGCGCTCCACGCCGCACACACCCCGACCCACGCCGAAGAGACACGAGCCACCCGATGAGCGAGACCCCCCACCTGAGCGGCCCCTTCCGGGTCGGCGACCGGGTGCAGCTGACCGGCCCCAAGGGGCGGATGCACACGATCACCCTGCGCGAGGCAGGCGAGCTGCACACCCACAACGGCGTGCTCAAGCACGAGCTCCTCGTCGGCCAGCCCGACGGCAGCGTGGTGACCAACAGCTCCGGCCACGAGTACCTGGCCGTCCGCCCCCTGCTGCGCGACTTCGTCATGTCCATGCCGCGCGGCGCCGCGATCGTCTACCCGAAGGACGCCGCACAGATCCTCGCGCAGGCCGACATCTTCCCCGGCGCCACCGTCGTCGAAGCCGGCGTCGGGTCGGGTGCGTTGTCGCTGTGGCTGCTGCGCGCGATCGGCCCGGCGGGTCGGCTGCTCTCGTTCGAGCGCCGTGAGGAGTTCGCCGAGGTCGCCCGCGCCAACGTCGAGACGTTCCACGGCGAGCTGCCCGCGACCTGGGAGGTCGTCGTCGGCGATCTGGTCGAGAGCCTCCCGGATGCCGTGGCCCCCGCCTCCGTCGACCGCATCGTGCTCGACATGCTCGCGCCGTGGGAGTGCATCGACGCCGCGGCCGACGCCCTGACCCCGGGCGGTGTCGTGCTCTGCTACATCGCCACCGCCACCCAGCTCAGCCGCGTGGCCGAGTACATCCGCGCGACCGGGCTGTTCACCGAGCCGGATGCCAGCGAGACCATGGTCCGCGGGTGGCACGTCGAGGGCCTCGCGGTCCGCCCCGACCACCGTATGGTGGCGCACACGGGCTTCCTCATCACCGCGCGCCGCCTGGCGCCCGGCGCGATTCCTCCCGAGGTCAAGCGCCGAGCGTCGAAGTCGAGCTACGGCGACGAAGACGTGGAGCTGTGGACCCCCGGGGCCGTGGGGGATCGTCAGATCACCGACAAGAATCTCCGCAAGCGTGTGCGCGAGGCGCAGAAGTCCGCCGAGGGGGTCCGGCAGTCCGTCGCGGGCGCCTCGTCGGAGGAGCCCGGTTCGACCGCCTAAACTGTTCCGGTGCGTAGACTCCCCGCTCTCGTGGCCGTGACCGCCCTGGCCGGATTCGGCCTCGTCGGGTGCTCGGCATCCGCCTCTTCGTCGTGCCCGACGCCCACCGACAGTGCGATCGCCTCGACCACCGACAGTGCGATCGCCTCGGTGGTCGAGGCCAGCGGCGACTTCGGCACCGCGCCCACCGTGTCGGTGCGCTCGCCCTTCATCCCCGAGACCGCCGGTACGCAGACACTCATCCAGGGCGACGGGCAGCGCATCACGAGCGACGACCAGCTCTCGCTCGTCGACGTGACGGTGTTCGACGCCGCCACCGGCTCGCAGCTGGTCGCGACGACCTACGCCGCCGACGTGAAGTCGGCGACGCCCCTGCCGCGCCTGACGCAGGCGATCCCCGCGATCGCGCCGTTGCTGCACTGCGTGGCCGAGGGGTCGCGCGTCGCCGTGGCCATCCCCGGCTCCGAGCTGGGTACCCAGGGTGCTCAGGCTCTCGGCGTCAACGAGGGCGACGGCGCGGTCTTCGTCTTCGATGTGCGCAAGGTCTTCCTCCCCGCGGCCGACGGCGCCGACCAGTACAACGCCGACTCGGGCATGCCCTCGGTCGTGCGGGCTCCCGACGGCACTCCCGGTGTGGTCATGCCCGCCGGTGACGCGCCCACGCAGGTGCGTTCGCAGACCATCAAGAAGGGCGACGGCGACGTGCTGGCCGCCGACTCGTCGGTCGTCATCCACGTCCAGGGCGTCGCGTGGGGCGCGACCACCACCTTCGCCTCGACGTGGAAGAACGGCGCGCCCGGGCAGGCGACCGTGTCGCAGTTGCCGCCGGCCCTCGCCTCGGCACTCGAGGGACAGACCGTCGGTTCGCAGGTGCTCGTCGTCGTCCCGGCCGATCAGACCGCGCAGGATCAGCAGATCCTCAAGGCGCCCGCCAATGCGGCTCTCGTCTACGTCATCGACGTACTCGGGACCGTCAGCTGATCGGCATCCGCTGACGCGGGGTTGTCTCGGGCGGTCGCGGAACGCACTGCTCTGCACCCGCTCCGCGCTCGACGCCTAGGATGGGCGGGTGCCCGCCACCGTGTCCCGCAGCGCTCCCGAGGAGCGTCTGGTGAACCTCGTCGTCGCCCTCATGGCGACCGAGCAGGGGCTGACGAAGGACACCATCTTGTCGTCGGTGGCCGGCTACCGCGAACAGCTCGAAGCGGGCGCGTCGAAAGACGCACTCGAGAAGATGTTCGAGCGCGACAAAGAGAGCCTGCGCGGCCTGGGCGTGCCGATCGAGACGATCGGCAATCGCGCGGACCCCGACGACCTTCGCGAAGCGCGCTACCGCGTGCCGACCGCCGAGTACGCGCTTCCCGAGGACATCACGTTCAGCCCCGCCGAGGTCGCATTGCTGAACATCGCGGGGGGCGTCTGGGGGAGCGAGTCGCTGTCCGCCGACGCGCGCAGCGGACTGCGCAAGATCCGGGCCCTCGGCATCCCCGTCGACGAGCCGATCATCGGCTATGCCCCGCGCATCCGCGTGCGCGACGCCTCGTTCGCCGCCCTCCAGCGGGCGATCGAGCAATGCCGTGTCGTGACCTTCGCCTACCTTCGACCCGGAGAAGCACGGCCGCGAGAGCGACGCGTGCAGCCCCTCGCGCTCGTCGAGTACGAGGCACGGTGGCATGTCTACGGCTACGACCTCAACGTCGACGCGGATCGCACCTTCCTTCTCTCGCGGATCGTCGGCGAGGTGGCGGCCACGCGCAAGAGCTTCCCCGCCGAACAGCGCGAGGGCGCGGGGGAGCGCGCGCTCGACGGCCTGCGCGCCGTCGCCGCCCGTCAACGCGCTCTGCTGGAAGTGCACCCCGGCACCGAGGCGGCGCTGCGGCTCGACCGCCGCGCCCAAGCGGCGCCCCAGGGCATCTACGTCCCGTACGTGGACCTGCACGTCTTCGCCGACGAGCTCGCCTCGTACGGCCCCGAGGTGCGCGTCGTCGAGCCCGCGGACCTGCGCTCCGAGGTCATCCGCCGGCTCGAGGCGACGCTCGCTCTCCACGGGGGTGCCGCGTGAGCACCGACCGTCCCGTCGCCGCTCTCGACCGCGCCGCGCTCCTGCTGCAGCTCGTCCCCTACCTCCTGGGCAAGGGCGAGGTCTCGGTCGCCGAGGCCGCGGCGGAGTTCGAGGTCGCCCCCGACCAGATGCGCGCGATGGTCGAGCGTCTGACCGTGATCGGTCTGCCCGGCGAGCGGGGGTACTGGCAGCTTCCCCACGACCTGTTCGACATCGACTGGGATCTGCTGGATCGCGACGATGTGATCGCCATCACGAACACCGTGGGTCTGGAGCGATCTCCGCGCCTGACCGCACGTGAGGCGGCGGCGCTGCTGGCAGGCCTTCAGCTGGCGCGGAGTCTGCCGGGCTTCGGGGATAGCGAGCTCGTCACCGAGCTCCTGTCGAAGCTCGCGCGGGGCGCCGCGACCGCTCCGGCCGCCGTCATCGTCGCCCCGGGTCCCGTCGACGGCGTGCGCGACGTGGTCGACGAGGCCCTGCGCTCGCGCGTCGCCGTGACCTTCACCTATCACGCCCCCGGTGCCGACCCCATCACCCGAACGGTCGACCCGATCAAGGTGCACATCGCGAACGGGCAGTGGTACCTGCAGGGCTGGGATCACCTGCGACAGGCCGTACGCACCTTCCATCTCGACCGCGTCAGCGACGCGTGCGTCACCGACATCGCGGCCGTGCACGGCGCCGACCCGGTGCCCGAGCTCTTCGCACCCACCGATGACGAGGTCGTCGCACGCTTCCGCTTCCCCCGAGCGGTGGCGCCCCTGTTGTCCGACTACCTCGAGCGCGCCGAGATCGAGGGAGCAGACGATGCTCTGGCCGTCGCCTCCCTCCGGCTGGCGGATGAGCAGAGCCTCAAGCGGCTCGCGGCGCGTCGTGGGGGAGAGGTCGAGTTGCTGGAGCCCGCGGGGGCGCGGCGCGCGGCCGCTGCCTGGGCGGCTGCCGGACTCGCGCAGTACACGCCCGAATCCTGACCGATTCCGCCGGGTTCCCGCGCGGCGGAGCACGCTCCCAGCGCCCGGGTTAGACTGAAGCACCGCCCGAACGAGACGAGGAGTCCCCATGTTCCAGGGTTTGACCGGATGGCACCTGTTGATCGTTCTCGCTGTCATCCTTCTTCTGTTCGGTGCCGCCAAGCTCCCCGCTCTCGCGAAGAGCATGGGTCAGTCGGCACGAGTGTTCAAGAGTGAGATGAAGGAGATGAAGCGCGACGACGAGGTCGCTGCCGCATCCGAAGCCCCGCGCGCCACCGACGTCGGCACTACGCCGACCGTCGCTCCCGAGCCGCGCAGGTCGACCGACCCCACCGTCTAACCCGTGGCGACGGCAGGACCGCCGCGGATCGACGTGCCCGAAGGGCCGCGGCGCGACAAGCGCATGTCGATCGGGGCGCACCTGGTCGAGCTGCGCAAGCGTCTGATGATCGCGGCGCTCGCGCTCGTTGTCGGCATGGTGGTGGCCTTCATCATCACCGATCCGATCATCCACCTCATCACCGAGCCGATCCGCGTGATCGCCGAGCGCCGCGGTGACGACTTCTCGGCGCTGAACTTCACCTCGGTGACCTCGGCTTTCGATCTGCGCATGCGCATCGCCTTCTCGATCGGCATCTTCCTGTCGGCGCCGGTGTGGCTGTGGCAGATCTGGGCGTTCATCATGCCCGGGCTCACGCGCAAAGAGATCCGGTACACGGTCGGGTTCGTGGCATCCGCCGTGCCGCTCTTCTTCGTCGGCTGCTGGGTCGGCCTGCTGATCGTCCCGCACGTGATCGAGCTGATGTGGGGCTTCACCCCCGAGGGCGGCGTCAACTTCTACAACGCCACCGATTACTACGATTTCGTCTTCAAGCTGATGATCGTGGTGGGCGTCGCGTTCGTGCTGCCGGTGTTCCTGGTCGCCCTGAACGTCGCGGGCATCATGAGCGGCAAGGCGATCCTCAAGGGGTGGCGCGTGGCGATCCTCATCGCGACCCTGTTCTCGGCTCTCGCGACCCCCGCGGCCGACATCATCAGCATGCTGATGCTGGCCGGCATCCTGACCGTGCTGTTCTTCGCTGCGGCCGGGGTGTCGATGCTGTTCGACCGGCGCAAGGCCCGCCGACTCGCGGCGTCCGAGATGCCGTCGGGGCCCATCGCGTGAGCTCGCCCAGTCCGGCCGAGCGATTCGCTCGAGCCGCCGCCCGTTCCACGCACCCGCACACGGCGGACTTCGCCGAGATGCAGCGTTTCGAGCTCGACGACTTCCAGATCGCCGGATGCCATGCCCTCGAGGACGGCCGCAGCGTCCTGGTGGCCGCCCCCACGGGCGCAGGAAAGACGATCGTCGGAGAGTTCGCGATCCATCTCGCGATGCTCGAGCCCGGTGACAAGGCGTTCTACACCACCCCGATCAAGGCGCTGTCGAACCAGAAGTTCCACGAGCTGCAAGAGGTCTACGGCGACGACGAGGTCGGCCTGCTCACGGGCGACACGAACATCAACGCCTCGGCGCGCATCGTCGTGATGACGACCGAGGTGCTGCGCAACATGCTCTACGCCGACTCGCCGGCCCTCCGCGGCCTGCGATTCGTCGTGATGGACGAGGTGCACTACCTCGCCGACCGCTTCCGCGGGGCGGTGTGGGAAGAGGTCATCATCCACCTCCCGCCGTCGGTCAAGCTCGTGTCGCTGTCGGCGACGGTGTCGAACGCCGAGGAGTTCGGCGACTGGCTCGACACCGTGCGCGGCGACACCGAGGTGATCGTGTCCGAGACCCGGCCGGTGCCCCTGGAACAGCACGTCCTGGTCCGGGGCGATCTGCTGCCCCTGTTCGACGATCGTGCGGGGGTCGCCACGGCGCAGGTGAACCAGGAGCTGTTGCTCATCCGCGGCGGAAACGCCGGCGGGTACGAGAACAACCGTCGCGCGCAGGAGTACCGCTCCCAGCGGCATGCGGGCGGCCCGCGGCACGCTCACCAGCGTCGCGGCGGACACAAGCCGCTGCGCGCGCAGCAGGGGCCGCGCATCGAGCGCATCGACCGCCCCGAGGTCGTCGAACTGCTGCAGCGGAATCATCTGCTCCCCGCGATCTTCTTCATCTTCAGCCGCGCCGGGTGCGATGCCGCCGTGCAGCAGTTGCGCCGGGCGAACGTGCGTCTGACCTCGGCCGAGGAGCGCGTCGAGATCCGCCAGATCGTCGACGAACTGACATTCACGCTCAAAGACGAAGACCTCGCCGTGCTGCACTTCTGGGAGTGGCGCGACAACCTCGAGCGGGGTATGGCCTCGCATCACGCGGGGTTGCTCCCGGCGTTCAAAGAGGTCGTCGAAGAACTGTTCCGCCGCAAGCTCGTCAAGGTGGTCTTCGCAACCGAGACCCTCGCCCTGGGCATCAACATGCCCGCGCGCACGGTCGTGCTCGAGAAGCTCGAGAAGTTCAACGGTGAGGCGCGCGTCGCCATCACCTCGGGCGAGTACACCCAGTTGACCGGTCGCGCCGGTCGCCGCGGGATCGACGTCGAGGGTCACGCTGTCGTGCAGTTCACCGAGGGGCTCGACCCGCAATCGGTCGCCGCCCTCGCCTCGCGGCGCACGTATCCGCTCAACTCGAGTTTCCGGCCCACGTACAACATGGCCGTCAACCTCATCGATCAGTTCGGTCGCGCCCGCGCCCGCGAGATCCTCGAGTCGTCGTTCGCGCAGTTCCAGGCCGATCGCTCGGTCGTCGGCCTCGCCCGTCAGGTGAAAGAGGCCGAGGAGTCGCTCGACGGCTACGAGAAGGCCATGACGTGCGATCGCGGCGACTTCCGCGAGTACTCCACGATCCGCCGCGAGCTCAGCGACCTCGAGAAGATCAATAGGCGCGATGCCACGGCGCCCCGCCGTCTGCGCGACGAGCGACAGCAGCAGATCCAGTCGCTGCGCAAGCGGATGCAGCGGCATCCCTGCAACTCGTGCCCCGATCGTGAGGCGCACGCGCGCTGGGCGGAGCGGTACTGGAAGCTCAAGCGCACCACCGACAAGACCCGCCATCAGATCGACCAGCGCACGGGCACCGTCGCGCGCGTCTTCGACCGCGTGGTCGAGGTGCTCGCGACCCTCGAGTACGTGGCGATCGAGGAAGACGGCGCAACCGTGCTCACACCGGCCGGCCGCACGATGCGGCGCATCTACGGCGAGCGGGACCTGTTGGTGGCCGAATCGCTGCGGCAGGGCCTGTGGCAGGGACTCGACGCCCCCTCTCTGGCAGCGCTCGCGTGCTGCCTGGTCTACGAACCGCGTCGAGACGAGGCGGGCCCGGGTGAGCGGAGGCTGCCGCGCGGTGCCTTCCGCGAGGCTCTGGACACCACGCAGACCCTGTGGCAGCAACTCGACGACCTCGAGCGCGACCACCGTCTGCCCGGCTCCGAGCCGCCCGCTTCCGGGCTTGCCCCTGCCATGCACGCGTGGGCGAAAGGTCTGCCGCTCGATAGCGTGCTGACGCTCGCGGACATGGCCGCGGGCGATTTCGTCCGCTGGGCGAAGCAGACCATCGACCTGCTCGACCAGATCTCGCTCGTCGCCGAGCCCAAGCTCGCCAAGACCGCTCGCACCGCGCTCGATTCCGTTCGACGCGGCATCGTGGCCTACACCTCGGCATGAGCCGTTCGTCCGTGGCCGTCGATGCAGCGCCGGCCGCAGCCCCCGCGCCACCGCTACGCCTCGCGTTCGCCGCGCCCCTCGCCGTGGTGGCGGGTTTGTTGCTGGTCACCGCCTTCCCGGCCCTCGCCTGGTGGCCGATGGCGTTCCCCGCCGTCGCGCTCGCGCTCGTCACCCTCATCGGTCGCCGGTTCTGGTCGGCCGTTCTGATCGGATTCCTCTTCGGGGTGGCGTTCTTCTCGGTGAACCTGCTCTTCACCGCCCGCTACCTCGGGCCCATCCCGTGGGCGGCCCTGTTCGTACTCGAGGCGTTGCTGACGGCCGTTCTGGCGGCACCGATCGCGCTGGCGTATCGCTGGCTGCCCCGTGTCGCACCGGGGCGTGTGGGACGGCTCCTGCTGCTTCCGGCGCTGGTGGCCGCCCTCTGGACCCTGCGCGAACAGATCGTGGGTTCGTGGCCCTACGGTGGCTTCCCCTGGGGGCGGATCGGCGTCTCGCAGGTCAACAGCCCCTTCGCCGAGGTCGCGTCGTGGGTGGGCATGTCGGGGTTGTCGTTCCTGGTCGTGCTGTTCTGCGCGATGGCGATCGAGTTCGTGCGCGGCGGGCGCATGCGCCGCGTCGCCGGCGCCCTCCCCGCGGCGCTGGTGCTGGTGGTGCTGTTGGCCCTTCCGGCA
The DNA here is from genome assembly GCF_026625865.1 of Microbacterium sp. SL75. Lineage (NCBI taxonomy): Bacteria > Bacillati > Actinomycetota > Actinomycetes > Micrococcales > Microbacteriaceae > Microbacterium > Microbacterium sp. SL75. Next base: position 3,290,753 of record NZ_CP113067.1, on the reverse strand, counting down.
TTCCCCACCACCGACGCGGGCTCGATCCGCGTCGGTGCGGTGCAGGGCAATGGTCCGGCGGGGTACTTCGACCAGCGCTCGCGCAACGCCGTGCTGAATGCGCAGCTCGCGGCATCCGCTCCGCTGTTCGGACAGAAGATGGACGTGCTGCTGTGGCCCGAGGGCGGCGTCGATTCCGACCCGACCTCCAACCCGGCGACGGCGGCGACGCTCGCGGAGCTCTCGCGGCGCATGGATGCGCCCCTGCTGGTCTCGGCGGTCACCGAGCGCGGCTCGGAGCTGTTCAACTCCTCACTGCTGTGGACGGCTTCCGGGCAGGAGGGGTCGACCTATGACAAGCGGCATCCCGTGCCGTTCGGAGAGTACGTTCCCGATCGCGCGTTCTGGGAACCCTTCGCCCCCGATCTGATCGGGCTCATCGGCCGTGAGTACACTCCCGGAACGGCCCCGCCGCTGATCGATCTCAACGGGGTCGGTGTCGGGCTCGCGATCTGCTTCGACGTCATCTACGACGACGTCGTCTGGGACGGCGCGAACGAGGGCGCCGAGGTCTACATGTTCCAGACGAACAACGCCGATTTCCGCGGCACCGACGAGAACCTCCAACAGCTGGCCTTCGCGCAGATGCGCGCGATCGAGACCGGCCGCGCGGTGGTGAACCTGTCGACGGTGGGTACCAGCCAGGTCATCGCGCCCGACGGGTCGACGCTCGACTCCCTTCCGCCGGACACTGCAGGACACATGCTCACCGACGTGCCGCTTCGCACCGGACTGACCCCGGCGGTCGTGATCGGGCCGGCCGTGAAGATCGTTCTCGGGTGGGGGAGCCTCGCGGGGCTGATCGCCGCCGGGCTCGTCCTGGCCATCCGCTCGCGGGCGACGAAGAAGACGCCGACCCCCGAAGGGGCCGGCGTCTGAATCGGCGGGTCAGCGTCAGGCGCTGAGCTTCTCGTTCCCGGCGCCGCGACGAGCGCGGACGAAAGCGAGGCGCTCTTCGAGGAGTTCCTCGAGCTCGGGGATCGTGCGACGCTCCAGGAGCATGTCCCAGTGTGTGCGGGCGGCCTTGTCGGCGCTGTGGTCGACGGTCGCCGTGCCCTCGCCGATGCGCAGGAGAGCCTCGGCGCCGCAGGTACGGCACTCCCAGGCGTCGGGAACCTCGGCGTCGGCAGCGAAGGTCAGGACGGTGTCGCGTCCGCAGGTGCTGCAGGAATAGGTGTGTTGTGCACGGTCGTGGAACACGACGCCGTCTTCGCTCTGGAGGCTTTGGGCGCCGAGTCGGATGCCGCGGAGACTGCGGTCTGCCATTTTGTGGTCCTCTCGTCGGTCCCCATGTATAACGTTCGCACCTGTGCGCTTTATTCGAACTGCGCGCGTCCTGACGAGTTTCACAGTGGATGCTCAGACAGATGCTGTTCCCCGTCTGTTCACGAGCGCGAGGGCGACGTCCGCGCGGTCGGTGACCAGACCGTCGACACCGAGGTCGAGCAGGCGCGACATGTCGTCCTCGTCGTTCACCGTCCACACGTGTACTTCGACACCGGCCGCGTGCGCGTCGCGGATCAGTCCTCGAGAGACGACCCGGATCGGTCCCTGGCGCTCGGGGATCTGAAGGGCGTCGATGTCGTCGAGGATGCCGCGGACACGCCCTGTCCGGCGCAGGGCGCGAGCGGCCAGGAGCCGCGCGATCGTCCCGGATCCGGGGGAGGTGGCGGGTCGCGTCGTAGCGCCCGCCGCCCGGGTCGCGGCCAGAGTGTCGAGGCGTCGCTCGTCGGAGAAACTCGTGATGAGAACGCGCTCGGTGTGCGGGGCGACGAGCCGACCGACCTCGGCCGCCGCGGCCGCGGCCTTCACATCGAGGTTGAAGCGCACCTCGGGGAATGCCTCGAGCGCTTGGGCGAGCGTGACGAGACCCCCGCGCTCGGCCATCAGCTCCTCGATCTCGTGCAGGCGCACGTCGGCGATCGCCCGGGGGTCGCCGGCCACCCGCTGCAGGTCGTCGTCATGGAACAGCACGACCTCGCCGTCGGCGGTGAGGTGGCAGTCGGATTCGACGTAGTCGGCCCCGGCCGCGTGGGCCTCGGCGACCGCGGCGAACGAGTTCTCGACGACGCCCTGGGTGGCGGCATCCGGGGTCACCAGTCCGCGATGGGCGAGCACGCGCGGGGTGGAGCGGGACAGGAAGGGATGCCGTGTCATCAGGGGGCCGAGTCGCTCGAGCCGGGCGCGACGATGGGGGAGTCGTCGCCACCGGTCCGCGAGGCGAATGCTCCCGAGATGCCCTTGAGGGCCTCGGTGAACTCGCTCGGGATGATCCACAGCTTGCTGGAGGAGCTGTCGCTGATCTTCGGCAGCGTCTGCAGGTACTGGTAGGCGAGGAGCTTGTCGTCGGGGCGCCCCTCGTGGATGGCGGTGAACACCGAGTGGATCGCTTCGGCTTCGCCCTGCGCGCGCAGAACGGCCGCCTGCTTGTCTCCCTCGGCCTCGAGGATCGCGGCCTGGCGCCGACCCTCGGCTTCGAGAATCTGGGACTGCTTCGAGCCCTCGGCGGTCAGGATCGCGGCACGGCGATCGCGTTCGGCTCTCATCTGCTTCTCCATCGAGTCCTGGATCGAATGGGGAGGGTCGATCGCCTTGAGCTCGACACGTCCGACCCGGATGCCCCATTTTCCCGTGGCTTCGTCGAGGACGACGCGCAACTGGCCGTTGATGTTGTCGCGGCTCGTCAACGCCTGCTCGAGGTTCAGCCCGCCGACCACGTTGCGCAGCGTCGTCGTCGTCAACTGTTCGACCGCTCCGAGGTAGTTGGCGATCTCGTAGGTGGCGGCGCGCGCGTCGGTCACCTGGAAGTACACGACGGTGTCGATCGAGACGACGAGGTTGTCTTCGGTGATGACCGGCTGCGGAGGGAACGAGACCACCTGCTCGCGCATGTCGATGAGCGGACGCACCCGGTCGACCAGCGGGACGACGAGGTTCAGGCCGGGCGTGAGGGTCTTGTGGTACCGCCCGAGGCGCTCGACCACGCCCGCCCGCGCTTGCGGGATGATGCGGACGGCGCGGAAGAGGACGACGACCACGAAGACCACCACCGCCGCCGCGAGGATCCATCCGATCGTGACGGGGATGATGTTGTCGGCGTTCATGTCGCGACCTCCTTTTCGTGCGCGCGCGGAACGACGGCGCGGACGACGGCGGTGGCGCCGTCGATGCGGACGACCTCGACGCGCGTCGCGGGGTCGAGTCGGATGCCGGTGTCGCTGCGCGCGGTCCACACGTCGCCGTTGGTGAGTTTGACCTGCCCCGGGACAGAGGGCGACACACGCGACAGCACGAGACCCTGGAGGCCGAGCAGGGCGTCGACACCGGACGGGCGTTCGTCGGCGCCGCGGTGCAGACGCCGGAGCAGCGGAGGCCGCAGGAAGGTCAGCAGGGCGACGGCGGCCAGTGCGGCCACGATCGCCTGCATCCACAGCGGCGCGCCAAGCAGGTCGGAGAGGAGCCCCGCGGCGCTGCCCCCCGAGAGCATGAGGAAGGTCAGTTCGCCCGTCAGCATCTCGATGACGACGAAGACGAGGATCAACACGATCCAGCCGATCCAGGCCCACGTGTCGGGAGTGGAGAGAACGTCCATTTCGTGCCTCCTGGCCCGAACGTAGCACCGGGGCGCGCCGCCGGGGTCGGTTCTCATCCAGCACACAGGCTGCCCGCCCCCGGGAGGTGCCGGGTCGGTCGGTAGGCTGGGGAGTCGATCTTTCGAATCGTCAGGAGAACTTCCGTGTCCCAGACCCTTCCGTCCGGCTCCCTGAGCGGCAAGACCGCTCTCGTCACCGGCTCGTCGCGCGGTATCGGCGCCGACACCGTCCGCTACTTCGCCGAGGCCGGCGCGAACGTCGTCATCAACTTCCGCAACAAGGCGCCGCGCGCCGAGAAGCTTGCCGCGCAGCTGCGCGAGCTCGGCGTCGAGGCTCTCGTCGTCGGTGCCGACCTCACCGATCCCGAATCGGTGAAGGCGATGTTCGACGAGGTCGAGCGCACCTTCGGCGGTCTCGACATCCTCGTGCTCAACGCCTCGGGCGGCATGGAGTCGGGCATGGCCGAGGACTACGCGCTGCTGCTCAACCGAGACGCGCAGGTCAACGTGCTCGAGACGGCCCTGCCCCTGCTCACGGCCGAGGCCCGCGTGGTCTTCGTCACCAGCCACCAGGCGCACTTCATCCGCACCACCCCGACCATGCCCGAGTACGAGCCGGTCGCCCTGTCCAAGCGCGCCGGCGAAGACGCTCTGCGCCAGAAGATCCCCGCCCTCGAGGAGCGCGGCATCGGCTTCACCGTCGTCTCGGGAGACATGATCGAGGGCACCATCACGGCCACCCTGCTCGAGCGCGCGAACCCCGGCGCGATCTCGGCCCGCCGCGAAGACGCCGGCAAGCTCTACAACGTCTCGGAGTTCGCGGCCGAGGTGGCCCGCGCCGCGGTCGACCCGGTGCCCGCCGACAACACCCGCCTCGTCGGAGACACGGGTTCGTTCGGAGGCGAGTGATCATGCGGCCGACCGACATCCAGACACTGATCGGGGTCGGTCGGCCCGCGATCGCTGCTACGGGGGCGTTCGCGGTCTTCGCGACCTCGCGCCCCGATCTCGCCGCCGACCGGGCGGTCGGTCAGCTGTGGCGGGTCGACGTGCCGGACGGCTCCCCGCGCCGCATCACGCGCGGGGTAGCGGACCGCGCGCCGCGGCTGTCGCCCGACGACAGCACCATCGCATTCCTCCGTTCCGATGAGAAGGGCCGCGCCCAGATCTTCGTCGTCGCCGCACAGGGCGGCGAACCCGTGCAGGTCACCGACCAGCCCGGGGGAGTGACAGACCTCGCATGGTCGCCCGACGGCTCGCGCCTCGGCTTCACCGCGCGCGTTCCCGAACCCGGGCGGTACGGCACCGTGGAGGGCCGGGATGCCGCAGCCGAACCGCCGCGCCGGATCACTGGCATCCGCTGGCATGCGAACGGTCTCGGCTATCTCGATCGACCCGCGCACGTGTTCGTCGTGGACGCGCCCGCCACCGATGCGGAACCGTTCTACGAGCCGGCACCCGGACTCGACGCACCCGAGAAGACGGTCGTCGCCGCTGCGTCCACCGCGCTGACGCACGGGGAGACGAGCTGGAGCGGCGTGGTCTGGACGAACGACGGCGCCGAACTGCTCAGCGTGCCCGACGTGATCGAGACGGCGCGCCGCGACCTGCGCGATCGGATCGTCGCGATCGCGGTCGACAGCGGCGAACAGCGCGAGATCCTGGGCCGCGCAGAGAACCTCTCCGTAGCGAGCGTCGACGTCGCCCCCGACGGCACCGTCTTCCTGCTCGCGAACGACGTGGGCGACGAGGGCACCGACTTCGTCGCTCCCGGCGTCGCGCTCTTCGCGCTCGACGCCGACGGCCCCCGTCTGCTCACCGATCCCGAGTCGATCGACCTCGGCGAGGTCGGCAGCCACCTCTCGTTCGACGGCGACGACGTCCTCGTGCAGGACCGCACCCGCGGGCGTCTGAGGCTGCTGCGGGTGTCGCGCGGCGGGCGGGTCGATCAGGTGCTGGGTGGCGACCTCGAGGTCTCGGGGCACGCGGTCGCGCGGGGGCGGGTCGTGGCATCCGTGGCGTCTCCCGAGTCTTCCGGCGAGCTCGTGACGATCGACGGGCCCGAGGTGCGGGCGCTCACCGCGTTCGGCGGAGCCGCGCGCGAGACGGGCATCGCGGTGCCGGTCGAACACGAGATCGCCGGCCGTGACGGCTATCCGGTGCACGGGTGGGTCGCGGTGCCCGAGGGGGAGGGGCCGTTCCCCGTCATCCTGCAGATCCACGGCGGGCCCTACGCCTCCTACGGCGTGCACCTGTTCGACGAGACGCAGGTCCTCGTCGACGCCGGCTACGCCGTGGTCTACAGCAATCCGCGGGGGAGCGCGGGGTACGGCCGTGCGCACGGGCGGTCGATCCGTCGCCGCATGGGGACGCTCGACTTCTTCGACGTCATGGACTTCTTCGACGGCGTGGTCGGGGCCGACCCGCGGCTCGACGCGCAGCGGGTCGGCGTGATGGGCGGCTCCTACGGCGGCTACATGACCGCCTGGATCATCGCGCACGACCACCGCTTCGCCGGAGCGATCGTCGAGCGCGGATTCCTCGATCCCGCCGCCTTCCCGGGATCGAGCGACATCGGCTCGTTCTTCGGCGACGAGTACGTCGGCACCGACCCGGCGCTCGTGGCCGCCCAGAGCCCCATGGCCGTCGTCGATCGGGTCGCCACGCCCACGCTCGTGCTGCACTCCGAGCTCGATTACCGCTGCCCGCTCGATCAGGCGACCCGGTATTACGCGGCCCTGAAGCGCAACGGCGTCGACGCCGAGATGCTCGTCTTCCCCGGCGAGGATCACGAGCTCACGCGTTCCGGCCGCCCGCAGCACCGCGTGCAACGCTTCGAGGCGGTCCTCGACTGGTGGAGCCGGTACCTGCCCGTGCGGTGACAGAAGAAGGGGCCCGGATGCCGTGGCATCCGGGCCCCTTCTTCTATCGGCGTCAGACGGCCTTGCCGAACTGGATCGCGCGCACGATCTGGAAGGCGCCGAGGATGACCAGTGAGATGCCGATCAGCAGGAACAGCGTCACCGCGCCCAGCAGCGGCGAGAACAGCAGAACGATTCCGGCGACGATGCTGACGATCGCGAAGAAGACCGTCCACGCGCGCGCCTTCGAGGCGTGACCGGCGGTCGTGAGCGAGACGACGCCCTCGATGATCCACAGGATGCCGACCAGGGTGCCGATGAAGACACCGAACCACGCGGTCGTGGCCGAGAGGTTCGCGAACGAGAAGATGCCCGCGACGATGAAGAGCACGCCGAGGACGAGGTAGCCGATGCGGGCCCAGCCGGAGCGCCAGAACAGGCCGATGCCGATGTTCACCAGGCCCGCGATGATCACGTAGACCGAGATGATGCCGACGGCGACCTCGGCGGTGCGGCCGGGCCAGATGAGGATGAGCAGACCGATGACGAGCGAGAGGACTCCGCTGACGCCGAGCGCAGTGCGGACGGCGCCGACGGCGGGACTGGTCGTGGAGGGCGACATGGCGAGCCTTTCTGAGTAAAAGCTGAGAACAGGTCTCACCCTAGACCCGAGGGTCGACGAGTGCGACCGGTGCTACGCGGGGGAGTGCTCGAGCAGGAGCGCCACGGTGAACAGCACCGGAAGGCAGCCGAGGGTGGAGATGAAGACGACGTCGCGCGACAGGATCTCGCCGACTCCGTAGCGCTGCGCGAAGTTGAAGACGTTCTGCGCCGTCGGGAGAGCCGCGAGCACGACGACGATGAACACCTGGTCGGTGGGCAGGGCGAACAGCGTCGCGACGAGCCACGCCAACGCCGGCATCGCGAGGAGTTTGAGCGCCGAGGCCATCACGACGTCGACACGCCTCCCCGGCTCGGTGAGCACGCGCTGGCCGTACAGCGACATGCCGTACGACATCAGCAGCACCGGCACGCAGGCTCCCGCGATGAGGTGCAGCGGGTCGAAGACGATGGGCGGCAGGTCGACGTCGAGGAGGGCCACGAGGACACCCAGAGCGGAACCGATGAGCATCGGGTTCTTCGCCGTCTGCAAGAGGATGCGCCCGATGTTGCGGGATCCCGAGGTCGCGGCATCCAGGATCGACAGCGCGATGGGCATGAGCACCAGCAACTGGAACAGGATCACCGGAGCCGAGTACGCCGCGTTCCCGAGCATGTACAGCGAGATCGGGATGCCGATGTTGTTGCTGTTCACCTGGCCCGCCGACAGAGCGCCGATCACCGTCTCGCCGACACGGCGACGCAGGACCAGGGCCGAGAAGAGGGCGTAGACGCCGATGATGACCGCGGCGGTGATCATCGACACCGGAAGCAGCGCCGAGAACAGCGTCGCGACGTCGGCCTTCGCGAGCACCGTGAACAGCAGGAACGGCGAGAGGACGAAGAACGTCAGGCGGCTGAGCACGTGTCGCGCGTGCGGGCCCAGCAGGTCGATGCGGGCGATGACGTAGCCGACGACGACAGCGAGTCCGACGACGGCGAATCCGGTGAAGACGCCGCTCATGCGCCGAGGGCTGGCACGGGGGCGGCTGGGGGAGTCATCGCTTCGAGCGTAGCGGGGGTCTTGGTCCCGTCCGTGACGTCGTGGTGGGATGAGGCCCATGTACTCCGAGTTCGCACCCTTCTACGACACCGTCCAGAGCGGGGCGGCCGAGGCCTTCGCCGGGTGGGTCGAACGGCGTGCGGGGGAGTCGGGGGTCGTGCCGGGTTCGCTGCTCGAGCTCGGCTGCGGCACCGGAGCCGTCCTCGAGCTGCTGCCCGCGGAGTGGGAGAAGGTGGGCGTCGACGTCTCGCCCGAGATGCTCGAGATCGCCCGGACGAAGGGAATGGATGCCGCGTTCGTCGCAGCCGACATCCGGTCGCTGTCGCTGGGACGCACGTTCGACGTGGTTGCGTGCGTCTACGACACGATCAATCACCTGCCCGGCAGCGATTGGCCCTCGGTCTTCGCCACGGCCGCGGTGCACCTGGCGGACGACGGGGTGTTCCTGTTCGACATGAACACCCTCGGTCGTTTGAGGATGGATGCCGGCGAGGAGCACACCGCCGAGGCCGACGGGGCAACGGTGTCGATGCGTATTCACGCCGTCGGTGACGACCGCTTCGACTGGCACGTGCGGATCGAGCGCGAGGACACGGTCGTCGAAGACAGGATCGCCGAGTACGCCGTGGCTCTGTCGGAGGTGCGGGCGATGCTGGCAGACGCCGGCTTCGCACGGGTCGAGGCGAGCGGTGGGCGCGATCAGCCGATTTCAGACGACGCGCGGCGGCTGTTCTTCGTCTGTCGGCGCTGAGGGGCAAGACCCGGCTGTCTCCGGCGTCGGGGGTTTAGTCTCCGAACGACACGATTCCTCACCCCCTGGAGAACCGCATGACCATGTACTCCGCCGCCCTCTCCGGCATCCTTGATCGCGAACCCGCCCCGGCATCCGGTATCGAATCGTTTGATGTCGATTACCGCGTCGACGGGGTCGACTACCGCGGATACCTCGCTCGACCGGCAGGGGAGGAGCGACACCCGGGAGTCCTCGTCGTCCACGACTGGCTCGGAGTGACCGACTACGTGCGCATGCGCTGCGACATGCTCGCTCGCCTCGGCTACACGGGCTTCGCGGCGGATGTGTACGGCGCGGACGTGCGCCCGTCGGCGGAAGAGGCCGCGGCTGTCGCCGGAGGGTTCTATCAAGACCGGCCGCTGTGGCGTAAGCGGATGACCGAGGCGTTCGACCAGATGATCTCGCAACCCTCGGTCGACTCGCAGCGCACCGCGGCGATCGGCTACTGCTTCGGCGGTTCGTCCGTGCTCGAGCTCGCCCGCACGGGCGCCGCCGTCGATGCGGTGGTGAGTTTCCACGGCGGATTGCTGACCGGACCGGCGGGCGAGGCGGAACGAATCACCGCGAAGCTGCTCGTCCTCCACGGGGCCGCCGACCCCGTCGTTCCCGACGACGCCCTGCTCGCCTTTGAGAACGACCTGCGCACCGCGCCGTCGGTGGACTGGCAGGTGGTCTCGTACGCCAACGCCCTGCACGCGTTCACGCTTCCGGATGCCGACGCCCCCGAGCACGGAGCGCAGTTCCAGGCCGTCGCGGAGCGCCGGAGCTGGACGGCGATGAAGGCGTTCCTGGCGGAGGTTCTCGGCTGAAGGGCCGGCCGACGCACGCATGAACGCGATCTGCGCACATGAACGCGCTGTGCTCGTGTTTGTGCGCGCGGGAAGCGTTGATGGATGCCGTCGTCGCGCCATGGGGTCGGTGCAGGGTCGAGGTCGATCAGCGGGCTCCGCTGAGGCATGAGCCGCGCCGTCGGGCCCTGATCCCGACGCATAAACGCTCCCAGCGACCAAAAACACGCTGTGCTCGCGTTTCTGGTCGCTCGGAGCGTTTATGCGTCGTCGCGGGACGGCCGGTGGCGCGATGCGTGTGCGCCGATAATGCACATTATGTCAGCTTGAACCGACGAAGCCCTCCCCGTCATGTCCCTGGCGCGATCGGGCAGGCGTCAGGTGATGCTGACACGTCAGAGGCCGAGCACTGCGAGCGCGACGGTCACCGTGGTGTCATCGCTGGGTGCGTAGGACTCGGCGCCCGAGCCGCCGTGCCGACCATCATGCAGTTCGATCGACACTCCGGGCACGTACACATTGGAGTATCCGGGGCTGTCGGGCGCGCCGTCCGTCGTCCACCGGACGCCGAGTCCACGGACATCGTCCAGGCGCGGGTCGTCGATGCGCGTCGGAGTGAGGTGGAGCATCGTGCCCTGCATCTCCAGCGCGTCACGGGTCGGAACGTCATCGGCGGCAGCCACGGTCACGCTGGCGAAGGGGCCTTCGTCGGGCGCGGCCCACTGGCAGAGCACGCCGTCATCGGCGATGCTCTCGCCGACCAGCGTCATGCCGCTCACGAAGGACGCAAGCGCGCCGGCGACCTGATCGCAACTCGTGATGCGTGGGAAGGGGGTCGTCGTGGATAGGGTCCCCACGCCGTCGGAGACGTCCATGTCGTTCGAAGATGAGTCCTCGCCCGGGGTGAGTGCGTCGTGCGTGTCGTCGATGGCGATGGCGCATCCGGCAAGAAGGGATGCGCCGACGAGGCAGGCGGCAAGCGCGGTCGTTGCCCGGCTGGCCGCGCGCCGGCGGGTGAAGATCTGGTTGCGGGTCATCGCGATCCTCGCTTTCGAGATCGTTGTTATCGCCCGATAACTCTATGGCAGGCACACGTGTGCTCGCGAGGTGTCTTGATTAAAGTCTGATGAGTTGATGCCGCTCCGCGGACCTCCCCCAGGCCTCTCGGGCTGGCGTCGAAAGCGACGAAGGGTGGAAACCGGAATGAGCAGCACCATGACGATCGAGCTCGCGTCGGCATCGACCTCGGCGACCACCGGCGGTGCTCTGCGCGTCGACGGCGGGTACGTCGACAGCATCCTGCCCTGACGGGACCCGGCGAGATGAATGTTTCCCGCCTGCACATCCTGGGCGCGAGCGGCAGCGGAACGACCACGCTGGGTCACGCGCTGGCCGCGCGGTGGGCGGTTCCGCACGCCGATGCGGACGACTACTTCTGGATGCCGACCACTCCCCCGTTCCTCCAGAAGAGGGACGAGATGCAGAGGGTCGCGCTGATGCGCGAGATCTTCGTGTCGCGCCCCGCCTGGGTACTCTCCGGGTCGATGCTCGGGTGGGGCGAGTCGGTCGTCGCCGAGTGCGACGCGATCGTCTTCCTCACCCTGGACCCCACGGAACGCCTGCGTCGGCTCGAAGCGCGCGAGGTCATCCGCCGCAGAGGTCAGCCGCACGACGACGAGGCCTGGCGCGTGTTCAGAACGTGGGCCGAGGGGTACGACGAACCCACCTTCGACGGCCGCAACCGTTTCGAGCACGACACGTGGCTCGCGGCGACGGGTAAGCCGGTGCTCCATCTCGACAGCCGGTCGACGGTAGCGGAGCTGGCGGATGCTGTGTGCTCATGGGATCCGCCGGCCGTGCCGTCGTAAGCGCCAAGGAAGACGAGGGCTAGCGCAGCAGGTCCGTTGCTATGCCGATCGCGATGGCAACCGATGCGAGCAGCAGCACGATCGCCACGATGATGTGCCAGCTTCGCGAGCTTCCCGCGCGGCCCCGTGCTCGGGCGCTCCGGAGCAGGTGAACGCTACCCGTGACCAGGACGCCGCACGCGACGATGCCGAGAGCCAGCAGAAGACCTGCCCCGATCTCGGGCGTGTGCAGGTACCCGAGGAGCAGGGCGCCGGAGTAGACGACGGCCGCGGTGATCACGCCCGCGAGCACGCGCGCGCCGATGTCGCGCCAGAACTTCTCCTCGCGCACCCACATGCCGACCCACCCCCAGGGGCTGGTCGGTCGGGTCTCCGTGATGTCGGGCATTTCTGCACCATATCGCCCCGCGGCGACGGGATACGCTGCACGCGTGTGCACACGAATCCTCTGGAACACGAACGACGTCGCCAAGACGGTCAGTCGCTGCATGGACTGGGCGGTGAGCGACGAACCCGAACTGTGGTTCGTTCCCCGCGGCACGGCCCGCGACGGTCGCGCCGATGATCACTCGCTGGCCTGGACGTCGTCGTACTCGAGCGTCGTCACGAGCATGTGGGGCCTCGGCACCGTCGACGGGCTGAACGAGAAGGGACTCGGGGCGCACGCCCTGTACCTCGATCCCGAGGACGTCGCATTTCCCGAGCCGGACGGGCGCCCCTCTGTCGCCAATGCTCTCTGGGTGCAGTATCTGCTCGACAACTTCGCCACCGTCGCCGAGGCCGTCGCGCATATCGGCCGCGTGCGCATCACTTCGCCGGAGTTCCGCGGCATGCAGCTCGGGGTGCACATCGCGATCGAGGATCCGACCGGCGACTCGGCGATCATCGAGCCGCTCGGAGGTGAGCTCGTCGTGCACCACGGCCCCGAGTACACGGTCATGGCCAACTCCCCCACGCTCGACAAGCAGCTGGAGAACCTGTCGCGATACCGACCTTTCGGCGGCGAACTCCAGCCGCCCGGTGACATCACCTCGGCCGACAGGTTCGTGCGTTCGGCGTACTTCCTGCACTACCTGCCCGAGCCGGAGAACACCGAGGAGGCCGTGGCGGGGGTATTCCAGCTCATCGCCAACGTCTCGGTCCCCTACGGCGCACCGTACTCGACGGGCGACGTCTACCCCACGTGGTGGCGCGCCGGCGCCGACCTGACCAATCGGGTCTACTACTTCGGTTCGACGCGGAGCCCCAACATCTTCTGGATCAGTCTCGACGACCTGGCCGACACGGCCGAGGTCCGCAAGATCGATCCGCGCGAACTCTCCCTGGTGGGTGACCAGACCTCCCACCTCGAGCCGGCGGCCCTTCTGTACTGACCGCGGGGCGATCAGGCGGGGCGGGGCGCCCCCGCGAACGGGGCGACCCCTCAGTCGCGTTGCACCCACCCCGACGTCACGTTCAGCACACTCGAACCGTCGAGGTCGCCCAGCGACAGGCCGGCGAACTGGGTCGCGGCATCCGAGGTCTGCCAGCGGAACCGCGGGGCCGAGGTGGTGGCGGCCTCGACGACGGTCTTCGCAGCGTCCTCCGCCGACTGCGCCGATGCGAACGAGGTCGCCGCGCGGTCGAGGTACGCCTGCTGCAGTTCCGCGTACGGGCCGGGGGCGGCGCGGTGCACCGAGTCGACGAACGACGAGGCGACGGCGGCCGGTTCGACGATCGACACATCGACTCCGAAGGGGGCGACCACCGGGGCGAGCGACTGCATGAGACCCTCGACGGCGAACTTCGCGCCGCAGTACGCGTCGGAGAACGGTTGCCCCACCGCTCCCCCGACGCTCGTCACCGTCACGATGCGGCCGCTCCCCCGCTCACGCATATCGGGGAGGACGAGACGGGTCAGACGCGCGACCGAGAGGTAGTTCGTCTCGAGCTGCTCCTGCAGCTCGTCGTCGCTCACCTGTTCGAGGGTGCCCACGGCGCCGCGCCCGGCGTTGTTCACGAGGATGTCCACGGGGCCCGTGGCCTCGATCAGGGCGCGGGCGCCCTCGGCATCCGTCACATCCAGGGCCCGGATGTCGAGCTCGACACCCGCCTCGGATGCCGCGGAGCGCAGGGCGTCGGCGCGCGCGGTGTCGCGGACGGTGGCGACGACCGTCACCCCCCGTTGCGCGAGCTGGATCGCGGTGTGCATGCCGATGCCGCTGGTGGTTCCGGTGACGAGTGCGAGAGTCATGGTCTCATCATGCGCCTCGGATCCCATGGGTTCGGTGTGCGGGGGTTGTCCAGGGGATGCTGCCAGGGTGGGGCGGGTGACCGACGTCCCCGCCTCACCGGTTCGACAGCAATCCGCCCGCCCGTGGCGAGGGCTCGTCATCCTCGTCGCTGCCACGCTGCTGGCGTTAGCCATCGCGATCATCACCGGCGTGGGGGCTCTCTCCCGGCAGGGCGACGGCAAGACCGAGTTGCTCGTGGGGTCATGGGATGCGGGCAAGATCGTCGTGGCAGCGTGGATGGCGTCCGCCGTCGCCTTCTTCGCGCTTGTCTGCGCGATACCGGCACCGCGGTGGTGGTTGGTGCTCTTCCTCCCGCTACGCTTCCTCGCCTTCTGCGCAATCATCCCCGCGGGGATTCTGGTGGCCCTGTTCTTGGAGAGCTCGGTGGTGCCGCTCAACGCGAACGGGTGTGCGACGGGATACGTCGTCCGCGAGAGCACGCCGTGGCGGCACACGACGGTGGATGTCCTCCGGACGGACGGTCTGCTGGCTACCAAGGTGGACAGCGGCTCTCTGCGCGGCGGCGAGCACCCCTTCGCCGCCGGAGACTATCGGGTTGATGTGGACGGTGATACATACCGTGTCGAAGCGGTCCCCGCCGGTAGCCCGTCTTTCGATCTCCCCGTGATCGTCGAGTTGATGCACGAGTCCTGCGGACTCGCTGACCGCGGAGTGCCGCGGTCGCTGAGGGGCTGACGCCGCCCCGGTCTCCCGCTCACTGCGCAGGCAGGCACCCACCGTCGAGGATGTAGCCGCCGATCTCGACCGAGACGGAGGTGCCGGACACCTCTCCGAAAAGGCAGCCGCCCTGCGGCCCGGTCGCCGCGAAAAGCACGCTGTTCGCCTCGGCGCGCACCTGCGGCGACAGCGCTCCCCCCTCGTCGAGCAGCGTGGCGACCTCCTCGGCCGACAGCTCCTTCTCCTTGGCTGCCGTCCGCAGCACGGCGACGATATCGGCCGAGACATCCTCGGCGGCCGCGCGCGCGTCGTCGTCGATGCTCATCCGGTCGCGATACCGTTCGTTCGCCGCCATCGCCGCATCCGGATCGTAGGGAGCGCACTCCGGCGGCAGCTGTACGCCCTCCATCGTGGGGCATGCGTACGACGCAGCGATGCTCGGGGTCGGTGTCGGCCCCGATGCGCCTGCGGCGTGCGCCGCGCAGCTCGTGGTGGTGGCGACGGTCGCGACAGCGACGATGAGCGCAAAAACGGTTCTCTTCATATGTTCCCCCCGCGCACAGTCTCGCAGGGGGCGCATCTCGACGAGGGCATGTGCGCAGAGATCAGCGGATGCCGAGACCCGGCGATCCGAGGACGACGTCGCTCAATCCCCCGGCGTCAGCTCCACCCACCCGCCGCCGAACTTCGCCTGACGGTTGTCGCCCGACGAGGTGCCCGTAAGACGCCGGCGGACCCAGGGGCCGACGTGCTCGCGGTAATAGGCGGTGCCCTTCAGACGCTGGGCTTCGGGGATCTCGCGCAGGTTCCACCACTCCGTGGGCGGGGTGAGGCCGACCGACTCGATCACGCGCGCGGCGACCCGGTGATGACCGCGCGCGTTCATGTGCAGCCGGTCGACCGACCAGAACTCCCCGCCCGCGAGCTTGCGGTCGAACCAGTTGTACGCCGTGATCACATCGGACCGGCCCTCGAGGCGCTTCTCGACGGCGCGCGAGAGGCGATCACCGCGGGCTTCGATGACCTTGCCGAGAGGAAGCCCGGCCGTGGGGTTCGCGCCCGACAGCACGATGAGCTTGACGCCCTCTTCATCGCAGCGGCGCACGACGTGGTCGAAGAGGTCGACGATGCGGTCGATGCCCGTTCGTGGACGCAGCATGTCGTTGCCGCCGCCGTTGAACGACAGGTGCGTCGGCTTCAGCGCCAGCGCGGGCTCGAGCTGTTGAGCGACGATCGGCTCGATGAGCCTGCCGCGGATCGCGAGGTTCGCGTACTCGATCGGCTCCCCCGCGGCATCCGCCCATCCCTGCGCCGCCAGATCGGCCCAGCCCCGGACGGTGCCGTCGGGCAGTTCGTCGCCGACGCCTTCGGTGAACGAGTCGCCGATCGCGACGTAGCGGACGGATGCCATGGCTCGAGCCTACGCGGGCGCGATGCGGTCGCAGGCAACGGCTGCCCTCCGGGACGGGTCCCGTCGTGCGGCCGGAGGCCCGAGCGGAGAACACCTCCGCGACGCCTCGGGGTGATCTAGGCGAGAGCCCGCCCGCGCTGCTCGCGCAGGAACAGTGCCGCCACCACGGCCACCGCGAAGAACGCCGCGAAAACGATGAACAGCAGCGGGGCGCCCCCGAGTCCGAGCAACGGCGGCACGGCGAGCGGCGCGAGAATCGACGCGATCCGCCCGACGCCCGCGGCCCAGCCGGAGCCGGTGGCGCGCAGCGGCGTGGGGTATGTCTCGGGGGTCGCGGCGTAGAGCGCGCCCCAGGCGCCGAGGTTGAAGAACGACAGCGCCATGCCCGCGGCGATCACCGCGACCTCACCGGTTGCCGTGCCGAAGAGCACCGCGGCCACGGCGGAACCGGCGAGGAAAGCCGCGAGTGTCGCGCGCCGCCCCCAGACCTCGATGAGCCAGGCGGCGACCGCGTAACCGGGCAGCTGCGCGAGCGTGATGACGAGGGTGAATCCGAACGAACGCACGAGGTCGTACCCCTGGGCGACGAGGATCGTGGGGATCCAGATGAACGCCCCGTAGTACGAGAAGTTCACGCAGAACCACAGCACCCACAGGGCCACCGTGCGAGCCCGCAGCGCCGGGGCCCAGAGCGCCCTCACGCGCGGACGCGGGGCTGGAGCGGAGGGCGCGACCCCCTCCGTCGAGGCCTCGAGGGCGATGCGACCGGCCGCGGCTTCGAGATCGCGCACGATGACGATCGCCTCGGCGTTGCGTCCGCGCGAAGCCAGCCAGCGCGGCGACTCGGGCAGACCCCACCGCACGATCAGGGCGTACACCGCGGGGATCGCACCGAGCGCGAAGGCCCAGCGCCAGCCGTCGGCGGACGACGGCACGACGAGGTAGCCGATCAGCGCCGCCGCGGTCCACCCGACGGCCCAGAACGCCTCCAGGAAGACGATGAGCCGGCCCCGCATACGCGCGGGCGCGAACTCGCTGACGTACGTCGAGGCCACCGGCAGCTCGGCCCCGAGCCCGAGACCGACGACGAAGCGGAGCACGAGGAGCGCTGCCAGACCGCCCACCAGCGCACTCGCACCGGTCGCTGCACCGTAGACCAGCAGGGTCAGCGCGAAGACGTAGCGGCGCCCGAACCGGTCGGCCAGCAGCCCGCCGACGCTCGCCCCGATCGCCATACCGGCGAAGCCCGCCGACGCGATCCACGACGCCTGCGTCGGCGCCAGCTGCCACTGCACGCTGAGGGCCGCGATGACGAACGAGATGAGGCCCACGTCCATGGCATCCAGGGCCCACCCCAGACCCGACCCGCCCAGGATCCGCCCGTGACGACGGGTGAACGGCAGCGCGTCGAGACGTTCGGACACCCGAATGGTGTCGGTGGTCGTGGTCACCGGATGCCGGGGGCGTCGGCCGACGCGGGGGTGTCGGCGAGCATCACTTCGACGAGAGGACGCACCTTGGTGCCGTACAACTCGATGCTCGACAGGAGCCGGTCGTGCGAGATGGACCCGCTCGCGATCTTCATCTGGAAGCGTGAGTTGCCCAGTGCCCGCACGGTCGCGGCGATCTTGCGGGCGACGGTCTCGGGCGAACCGACGTACATCGACCCCTCGGGCCCCACGTCGTGCTGGAAGCGCATGCGGTTGTACTCGGGCCAGCCGCGCTCACGGCCGATGGTGTTGTTGAGCTCGGCGACGCCCTCGAAAGCCTCGTCCCACGCCTGCTCGTCGGTCTCGGCGACGTGGCCGGGCGAGTGCACCGAGATCGGCATCTGGGGTTTGCCGAGCTCTGCCAGCGAACGGCGATACAGGTCGGCGTAGGGGCGGAATCGGGCAGCCGAGCCGCCGATGATGGCGAGCACGAGACCGTAGCCGTAGCGGGCCGTGCGCACGACCGACTCCGGCGAGCCGCCGACGCCGACCCACGCGGTCAGACCCGTCTCGGTCTTGGGGTACACATCGGCATCCTGGAGCGCGGCGCGCGTGCGACCCGACCAGGTGACGGGCTTCTCAGTCAGCAGGTGCGAGAACAGCTCCAGCTTCTCTTCGAACAGCTGCTCGTAATCGGCGAGGTCGTAGCCGAAGAGGGGGAACGACTCGATGAAGGAGCCCCTCCCGAGGATGACCTCGGCGCGCCCGTTCGAGATGGCATCCAGGGTGGCGAAGCGCTCGTACACGCGCACGGGGTCGTCGCTCGAGAGCACGGTCACCGCGGTGCCGAGGTGGATGTTCTTCGTCCGCGCGGCGGCCGCGGCCAGGACGATCTCGGGGCTGGTGACCGCGAAGTCCTTGCGGTGGTGCTCGCCCACTCCGAAGAACGACAGACCGACCTCGTCGGCCAGAACGGCCTGGTCCACGACGTTTCGGATGGTCTGTGCATCGGACAGCAGCGACCCGTCGGGGGCGCGTGAGATGTCTCCGAAGGTGTCGAGGCCGAGCTCGAGGGAACGGGCGTCCATGGGGTCTCCTTGCATTCGGATGAATGAACTTTACGCGACGACGGGGTATTCCCCCGCATCGCCGAGGGGCGCCGACTCGGCGACGCCCCTCGGGGAGATCAGGCGGATGCCAGCGCTGCGCGCAGCGTGTCGAGACCGACCCCGCCGATGTCCAGCGCGCGCGTGTGGAACTGCTTCATCGAGAAGTCGGAACCGCGGCGTTGCTCCTCTTCGTCGCGCACCTGCTCCCAGATGCGCTGACCGACCTTGTACGACGGCGCCTGTCCGGGCCAGCCGAGGTAGCGGTTCACCTCGAAGCGCACGAACTCCTCGCTCATGTTCACGTTCTTCAGCATGAACGCCAGAGCGTAGTCGTGATCCCACACTCCGGTGCCGTCCAGGCGCGGCTTCTGCAGGTGCACGCCGATGTCGAGCACCACGCGGGCGGCGCGCATGCGCTGCCCGTCGAGCATGCCGAGGCGATCGGCGGGATCGTCGAGGTAGCCCAGCTGCTCCATGAGGCGCTCGGCGTAGAGCGCCCAGCCCTCGGCGTGGCCGCTCGTGCCCGCGAGAAGGCGCCGCCACGAGTTGAGCTGTGCGCGGTTGTACACGGCCTGCGCGATCTGGAGGTGGTGCCCGGGAACGCCCTCGTGGTAGACCGTGGTCAGCTCGCGCCAGGTGTCGAACGTGTCGACGCCCTCGGGGACCGACCACCACATGCGTCCCGGTCGCGAGAAGTCGTCGGTCGGGCCGGTGTAGTAGATCCCGCCCTCGTTCGTGGGCGCGATCATGCACTCGAGGTTGCGGATGGGTTCGGCGATGTCGAAGTGCGTGCGACCGAGCTCCTCGACGGCCTTGTCGCTCGTTCGCTGCATCCATTCCTGCAGGGCCTTCGTGCCGCGGAGCTTGCGCGACTCGTCCTGCTCGAGGAAGGCCACCGCCTCTTCGACGGTGGCGCCGGGCAGGATCTCGTTCGCGATGGCCTCCTGCTCGGCGACCATTCGCGCGAGTTCCTCGACGCCCCACTCGTAGGTCTCGTCGAGGTCGATCTCGGCGCCCAGGAAGTGCCGGGAGTGCAGTGCGTACATTTCGCGCCCGACCGCGTCGGTCTCGCCCGCCACGGGAGCGAGCTCCGACGACAGGAACGACGCCAGCGAGTCGTACGCGACGCGTGCGGCGTTGGCGTGGGTCGAGAGGTCTCGAGCGAGGGATGCCGGCAGCTGGCCCTCGTCGGGAGCAGCCTCGCCCACGAATTCGGCGAAGAACCCCGTGTCGGAGGTGTAGCGGGCGATCTGCGTGACCACCTCGGTCACCTGGCGGCGAGCGGGAACGATGCCCTCGCTGATGCCCTGACGAAGGGTCGAGATGTAGCCGTCGATCGCACCCGGCAGGGCCTTGAGTCGCGCCGAGATGGTCGACCAATCGTCGACGGTCGCCGTCGGCATGAGGTCGAAGGTCGAGCGGATGTCCTGCGCGGGAGACGCGATGACGTTCAGGTCGCGCAGGTGCGTCTTCGCCTCGTGCTGCTCGATCATCAGCGCGAGCTCGCGGCCCAGGTCCATCTTGGTGACGGTGTCGATCGCATCGACTGCGTCGGCGCCGTCGAGGGCCGCTTTGGTCGCGCGGGCGTCGGCGATGAGGGCCTCGGCACCCTGGGGGCTGTAGTCGCCGAAGCGTCCGTTGTGCTCGAAACGCCCGATGTAGGTCGCGAGAGTCGGTTCACGCTCGGCCAGGGTGTCGACCCACGCGTCGGCGATCGTGTCGATCGGCGTGGGGGTGCGTTGTGCGTCAGTCATCCTCCGAGCCTAGGGAAGCTGGGACCGGTCCGCACGTCCCCCCCCCCGTGCGCAGCGGCGCGGAGTGAGCTGACGGGAGGAGATCCGGGAACAGAGGAGCCTGTGGCCATCGTGGGTGCTCCCGTTCTCGGGATCTCCTCCGGTCAGCCGGTTCGCCGGGCCGTAGGTTCGCGGGCGCGGGCGGCCGGAGCCGCTAGTGCCCCGCTTCGTCCCAGTCGCCGCCGCGGCCGATCTGCACGTCGAGCGGCACGGAGAGGTCGGCCGCGTCGGCCATGCGTGCGCGGACGATCTGCTCGACGGCATCCCACTCCCCCGCCGCCACCTCGACGACGAGCTCGTCATGGATCTGCAGCAGCACGCGCGAACGCAGGCCCGCGGCCGCGAGCTCGTCGCGGATGCGGAACAGGGCGACCTTCATGATGTCGGCGGCACTGCCCTGGATGGGGGCGTTGAGAGCCGCGCGCTCGGCGTTCTCGCGAAGGACGCGGTTCATGCTCGTGAGGTCGGGGAACGGGCGGCGCCGACCGAAGATGGTCTCGGTGTAGCCGTCCTGCCGCGCCTGCTCGACCGAGCCCCGCAGGTAATCGCGCACCGCGCCGAAGCGGGCGAAGTACTCGAGCATGAGCTTCTTGGCTTCGGACTGCTCGATGCGCAGCTGCTTCGACAGCCCGAACGCCGAGAGCCCGTAGACGAGGCCGTACGACATCGCCTTGACCTTGGTGCGCATCGCCGGGGTGACGTCTTTGGGTTCGACGCCGAAGACGCGCGCGCCAACGAAGCGGTGGAGGTCTTCACCGGAGTTGAACGCCTCGATGAGCCCCGGGTCGCCGGAGAGGTGCGCCATGATGCGCATCTCGATCTGCGAGTAGTCGGCCGTGAGCAGCGTCTCGTAGCCCTCGCCGACTTCGAACGCGGCGCGGATGCGCCGGCTCTCTTCGGTGCGGATCGGGATGTTCTGCAGGTTCGGGTCGGTGCTCGACAGACGCCCGGTCTGGCTGCCGGTCTGCACGTAGGTGGTGTGGATGCGGCCGTCCGCACCGGTCGCCGCGTCGAGGGCGTCGATGATCTGCTTCAGCTTCGTCGCCTCACGGTGGCGCAGCAGCAGGTCGAGGAAGGGGTGGTCGGCGCTCTCTTGCAGGTCGGCGAGGGCCGCGGCATCCGTCGTGTACCCGCTCTTCGTCTTGCGGGTCTTCGGCAGCTGCAGCTCGTCGAACAGCACCTCTTGCAGCTGCTTCGGCGAGCCGAGGTTGACCTCATGACCGATCGCTGCGTAGGCGTCGCGCGCCAGGGCGTCGGCGCGGGCGGCCAGCTCGCTCGAGAAGCTCGACAGCTTCTCGTGCGAGACGGCGACGCCGGCGAGCTCCATGTCGGCCAGGGCCGTGAGCGTGGGCAGCTCGATGTCGTCCAGCACCTCGGCGACGCGGCCGGGGAGCTCGGCCCGCTGGGCCTCGGCCACCCGGCGGGCGAACCACGACAGCTGCCCGGGGGTCGCCCCCTCGGTCTCGGGGACGAGCTGAGTGGGATCCGCCACGGGGAGCTTCTCGTCGAGCACGCGCTCCACGAGGTCGCCGAGAGTCTTGTCGGGGAAGCTCGGCCGCACGAGCCACCCCGCGAGCACGACGTCGAACGCGAGAGCGCCGACGGTCAGGCCACGGCGGGCCAGCGCCTTGATCTGCGGCTTCGCATCGGCGAACACCTTGGGGGCATCGGATGCCAGCCACGACGCGAGCGCGTCGCCCACGGCATCCGTCCACTCGGTCTCGACCGCGGCGTCGGCCGAGGCGAGACCGATCGCGGTGGGCTGCGAGCCCTCGAGCGTGACAGTGACGCCGACCGGGCCCTCGGCCGCGGCGGCCCAGGCTGCCAGGGCCTCGGCGTCGAGACGCTCGGCGGCCGGAGCGGTCGCGGTGGGGCGCTGTTCCTCTCCCTCGCCGGCGTCGCCACCGAGCGCGTCGAACACGCGCGGCAGCAGGGTGCGGAACTCGAGGCGCGCGAAGATGTCGCGCACCGCCTGGGCGTCGAGCGGGTGCATCTTGAGGTCTCGCGGGCCGACGGGCAGCTCGACGTCGCGCAGCAGACGGTTGAGGGTGCGGTTGCGGCGCACGCCGTCGATGTGCTCTCGCAGATTGCCGCCCACCACACCAGTGATCTTGTCGGCGTTGTCGAGAAGCGCGTCGAGCGAGCCCCACTGCGTCAGCCACTTGACCGCGGTCTTCTCGCCGACCTTGGGCACACCCGGCAGGTTGTCGCTGGTCTCGCCGACCAGCGCCGCGATCTCGGGGTACTGCGCGGGCGGCAGGCCGTACTTCTCGATCACGGCGGCGGTGTCGTACCGCTTGAGCTGCGAGACGCCCTGCACGTTCGGGTAGAGCAGCGTCACGTCGTCGGTGACCAGCTGGATCGTGTCGCGGTCGCCCGAGCACACGAGCACCTCGAAGCCCTGTTGCTCACCCTGTGTGGCGAGGGTCGCGAGGATGTCGTCGGCCTCGAAGTCTTCTTTCGCGAGCACCGGCACGCCCATCGCACGCAGGCAGTCCTGCAGGAGAGGGATCTGGCCCTTGAACTCGGCGGGCGACTCGCTGCGATTCGCCTTGTACTCGGCGTACTCGCGGGTGCGGAACGACTGGCGCGAGGTGTCGAACGCCACGGCGAGGTGCGTGGGCTTCTCGGCCTTGACGAGGTTGACGAACATCGACAGGAAGCCGTAGATGCCGTTGGTGTGCTGGCCGTCCTTCGTCGAGAAGTTGTCGACCGGCAGGGCGTAGAACGCCCGATACGCCAGCGAATGGCCGTCGACGACGAGGAGAGTAGGCTTTTCGGCATCCGTCACCCCTCCAGCGTAACGAGAACCACGGACACTCCCCCGGCCCCGGCCCGATCGAAGGCGATGATGACCTCCACGACCCCCGACACGACTTCCGGCCTCGACTGGGCGAAGGAGCGCGGAATGGGCGCCCTGGCCGAGAAGATGGGCATCGAGTGGGTCGAGTTCTCGGTCGAGCGAAGCGTCGCCATCATGCCGGTCGAGGGCAACACCCAGCCGGTCGGCCTGCTGCACGGCGGCGCCTACGTGGTGCTGGGCGAGTCGCTCGGCTCCATGGCCGCGAATCTGTACGCCGGGGCGGGCAAGCTCGCCGTCGGCATCGACATCAATGCCACGCACACCCGTTCGGCGACATCGGGGATCGTGACGGGCGTGTGCACACCGGTCCACCTCGGCCGCTCGCTCACCGTGCACGAGATCGCCGTCTCCGACGAGCAGGGCCGCCGCTGCTCGACGATCCGCATCACCAACATGATCAAGGACGCCCCGCGTCCCTGACGCCGCGAGGCCCCCGGGCTCGTCGAAGGGTTCTTCTCCGACCCGATGTCACGGTGGACCCCACGATTCAGGCCCCACCCGGTACACGCCGAAACGAAAAATGGATGCCACCGAAGCGGCATCCATTTGACGGAGGGTTCTGACTAGGCCTTCTTGGGGGCCAGCTGCTCGATGATCGCCTTGGCGACGTCCTGCATGGTGAGGCGGCGGTCCATCGACGCCTTCTGGATCCAGCGGAAAGCCTCGGGCTCGCTCAGCCCCATCTTCTCGTTGAGCAGGCCCTTCGCGCGGTCCACGAGCTTGCGGGTCTCGAAGCGCTCGACCATATCGGCGACCTCGGCCTCGAGCGTGATGATCTGCTCGTAGCGAGCGAGGGCGATCTCGATCGCGGGGAGCAGGTCGTTCGGCGTGAACGGCTTCACGACGTACGCCAGGGCGCCGGCCTCGCTGGCGCGCTCGACGAGCTCCTTCTGGCTGAAAGCGGTGAGGAGCACGACGGGGGCGATGTGGTTCTTGCTGAGCTTCTCGGCGGCGCTGATCCCGTCGAGCTGCGGCATCTTGACGTCCATGATCACGAGATCGGGACGAAGCTCGGTGGCGAGCTGGACGGCGGTCTCGCCGTCGCCGGCCTCGCCCACGACGTCGAAGCCGTTGTCGCGGAGGATCTCGACGATGTCGAGGCGGATGAGCGACTCGTCTTCCGCGACCACGACGCGTCGGGGGGCGGCCGGAGCGTTGGCCGGAACGGCTTCTTGATCAGTCACGGAACCATCCTAAGTCTGGTGGGGCGTGAAGCCCCGGATCACAGCCCGATCGCTCGGGTGCTGTCTCGGGTACCGGTGGTGGGACTCGAACCCACACGTCTTTCGACAGAGCATTTTGAGTGCCCCGCGTCTGCCATTCCGCCACACCGGCAGGTGTTGCGTACCCAACTTACCGGCGTGGACGCCGGGGTGGGAACGCGAAGACGCGCGCCGGGCGGACCCGGCGCGCGCCTTCGAGGGTCAAACCTCTTTGTAGACCGGGGCCGCGCCGTGGACGGCGTCGCCGACGCGGTGCACGCGCAGGTCGTTCGTCGAGCCAGCGATTCCGGGAGGGGAACCCGAGATCACGACGACCTTGTCTCCCACCTCGGCCAGCTTGTGGCTCAGGAGATAGTCGTCGACCTGCAGGAACATCTTGTCGGTGTGCGACACGTGCTCGACCAGGGTCGAACGCACACCCCACGTCAGCGCGAGACGACGGCGGATGCCGGGCTCGGGCGTGAACGCGATCATCGGGATGGTCGATCGCAGACGCGACATGCGACGCGCCGAGTCTCCCGACTCGGTGAAGACGCAGAGGAACTTCGCCTCGACGAAGTCGGCGACCTCGACGGCGGCGAGGGTGATGGCGCCACCCTGCGTGCGGGGCTTGTTGGTCAGGGGCGCGATGCGCTCCAGGCCGTGCTCCTCGGTCGAGGCGACGATGCGGGCCATGGTCTCGACGACCACGACCGGGTAGTCGCCCACGCTGGTCTCACCCGAGAGCATGACCGCGTCCGCGCCGTCGAGGACGGCGTTGGCGACGTCGCTGGTCTCGGCGCGCGTGGGAACCGGGCTGGTGATCATCGACTCGAGCATCTGCGTCGCGACGATGACGGGCTTCGCCATGCGGCGGGCCAGCTCGACCGCGCGCTTCTGCACGATCGGCACGGCCTCGAGCGGCAGCTCGACGCCGAGGTCGCCGCGGGCGACCATGATGCCGTCGAACGCGTCGATGATCTCTTCGAGGTTGTCGACCGCCTGCGGCTTCTCGATCTTGGCGATGACGGGCACGTAGCGTCCCTCTTCGGCCATGATCTCGTGCACGCGCTCGATGTCTTTCGCATCGCGGACGAACGAGAGGGCGATGAGGTCGGCGCCGGCGTTCAGGCCCCAGCGGAGGTCCGCCTCGTCCTTCTCGCTCAGGGCGGGGACGTTCACGGCCACGCCGGGCAGGTTGATGCCCTTGTTGTTGGAGACCGGGCCGCCGACGATGACCTTGGTGGTGACGACGGTGCCGTCGGTCTCGACGACCTCGACGCGGACCTTGCCGTCGTCGATGAGCAGGAAGTCGCCGGGGCGAACGTCCTGGGGCAGGCCCTTGAACGTGGTGCCGACGATCTCCTTGGTGCCGAGGATGTCCTCGATGGTGATCTTGAAGATGTCGCCGGGAAGCAGGTCGTGAGGGCCGTTCTCGAACTTGCCGAGACGGATCTTCGGGCCCTGCAGGTCGACCAGGGCGGCGACCGGGCGTCCGGCGTCTTCCGCCGCCTTGCGCACGTTGGCGAAGTTGGCGTCGTGCACGGAGTAGTCTCCGTGGCTCAGGTTCAGGCGGGCGACATCGACGCCGGCGTCGATGATGGCGCGAACCATCTCATACGACGACGTGGCGGGCCCGAGTGTTGCGACGATCTTGGCGCGTCTCATCCGGTTTCAAGCTCCGTGAAATTTTCGGGAAGTGGCCGATCGGCCCTTGCCAGCTTAGGCGGGCAGGAGGCCGATGGCGACATCGGTCGGGCGCACCGGTGCGGGTAGCACCGTCTCGCCCATGAGGAACGTGTCGACCTCGGCGGCGGCCGCGCGGCCTTCGGCGATGGCCCACACGATCAGGGACTGTCCGCGACCGGCGTCGCCGGCGACGAACACTCCCGGGGTGGTGGTGGCGTAGGTCGCGTCGCGTTCCACGTTGCCGCGGTTCGTGAACTGCGTGCCGAGCTGGCTCTCGAGGTGCTCGCGCTCCGGGCCGGTGAAGCCCATCGCGATGAGCACCAGGTCGGCCGGGATCTCGCGTTCGGTGCCGCTCTTGGGGACGCGTCGTCCGTCGACGTACTCGGTCTCGGCCACGCGCAGGGCGCGCACCTCTCCCGCGGCGTTGCCGAGGAACTCCACGGTCGAGGCGAGGAAGGAACGCTCTCCGCCCTCTTCGTGAGCGGATGCCATCTCGAAGAGGTTCGGCATCATCGGCCAGGGCTGCTCGGCCGGGCGCTCGGACGGGGGCTGCTTGCCGATCGCGAGGTTGGTCACGCTCAACGCGCCCTGACGGTGCGCCGTGCCGATGCAGTCGGCTCCGGTGTCGCCGCCGCCGATGACGACGACGTGCTTGCCCTCCGCCGTGATCTGGTGCGGCACCTGATCGCCCGCGACGGCCTTGTTGCCCTCGACGAGGTATTCCATGGCGTAGTGCACCCCGTCGAGGTCGCGGCCCGGGATCGCCAGGTCGCGCGGCACGGTGGAGCCGGTCGCCACCACGACGGCGTCGTAGCGGGCCCGCAGGTCGCTCCACGACACGTCCTTGCCGATCTCGACGCCGGCGCGGAAGCGCGTGCCCTCGGCCTGCATCTGGCGAAGGCGCAGCTCGAGGTGGCGCTTCTCCATCTTGAAGTCGGGGATCCCGTAGCGCAGCAGACCGCCGATGCGGTCGTCGCGCTCGAACACCGCAACGGTGTGACCGGCGCGCGTGAGCTGCTGGGCGGCGGCGAGGCCGGCGGGGCCGGAGCCCACGACGGCGACCGTCTTGCCGGTCAGGCGCTCGGGCGGCTCGGGCTCGACCCAGCCGTTGCCGAACGCCTCGTCGATGATCGAGACCTCGACCTGCTTGATCGTCACGGCCGGCTGGTTGATGCCGAGCACGCACGAGCTCTCGCACGGCGCGGGGCACAGCCGACCGGTGAACTCCGGGAAGTTGTTCGTCGCGTGCAGGCGCTCGATCGCCGCGCGGCCCTCGCCGCGCCACGTGAGGTCGTTCCACTCGGGGATCAGGTTCCCGAGCGGACAGCCCTTGTGACAGAACGGGATGCCGCAGTCCATGCACCGACCGGCCTGGCGCTTGATGACGGCCGAATCACCCGGCTCGTACACCTCTTTCCAGTCCATGATGCGCACCGGCACCGGCCGGCGCTGAGGGAGCTCGCGCTCCGTGACCTTGAGAAAGCCCTTCGGGTCAGCCACCCGTCACCTCCAGAATGCGCTTCCAGACGACGTCGCCGTCGGGGTCGAGCCCCTCGGTGACCGCCTCCTGGCGGGTCTGCAGCACAGCGGCGTAATCGCGCGGCAGCACCCGGACGAAGTTGTCCACCTCGGCCTCGAAGTCGTCGAGCAGACGACGGGCCAGCGTGGAATCGGTCTCTGCGACGTGCTTCTCGAGCAGGTCGCGGAGGATCTCGGCATCCCCCGATCCGAGGGAACCGAGCTCGAGTTCACCGGATGCCATGGCCTCGCGGTTCACCAGATCACGGTCGAGCTTGTAGACGTAGGCCTGGCCGCCCGACATTCCGGCGCCGAGGTTACGACCCGTGGCGCCGAGGATCACGGCGAGGCCGCCGGTCATGTACTCGAGCGCGTGGTCGCCCACGCCCTCGACGACCGCGGTGGCACCCGAGTTGCGGACGAGGAACCGCTCGCCGACGACGCCGTTCAGGAACATCTGCCCCTGCGTGGCGCCGTAGCCGATGACGTTTCCGGCGATGACGTTCTCGGATGCCGCGAACGTCGAGCCACGGGGCGGGCGGACGACGATCGTTCCTCCCGACAGGCCCTTGCCGACGTAGTCGTTCGAGTCGCCCTCCAGACGCAGCGTGATGCCTGCGGGCATGAACGCGCCGAACGATTGTCCGGCCGAGCCCGTCAGACGCACGTCGATGGAGTTCTCCGGCAGACCGTGCTCGCCCCGCGCCTTGGTGACGTGGTGGCCGAGCATGGTCCCCACCGCGCGGGCGGTGTTGCGGATCGGCAGGTCGATCGTGAGCTGACCGCCGTTGGCGATGACGTCCTGCGCGCGCTCGATGAGCTGTACGTCGAAGTGGTCCTCGAGCTCGTGGTCCTGGTTGCGGGCGTGGCGGCGCGGCTCGTCCTCGGCGAAGCGGGGTCCTTCGAGGATCGGCGACAGGTTGAGGCCCCGAGCCTTCCAGTGCTGGATCGCCTCATTGGCATCCAGCAGCTCCGAACGTCCCACGATCTCGTCGATCGAGCGGAAGCCCATCGCGGCGAGGTACTCGCGTACCTCCTGGGCGATGAACTCCATGAAGTTGATGACGTACTCGGCCTTGCCGGTGAAGCGTTCGCGCAGCACCGGGTTCTGCGTCGCGACGCCCACGGGGCAGGTGTCGAGGTGGCACACGCGCATCATGATGCAGCCCGAGACGACGAGCGGGGCGGTGGCGAAGCCGAACTCCTCGGCGCCGAGCAGCGCGCCGATGATGACGTCTCGCCCGGTCTTCATCTGCCCGTCGACCTGCACGACCACGCGGTCGCGCATGCCGTTGAGCATGAGCGTCTGCTGCGTCTCGGCCAGACCCAGTTCCCACGGGGTGCCCGCGTGCTTGAGCGAGTTCATCGGGCTCGCGCCCGTGCCGCCGTCCTGGCCCGAGACCAGGATGACGTCGCTCAGCGCCTTGGCGACACCCGCCGCGACCGCACCGATGCCCGATTGGCTGACGAGCTTCGTGTGGATGCGAGCCGAGGGGTTGGCGCGCTTGAGGTCGAAGATGAGCTGCTTGAGGTCTTCGATCGAGTAGATGTCGTGGTGCGGCGGCGGCGAGATGAGCCCGACGCCGGCGGTCGCGTGACGCGTGCGCGCCACCCACGGGTACACCTTGGTCGGCGGCAGCTGACCTCCCTCGCCGGGCTTGGCGCCCTGCGCGAGCTTGATCTGGATGTCGTCGGCCTTGGTGAGGTACAGGCTCGTCACTCCGAAGCGACCGGATGCCACCTGCTTGATGGCGCTGCGGCGCTCGGGGTCGAGAAGGCGGTCGACGTCTTCTCCGCCCTCGCCGGTGTTCGACTTGCCGCCGATGCGGTTCATCGCGACGGCGAGCACCTCGTGCGCCTCTTTCGAGATCGAGCCGTAGCTCATGGCACCGGTCGAGAACCGCTTGACGATGGCCGAGACCGGCTCGACCTCGTCGATGGGCACCGCGGGGCGGGTGCCGGTGCGCAGCCCGAAGAGACCGCGGAGGGTCTTGAGCTCGTGCGCCTGGTCGTCGATCAGCTGCGTGTACTCGCGGAAGATGTCGTACCGGCGCTCGCGCGTAGCGTGCTGCAGACGGAACACCGTGTCGGGGTTGAACAGGTGCGGGGCCCCGTCGCGGCGCCACTGGTACTCGCCGCCGGTCCACAGCCGCTCGTGCGCCCGCGCCGCCGCGTCCTGCGGGTAGGCGTACTCGTGGCGTGCGGCGTTCTCGGCCGCGATGACGTCGAGGCCCACACCGCCGAGCTTGGTCTCGGTGCCGGTGAAGTAGGCGTCGATGAAGTCGCGCGACAGGCCCACGGCCTCGAACACCTGGGCGCCCGCGTACGACGACACCGTCGAGATGCCCATCTTCGACATGATCTTCAGCACGCCCTTGCCGAGCGCGTAGATCAGGTTCTTGACGGCCTTCTCGGGGGTGACGTTCGTGATGAAGCCGGCGCGCACGAGGTACTCGACGGTCTCCATCGCGAGGTACGGGTTGACCGCCGACGCGCCGTAGCCGATGAGGGTCGCCACGTGGTGCACCTCGCGCACGTCGCCGGCCTCGACCACGAGACCCACCTTCATGCGCGTCTCTTTGCGGATGAGGTGGTGGTGGACGGCCGCGAGCATGAGCAGCGACGGGATCGGGGCCAGATCCTTGTTCGAGTCGCGATCGCTGAGCACGATGAACTCGGCGCCGTCCTCGATGGCCTGGTCGACCTCGGTGCACATCTGCGTGAGGCGCTTCTGCAGCCCCTTGTGCCCGGCCTCGACGCGGTACAGGCCGCGGATCGTCACCGACGACCGCCCCGGCAGGGCCGTGTCGATGTGCTGGATCTTGGCCAGCTCGTCGTTGTCGATCACGGGGAAGTCGAGCGTCACCGTGCGGGTGTGCTCGGGACCCCAGTCGAGGAGGTTGCGCTCGGGGCCGAGACCCAGCGACAGCGAGGTCACGACCTCTTCTCGGATCGAGTCCAGCGGCGGGTTGGTGACCTGCGCGAACTGCTGGGAGAAGTAGTCGAACAACAGGCGCGGGCGGTCGCTGAGCACCGCGACGGGGGCGTCGCTGCCCATCGCGCCGAGAGGTTCGGCACCCCCCTGGCCCATCGGCGTCAGCAGGATGCGCACTTCTTCTTCGGTGTAGCCGAAGGTGCGCTGTCGACGCGTGATCGAGGCGATGGGGTGCACGATGTGCTCGCGCTCGGGCAGCTCGCTGAGCTTCACCCGACCCTTGTCGACCCACTCGCCCCACGGGTGGAGGGCGGCGAGGTCGGACTTGATCTCCTCGTCGTCGACGATGCGGCGCTCGGCGGTGTCCACGAGGAACATGCGACCGGGCTGAAGGCGTCCGCGGCGCTTGATGCGCTCCGGCGCGAAGTCGAGCACGCCGGTCTCCGAGCCGATGACGACGAGGCCGTCGGTGGTCTCGGTCCAGCGCCCCGGACGCAGGCCGTTGCGGTCGAGGGTCGCACCGACGAGGGTGCCGTCGGTGAAGATGAGGGCGGCGGGTCCGTCCCAGGGCTCCATCTGCATGGAGTGGAAGTCGTAGAAGGCGCGCAGGGCGGGGTCGATCGTCGCCTGCTTCTCGTACGCCTCGGGGACCATCATCATGATCGCGTGGGGCAGGCTGCGGCCGGTGAGGGTCAGCAGCTCGAGGACCTCGTCGAAGGATGCCGAGTCGCTGGCGCCCTCGGTGCAGATGGGCAGCAGCGGGCGCACGTCGCCGATCAACTCGGACTCGAGCTGCGACTGGCGAGCCCGCATCCAGTTGCGGTTGCCCTTGACGGTGTTGATCTCGCCGTTGTGCGCGAGCATGCGCAGCGGCTGCGCGAGCGGCCACGACGGGAAGGTGTTGGTCGAGTACCGCGAGTGCACGACCGCGAGCTCGGATGCGAAGCGCTCGTCCTGCAGGTCGGGGTAGAACGGCTCGAGCTGGAGCGTGGTGACCATGCCCTTGTAGCCGAGCGTCCGACTCGACAGCGAGACGAAGTACGCCTCGAGCTCGTGCCGCGCGCGCTTGCGCAGGCGGTACACCCGACGGTCGAGCGCGATGCCCGAGAGCGCCGGCTGGTCGCCCGTGGCGGGGCGTGAGACGAAGAGCTGCTCGAATGCCGGGCGGGCCTCGTAGGCGAGCTTGCCGAGGTTCTCGTGCTCGACCGGCACCTCGCGCCAGCCCAGCACCTCGAGGTTCTCGTGGCGCGCGATCTCTTCGATCCCCGCCTTCATCGCGGCGCGCTCGTCGTGGCCGAGCGGCAGGAACACCATTCCGGCGGCGTACTCCCCCACCGGCGGCAGGTCGAAGCCGACGACCGCGCGCAGGAACGCGTCGGGCATCTGGGTCAGGATGCCGGCACCGTCACCGGTGCCCGCGTCGGAACCGATGGCACCGCGGTGCTCGAGGTTGCGCAGCGCCGTCAGCGCCAGATCGATGATGTCGTGTCCGGCTTCGCCGCGGAGAGTGGCGACCATGGCGAGGCCACAGGCGTCTTTCTCGAACGACGGGTCGTACATTCCCTGGCGGGCGGGGAATGCGCCTCCGACGGTGTCGGAACGCAGGCTGGAAGCCATATCAACCGTCCTCACGTTGATGCTTCGAATGGGACGACGTCGGCCCAGGAAATTAGTTCGTGGCGGGGCTGCTTGTGGCGCTGGTGCCGACGGTGTCGCTCGTCGCGGGCGGCTCGCTCACGTCGACGAAGTCAGAGGGGTCGCCTGAGTCTACAGCCCCCGAAGCCTTCGATTCGCGCCCGGGCACGTACGGCGACGGCTCGTAGCCGTGGTGACGACGCGACTGCACGGCGAAGATGACGATGCCGAGGATGACGCCGAAGATGGCCGCCCACACGTTGGTACGCAGGCCCAGGATGATGTCGCTCGGGTCGACGCGGATGGATTCCCAGACGATACGGCCCGCGGAGTACCAGACGAGGTAGATCGCGAACTGCTTTCCCCACTGCAGGGTGAAGCGCTTCCCGACGTACAGGATCACCGCGGCGCCGAGCAGGTTCCAGATGACCTCGTACGCGAAAGTCGGCTGGAAAAGCGTGCCCGATGGCAGTCCGACGGGGATGGCCGGGTTGCCCGCGGCGATCTCGAGGCCCCACGGGAGGTCGGTGGGCTGGCCGAAGAGCTCCTGGTTGAACCAGTTGCCGAAGCGGCCCATGGCCTGGGCGATGATCAGGCCGGGAGCCAGCGCGTCGGCGAAGGTCCAAAAGCGGATGCCGGTCCATCGGCATCCGATGATGGCGCCGATCGCACCGCCGATGAGGGCGCCGTAGATGGCGATGCCGCCCTCCCAGATGGCCCAGACGGAGCCCGGCTGCGTGATGTTCCACGGGTTGGAGCCGGGGCCGAAGTAGAAACCGGCGTGCGTGGCCACGTGGTAGATGCGTGCGACGACGATCGCGAGCGGAACCGCCAGCAGGCAGATGTCGATGACGACCCACTTCTCGGCACCCCGACGCGTCAGGCGCGCGTTGGTCAGGAAGACCGCGACGATGATGCCCGCGACGATGCACAGGGCATAGAAGTGGATGCGGAGCGGACCGAGGTCGACGTACGAGATGGTCGGGCTCGGGATGCTGGCGAGCACGCCGGAGGCGGCGCTCGAGAGGGCGAACGTCATGGGTTCGAGTCTAGGCGCGCCGCGCGGTGCCCGCAGACAGCTCGCGCGCGAGGGTCGACAGACCCTCGACGCCGCCGTCGCGGAGCGCCTTGACCAGCGCGGTGCCCACGATCGCTCCGTCGGCGTACTCGACGACACCGGCGACCTGCTCGGCGTTCGAGATGCCGATGCCCACGCACGCGTGCTTCGCGCCGAAGGATCGCAGGCGCTCCACGAGCCCGCGGGCCGCGGCATCGAGCTGCGCCCGCTCCCCCGTGATGCCCATGGTGGACACCGTGTACACGAAGCCCGTCGATGCCTCCACGATCATCTTCAGACGCTCGTCCGACGAGGTGGGGGCGGCGAGGAAGATCCGGTCGAGGCCCGAGCGCTCGCTCGCGGCGATCCAGACAGCTGCGGCGTCGGGGGTGATGTCGGGCGTGATGAGCCCCGCCCCGCCGGCCGCGACGAGTTCGTCGGCGTAGCGGTCGACGCCATACTGCTCGACGAGGTTCCAGTAGGTCATGACGAGGATCGGCACGTCGGTGCGCGCGGTGACCTCCCGGATGATCGTGAAGAGATCGCGCATGCGGAACCCGTTGGCGAGCGCCGTCTGCGTGGCCTCCTGGATCACCAGACCGTCCATCACCGGATCGCTGTAGGGAGGTCCGAGCTCGATGACGTCGGCACCTGCTTGCGCGAGGGCGACGATCGCTTCGACGCTCGAGGCGACGTCGGGGTACCCAGCGGGGAGGTACCCGACGAAAGCGCCGCGCCCTTCGGCGTGGGCGGCCTCGATCGCCGCGGAGACGCGCGAGGTCACAGCTCGACCCCGGCACCGCTCGCGGCATCGGGTGCGGTGGTGACGCCGACGGGAGAGCCGGGAGCGGATGCCACGGCCTCTGCCGCGCGCGTCTGCGGGGCGCCCTCGGGCGACGGCGGAGCGTGCTCGGCGTCGTACAGGTCGAAGTAGCGGGCGGCGGTGTCCATGTCCTTGTCGCCGCGCCCCGAGAGGTTGATGGCGATCACGGCATCCGGGCCCAGCTCGCGACCGACGCGGAGAGCGCCGGCCAGGGCGTGGGCCGACTCGATCGCCGGGATGATGCCCTCGGTGCGAGAGAGCAGGCGCAGGGCCTGCATGGCCTCGTCGTCTGTGGCGGGGATGTACTGCGCGCGGCCGATGTCGGCGAGCCACGCGTGCTCGGGACCCACGCCCGGGTAGTCGAGTCCGGCCGAGATCGAGTGGGACTCGATGGTCTGGCCGTCTTCGTCCTGCAGCACATAGGTGCGCGCGCCGTGCAGCACGCCGGGACGACCGCGCTCGATGGAGGCGGCGTGCTGGGGGGTGTCGACGCCGTCGCCGGCGGCCTCCACTCCGTAGAGGGCGACGCCCTCGTCGTCGAGGAACGCATCGAACATGCCGATCGCGTTCGAGCCGCCGCCGACGCACGCGAAGACGGCGTCGGGGAGACGGCCGAGGCGCTCGAGGAACTCGGCGCGGGTCTCTTCGCCGATGATCTTCTGGAAGTCACGGACCATCGCCGGGAAGGGGTGGGGGCCGGCGGCCGTGCCGAAGATGTAGTTGGTCGTCTCGACCGAGGCGACCCAGTCGCGGTACGCCTCGTTGATCGCGTCCTTGAGGGTGCGCGACCCGGTCGTGACGGGGATGACCTCGGCGCCGAGAAGACGCATGCGCGCGACGTTGAGAGCCTGGCGCTCGGTGTCGACCTCGCCCATGTAGACGACGCACTCGAGGCCGAACAGGGCGGCGGCCGTCGCGGTGGCGACACCGTGCTGGCCGGCGCCGGTCTCGGCGATCACACGGGTCTTGCCGAGACGTTTGGTGAGCAGCGCCTGCCCCAGCACGTTGTTGATCTTGTGCGAGCCGGTGTGATTGAGGTCTTCGCGCTTGAGGAAGACGCGTGCGCCGCCGGCGTGCTCGGCGAAACGCGGTACCTCGGTGAGCACCGACGGACGGCCCGCATAGTCGTGCAGCAGAGCGCGCAACTCGGCGTGGAACTCGGGATCGGCCATGGCCGACTCGTAGACCGCGGTCAGCTCGTCGATCGCCGCGATCAGCGACTCGGGCATGTACCGGCCGCCGAAGTCGCCGAAGAACGGCCCCTTCTGACCGCGAAGATTCTGGGTGGGAGCGGTGGTCATGTCGTCTCCTGGAGGAACGCACGGAGCGTGGCGACCGGGTCGCCGGTCACGAGAGCCTCGCCCACGAGCACGACATCGGCACCCGCAGCACGGTAGTGCGCGACGTCGGCGGGAGCGAGGACCGCGGACTCGGCGATCTTGATCGCATCGGCCGGGAAACGATCTGCGAGAGAGCCGAACAGATCGCGGTCGAGCTCGAAAGTGGAGAGGTTGCGGGCGTTGACGCCGATGAGCTTGGCGCCCAGCTCGGACGCACGCTGGAGTTCGTCGGCGGAGTGCGTCTCGACCAGCGCGGTCATGCCCAGGTCGGTGACCAGGCCGTAGAGCTCGGCGAGCGTCTTCTGCTCGAGGGCCGCCACGATCAACAGCACGAGGTCGGCGCCGGACGCACGCGCCTCGAGCACCTGGTAGGGCGTCGCGATGAAGTCCTTGCGCAGCACGGGGACGCTCACGGCCGATCGCACGGCCTCGAGGTCGGCGAGACTGCCCTTGAACTTGCGACGCTCGGTGAGAACCGAGATCGCGGACGCCCCGCCCTCTTCGTACAGGCGGGCCTGGCGAGCGGGGTCGGGAATTGCCGCGAGATCGCCGCGGGACGGGCTCGCGCGCTTGACCTCGGCGATGATCTTCACGCGGTCGGCGGGGGCGAGCATCGCCAGCGCCGACCGCGCAGGCGTCTGTGCGAGAGCATCGCGCTCGACCTCGGCGAGGGGGCGCGACTGGGCGCGTTCCTCGGCGTCTTCTACCGCCCCGGCCGTGAGATCGGCCAGTGCCATCAGTGAGCCTTCGGGTTGGACTTCGCGCCGTTCGCGCCGTAGCCGGCCTTGGTCATGGCCCAGCCGACGATCGCGCCGACCAGGAGCAGACCCACCGAGGCCCATACCAGGACGGGCATGTCGAGCCAGAAGAACAGCGTGCCGAGCGTGAAAGCGACGAGCATGATGATCACGGCCGTCCAGGCGGCGGGCGAGTGTCCGTGGCCGGGGTCGCCGATGGGGTTGCTCATGGGGCTCCTTACAGTCGCGCGCGAGCGCGGGGGAAAGCGTCCGATCAGTCTACCGAAACGCGGGTGCGGTCCCCGCGCCGACGTCTCGATGTCGCGACGTCTCGTGGTTCTGCCGGGCAGACGCCTGCGCGAGCGGAACGGCGCCGTCAGGCAGGTGTTCGTCGTGAGGGGTCCCGGGACCGAGGGACACGGGACGCCCGGGTGTCGGCGACCCCGGCGGGAGCCGGGAGCGTGCGGAACCTCAGGCGGTCGGGTCGTCGCCGCGCGAGAGGTCGTCCCACGAGTCGATCGCGTCGTGCGGGCGGCCTGTCTCGGCCCCCGCCTCGGTCGCGGTGCGGTACTTGCGGCTCGCCCCCGACGCCCAGCGGCGCGCGGTGACGAGGGTGAACAGGGATGCCGCGAGCAGAACGATCTGCGCGAGCAGCGTCACCGTCGGCCACGGTGTCAGCGCCAAGCTCGAGACGAGGGAGGCCACGGCATCCGTTCCCGAGATACCCGTCGCATCGGTGACGGTCGCCGCCGTCGCCGAGACCGGGGTCGCGAAGAGGATCTGCGCGGTGCCGACGCCGAGGAAGACCGCGATCAGCACGCCGAGTGCGCCGAAGACGTAGCGCAGCACGGGCCCGACGATCGAGAGGGCGGCGCCCAGGGCGAGAGCGGCGAGGCTCAGCGGCGTGAGGACCGGCAGCGCTTCGGCCCCCGGGACGGCCAGGGTCTGCTGGGCGCCGTCGTCGAGGGTGACGTCGATCCAGGTCTGCGTCGAGGCGATCACGCAGATGGCTCCGGCCAGGAGCATCGCCAGCACCGCCGAGGAACGGGCGCGACGCATCAGCGCTCCCCCACGACCGGCTGCAGGTCGTCGGCGTCGAAACAGGTGTGGTCTCCCGTGTGGCATGCGGCACCGATCTGGTCCACCTCGATGAGCAGGGTGTCGCCGTCGCAGTCGAGACGCGCCCCCCTGACGAGCTGGATGTGACCCGAGGTGTCGCCCTTGCGCCAGTACTCCTGGCGCGAGCGCGACCAGAAGGTCACACGGCCGGTGGTGAGCGTGCGGTTCAGGGCCTCGGCATCCATCCACCCCACCATGAGCACCTCGCGGGAGTCGAACTGCTGGATCACCGCGGCGACCAGGCCGTCGGCGTCGTACTTCACGCGGTCGACGCTCATCGGCGCACCTCGATCCCTTCGGCCGCCATGGCGTCCTTGACCTGTCCGACGCTCAACTGACCGGAGTGGAAGACGGATGCCGCGAGCACGGCGTCGGCGCCGGCCTGGATCGCCGGGGCGAAGTGCTCGAGCGCGCCAGCTCCTCCCGACGCGATGACCGGGACGGCGGCGACCTGGCGCATGAGGCGGACGAGTTCGAGGTCGAAGCCCTGCTTCGTGCCGTCGGCGTCGATCGAGTTGACGAGCAGCTCGCCGGCACCGCGCTCGACGGCCTCGCGCGCCCATTCGAGGGCGTCGAGGGTCGTCTCGGTGCGGCCGCCGTGGGTGGTCACCACGAAACCCGAGGGGGTGGATGCCGAGCGCTTCACATCGAGCGAGAGCACGATCACCTGCGCGCCGAAGCGGTCGGCGATCTCGCCGACCAGGTCGGGGCGCGCGATCGCGGCGGAGTTCACGCCGATCTTGTCGGCGCCGACCGCCAAGAGCCGCGCGACGTCATCGGCAGAGCGCACTCCCCCGCCGACCGTCAACGGGATGAAGACCTGTTCGGCGGTGCGGCGGACGACATCGTACGTCGTCGATCGCTCGTCGACCGTGGCGGTGACGTCGAGGAAGGTGACCTCGTCGGCACCCTGGTCGAAGTAGAGCTTCGCGAGCTCGACCGGGTCACCCATGTCGCGCAGGTCGAGGAAGTTCACGCCCTTCACGACGCGGCCGCCCGCGACGTCGAGGCACGGGATGACGCGACGCGCGAGGGTCATCAGAGCCTCGCGGCGAGGATCTCGGTGACGAGGATCGCGCGTGCGCCGATCGCGTAGAGCTCGTCCATGACGCGGTTCACGTCGCGGCGCGGGCTCATCACTCGCACGGCGACCCACTCGGGGTCGCGCAGCGGCGAGATCGTCGGGGACTCGAGGCCGGGAGCGACGGCGATGGCCTGGTCGACGAGGTTCGCGGGAAGGTCGTAGTCGACGAGGACGTACTTGCGCGCGGCCAGCACGCCGCGCAGGCGACGCAGCAGCGTCTCGGTGCCCTCGACCTCGTTCGGACCCGAGATGAGGACGGCGTCGCTCTCGAGGAGCACCGGCCCGAAGATCTCGAGCCCCGCCTGACGCAGCGTCGTTCCGGTCGAGACGACGTCGGCCACGGCATCCGCGACACCGAGCTGGACGGCCGACTCGACGGCTCCATCGAGCGGGACGATGTCAACGGCGATGCCGCGCTCGTCGAGGAACGCATCGACCAGCCCGGGGTAGGCCGTGGCGACGCGGAGACCCTCGAGGTCCTGGACGTCGGTGAAGCGACCGGGACGACCGGCGAAGCGGAAGGTGGAGCCGGCGAAGCCGAGCGACTCGACCTCGCGCGCGCCGGGCATGCGGGCGTCGAGCAGCAGGTCGCGGCCCGTGATGCCGACGTCGAGCGCTCCGGAGCCGACGTAGGTCGCGATGTCGCGCGGGCGGAGGTAGAAGAACTCGACCTCGTTGGCGGGGTCGACGGTGTACAGGTCTTTCGAGTCGCGTCGTCCGGTATATCCGGCCTCCGAGAGCATCTCGGCGGCGGTCTCGGCGAGCGACCCCTTGTTCGGCACGGCGATTCGCAGCATGACGGGGGCTTTCGTGTGGGGTGAGCTGTGGGAGGCGGGGCGTGGCTCAGAGATGTCGGTAGACGTCCTCGAGCGACAGGCCCTTCGCGAGCATGAGCGTCTGCAGGTGGTAGAGCAGCTGCGAGATCTCCTCGGCCGCGGCCTCGTCGGACTCGTACTCGGCGGCCATCCACACCTCGGCGGCCTCTTCGACGATCTTCTTGCCGATCGCGTGCACGCCGGCGTCGAGTTGCGCGACGGTGCCCGACCCCTCGGGTCGCTCGACGGCCTTGGCGCTGAGTTCCGCGAACAGGTCGTCGAAGGTCTTCACCTGTCCAGGGTATCGGGTCGGCGGGGGTGGGGCTGTCCGCCCGGGCGTCGGGGTCCCGGCATCCCGGTGCTCTCACGCATAAACGCTCTGCGCGCGCATAAACGCGGGGAGCGCGTGTTTGTGCGCGTGGATCGTGTTTATGCGTGCGGGGTGCGGGCGGCGGGCCGCCGCGCGGGGTGCTACGCGCAGGGCGTGGGGCGTGGGGCGCTGGGCGCAGTGCGTGGGGCGGTGGGCCGGCGTGGGGCGTGGGCAGTGGGCGGGCGCGGGTGCGGGCCGGCGCCGGATGCGGCCGGAGCGGGCTCCCGGGCGCGCATAAACGCTCTCCGCGCGCATAAACGCGGGGAGCGCGTGTTTGTGCGCGTGGATCGTGTTTCTGCGTGCGTGAAGCGGGCGGCGGGCCGCCGCGCGGCGCGGGGTGCGGGCGGTGGGCTGGCGCGGGGCGCGGGGCGCGGGTGGTGGGCCGGCGTGGGGCGTGGGCGGTGGGCTGGCGCGGGTGCGGGCCGGTGCCGGATGCGGCCGGAGCGGGCTCCTGGGCGCGCATAAACGCTCTCCGCGCGCATAAACACGGGGAGAACGCGTTTTCACGCGCGCAGAGCGTTTATGCGTGAGATGCGGCCTGGCCCGGAGCCGGCGGACCGAGCGGGCGCGACCGTCAGTGGCGGTGGCGGGCGGCGGTGGCGCGGAGGGACTGGATCGCGCGGTCGGGGTCATCGGCGCCGAAGACGGCGGAACCGGCGACGAAGGTGTCGGCCCCCGCCTCGGCCGCCTGCGCGATGGTCGACTCGCCGATGCCGCCGTCGACCTGCAGCCACACGCTCGAGCCGCGGCGCTCCGCCTCGTCGGCGAGGGCGCGGAGCTTGGGCATGGTCTCGGGCATGAACGACTGGCCGCCGAAGCCGGGCTCGACGGTCATGACGAGGATCTGGTCGAACTCGTTCAGCGACTCGAAGAGGTTCTCGACGGGCGTGCCGGGTTTGACCGCCACTCCGGCGCGAGCGCCGATCGAACGCAGCCGGCGGGCG
This sequence comes from Microbacterium sp. SL75, assembly GCF_026625865.1. Classification (NCBI taxonomy): domain Bacteria; kingdom Bacillati; phylum Actinomycetota; class Actinomycetes; order Micrococcales; family Microbacteriaceae; genus Microbacterium; species Microbacterium sp. SL75. Next base: position 3,250,324 of record NZ_CP113067.1, on the reverse strand, counting down.
AGGGCGATCGGGGATGCCGCGGCCTCCAGGTGGAAGGTCACGGAAGCGGCCCCGAGCTCGGCGTAGTCCGGTGCCCAACGGTCGGGGTCGTCGATCATGAGATGAACGTCGAGTGGGACGGGGCTGGTCTCCTGGATGCGGCCGACCATCTGGGGACCGAAGGTGAGGTTCGGCACGAAGTGGTTGTCCATCACGTCGACGTGCACGAAATCGGCACCCGCGATGCGCGCGAGCTCGGCCTCCATGTTCACGAAGTCGGCGGCGAGGATGCTCGGGTTGATGCGCGGGGCGTCGGTAGGCACCCGACCATTATGGGTGCGCGGCTGTCGCTCCCGGCGGGGGCGCGGCAGCAGGTTCCGGCTACGCACGCGCGGGAAGTCGGAGTCAGCGCTTTCGGAGCAGGGCGATCGACATCGCGTCGGTGCCGTGGCGGTGGGGCCACAGCTGCGCGCGGAGCGAACCGTCGGCCTGCTCGGGCAGATCGATCTCGTCCTGCGCGATCGAACGCACCACGGCGCGGGCATCGAGCTCTTCGGCCGCCTCGCCGAGCGCGCGCTTGACCTCGGCGAGCACCCCCGAGGTCTCGGCGAGGTGCGGCGAGCACGTGACGTACGCCACCACCCCGCCGGGCTTGAGTGCCTCGAACGCCGCGAGCACGAGCTCCTGCTGCAGGGCGGTGAGATCCGGCACGTCGGCGGGGGTCTTGCGCCACCGGGCCTCGGGACGACGACGCAGCGCGCCGATCCCCGTGCACGGGGCGTCGACGAGGATGCGGTCGTACTCGCCCGGCATCCGGGCCGCGCGAACGCGCCCGTCCTCTTCGCTCACCTCGACCTCGAGGGGGACGGATGCCACGGCCTGGCGCACCAGTCCCGCTCGGGCCGGCGCGATCTCGTTGGCGTCGAGGTGCGCGCCGTGCGCCAGCGCCTCGGCCGCGAGGAGCGCGGTCTTGCCGCCGGGGCCCGCGCACAGGTCCAGCCACCGCTCCCCCTCTCGAACCGGCAGCGCTCGGCTGAGGGCCAGCGCTGCGAGCTGAGAGCCTTCGTCCTGCACGCGGATACGGCCGTGCGAGGAACGGATGAGGCCTTCGGGGTCTCCCCCGCGCGTGGTGAAGGCGGTCGGAGCGAATCTCGTGGCGGTCGCGTCTTCGGGTACCTCGGCGAGGCCCGGCAGGGCGATCATCGCGACGCGCGGGGCGACGTTGTCGGCTTCGAGCAGTCCCTCGAGCTCGTCGGCGCGGCCCTCGGCGGTCAACGCGCGGCGCAGCGCCCGCACGATCCATACGGGATGCGAGGTGGTCAGGCCGATGCGTTCGTCGTCGCTGCGGGCGCCGGCGGCGATGCGCTGCATCCACTCTCCGGGGTTGTCGCGCGAGACGCGGCGCAGGACCGCATTCGCGAAGCCCGCAGCCCCCTTGCCGCCGCCGTGACGGCGGGCGAGCTCGACCGATTCGTTCACCGCGGCGTGGGAGGCCACGCGGGTCGAGAGCAGCTGGTGCACACCGAGGCGCAGGGCGTCGAGGACCGCGGGGTCGATGCGGTCGACCGTGCGGTCGGCGGCCACCGCGATGATCGCGTCGTACGTTCCGCGTCGACGGAGGGTTCCGTAGGTCAGCTCGGTCGCGAGTCCGGCGTCCTTGGCATCCAGCCGCTGTCGAGCGATCGCGTGCGGCAGCAGGAGGTTGGCGTAGGCCTCGTCCCCCGACACTGCCCGCAGCACCTCGAAGGCGACGGCGCGTGCTCCCTGCACGCTCATGCGCCCAGCACCGGTTCGCTCGAACGCAGGCCCCGGAACCAGTCACCGGCGGGCATCGCGCCCTTGCCGGACGGCTGGACCGTCTCGAGGCGGAGAGGAGTGGTCCCGGTGCCGACCAGAACGTCTTTTCCGGATGCCACGACCCGGCCGGGCGGCAGCGGCGGGGCCTCGGCGGGAGTCGCGCGCAGCACCTTGAAGCGCGCCCCCTCGAGCGTGGTGTGAGCGCCGGGCTCGGGGGTGACTCCGGCGATCTGGTGCAGGAGGCTCTCGGCATCCCGCGTCAGGTCGAGGGCGCCGTCTTCGAGCGTGAGCTTGGGGGCCAGGGTGGGGTCGCCCTGCTGTGGAACGGCGACCGCGGAGCCGTCGGCGATACCGTCGACGACACGCGCGAGCAGGGGGGCGCCGATCTCGGCGAGGGAGTCGAGCAGGTCGGCCGAAGTGGCCCCGGCAGGGATGTCGTAGCGCTCTTCGGCGAACACGTCTCCGGCGTCGAGCGCGGCCACCAGCTGGAAGACGCTCGCTCCCGTCGCCGTGTCACCGGCCATGAGGGCGCGCTGCACGGGGGCCGCGCCGCGCCAGCGAGGCAGCAGGGAGAAGTGCAGGTTGATCCACCCGTGCGCGGGGGTCGACAGCAGCGGTTCGCGAACGAGACCGCCATAGGCCACGATCACACCCAGCTGGGCGTTGAGGGCGGTGATGCGTTCGGTGACGTCGGCGTCGAGCCGGTCGGCCTTGATGATCGGGATGCCGAGCTCGGCGGCCGCCTGCGCGACCGGTGACGGCGTGAGGACGCGCTTGCGCCCGAGCGGGGCGTCGCTGCGGGTGACGACAGCCGCGATCTCGTGCGGGCCGGATGCCAGGGCTCGCAGCGACGGGACGGCGACGGCGGGTGTGCCGGCGAAGACGAGGCGCATGGGTCTCCTCAGACTCTCGGGAACGGACGGACGGGGTGGGGTGCCGCCGCTCAGAGGTCGGGCTCGGGGATGTCGAGGCGGACTCTGAGCGTACTGCGCGGCTTGGGGCCGCGATCCTTGCGCGACTTGCGCGCCCGGAGGGCATCGGCAATGACCCCCGCGCGCAGCGCATCGGCCACGGCGCGACCGTGGGCGTAGTCGAAGCGCACGAGGGCGCGCGAGGTCGAGGTGTCGGGGTCGGCGGAGGTGTCGACCGGGCCCAGGATCGCGAGAGCGTCGAGGTCGGGCACGCTCTCGCGCAGCGACTCGAGCAGCACGTCGACGCTCCGGGCGTGTCCGTCGACGCTGGCCACGCGCACGGCCGGGGGCATGCGCAGGGGAAGCCGCTCGAGCAGTTCGGCGCGGGCGTAGGCGGGCTGGGTCCAGGTGGCGAGGGCCCGGGCGACGGGGCCGGCGACTCCCACGAGGTGCACCGGAGCGCCAGGGGCGGCGAGGGCCGCGGCATTCGACCACCAGCGCAGACAGTGCTCGGCGATGCGCAGGGCCTCGTTCTGCAGCATCCGGTCGCCGTCGAGCAGGATGACGGCGCGATAGCCTCCGCGAGCGAGGGGCTCCGCGCCGCGCGTGGCGATCACCAGAGCGGGGGCGGCGTCGACCTCGGCCACCGGGTGGGCGCCGTCGGCGACGATCACGCGCGTGTTCGGGAAGGCTCGGCCGAGCTCGTCGGCGGTGCGCTCGCTGCCCGAGGAGGCCATGCGCAGCTTGGTCGAGCCGCAGTGTCCGCACGCCCAGGCGTGGGCGCTGCGGCCGCACCAGGCGCACACGGGAGTGGCGCCGGGCCGGGCCGCGCGCAGGGGGCCCGCGCAGTGCTGACAGCGCGCGGGGCGCCGGCAATCGGCGCACACGAGAGAGGGCGCGTACCCGGGACGAGCGACCTGCACGAGCACCGGACCGTGCTGCAGAGCCTCGCGAGCGGCGGCGAACGCCGACGACGGAACGCGCGACTGCCGCTGTTCTCCCTCTCGCGTCGCGCTGAGCACCACGCGCGGGCTCGGCCTGCGCGTCTGCGGGATGTCGCGGACGTATCCGACCTCGACCAGCCGCTGGACGTCGGTGGTGCGGGTGTGCCCGGCGAACAGCAGGGCCGAGCCCTCGATCTCCTGGCGCACGAGGGCCGCATCGCGCGCGTGGACACCGGGGGCGAGGGGCTCGGCGAGAAGCGTGTCGCCGTCGTCCCAGATCGCCACGAGCGCGGTGTCGTGCGCGGGGGCGTAGACGCCCGAACGGCGGCCGACGACGATGCACGGCACCGGAGCGAGGGTGCGGAGGTACTGCGCATAGCGAGCCGGGCCGGACTGGTCGGAGTCGTCGCGGACGATGGCATCCGGGCTCACGAGTTCGCCCAGCGCCGCCATGAGCTGCGCCTGGTCGCGGTAGTCGGGGACCACGAGCACGGCGCTGCGCCCGCGGGCGAGGGTGTGCACCGCGGCGGACGCGAGGAGGTCGGCCCAGGCTCCGCGCGGCAGTTCGGCGTGCGGATGGGGAGGCGCGTCGAGGGCGATCCGCTCCCCCGCGTCGAGGGCGGCGGCCAGGCCCGCGTACGGAGCGAGGGTCGCCGTGGCGCGCTCGAGGGCGGCGGGAACGACCTCGGGCGGGGTGGGTGCGGGGGCGGCAGCCCACGCCTTCTCGGCGCGGACCATGCGTTTGGGCACCGCGAGGCGCAGCACGTCGCTCACCGACCCCGCCGCACGATCGGCCACCCGCCGCGCCAGCGTGTAGAGCCGCTCGGGCAGCACCGACATGGGCGAGACGACCGCCTCGACCGCTGACAGCGGTCTCTCCGAGCCGTCGTCGGCCACCACGTCGATGACGAAGGCGTCCATCATCCTCCCCGCCGAGCGCAACGGCACCTTGACCCGGACGCCCGGGGCGATGTCGGCGACCAGCGGATGAGGGACGGCGTAGTCGAATAGCCGGTCGAGCTGCGGCACGGGCGACTCCAGCTGCACGCGCGCCACGCGACGCTCGCTCACGAGGAGACTCCCCCGCCGTGAACGCCGTCGCGCGGGAAGACCTGTGGGCGGGCGGAGCGCACTCCCCCGGTCACCGTCAGAGTCCGGCGGCGGTACGCAGCTCGTCGACGCGGTCGGTGCGTTCCCACGTGAAGTCGGGCAGTTCGCGGCCGAAGTGACCGTACGTCGCGGTTCGAGCGTAGATCGGCCGCAGCAGGTCGAGCTGGTCGACGATCGCGGCCGGACGCAGATCGAACACCTCGCGGATCGCGCGCACGATGGCCTCGTCGGTGACGTGTGCGGTGCCGAACGACTCCACGTACAGGCCCACGGGGTTGGCCTTGCCGATCGCGTAGGCGACCTGCACCTCGAGCCGGTCGGCGAGACCCGCGGCGACCGCGTTCTTCGCGACCCATCGCATGGCGTACGCCGCCGAGCGGTCGACCTTCGACGGGTCCTTGCCGCTGAAGGCGCCTCCGCCGTGGCGCGACGCGCCGCCGTAGGTGTCGATGATGATCTTGCGGCCCGTGAGGCCTGCATCGCCCTTCGGGCCGCCGATGACGAACGGACCGGCGGGGTTGATGTAGTACTTCACGTCGGGCAGTTCGAGGCCGGTCTCGGCCAGCACGGGGTCGATGACCGCGGCCTGCACCTCGGCGCGCAGGTCTTCTTGCGAGATGTCGGGGTGGTGCTGGGTCGACAGCACGACGGAGTCGACCGTGCGGGGCACGAGGCCGTCGTAGCCGAGGGTGACCTGCGTCTTGCCGTCGGGGCGCAGGAACGGCAGCGATCCGTCCTTGCGGACGGATGCCAGACGTTCGGCGATGCGGTGGGCGGTCCAGGCGGCCATCGGCATGAGCTGGGGGGTTTCGTTGGTGGCGAAGCCGAACATGATGCCCTGATCGCCGGCACCCTGGAGGTCGCGCGGGTCGACGGAGCCGCGCTCGCGCTGCTCGAACGCCTTGTTGACGCCCGCGGCGATGTCGGACGACTGCGCCCCGATCGAGACGGAGACGCCGCACGACTCACCGTCGAAGCCGGTGTCGCTCGAGGTGTACCCGATGCGGTTGACCACGTCGCGAACGATCGCCGGGATCTCGACGTAGGCGCTCGTTGACACCTCGCCGGCCACGTGCACGAGGCCCGTCGTCACGAGCGTCTCGACGGCCACGCGACCGGTGGGGTCCTCGGTGAGGATGGCATCGAGGATGCTGTCGGAGATCTGATCGCAGATCTTGTCGGGGTGACCCTCGGTGACGGACTCGGACGTGAAAAGGCGCAGGTCGGTCAAGGCGACTCCGGAGAAGTGTGGGGCGGGGATGGGCACAAGTATGCCCCGGGCGGCGATCGGCCGCCCGGGGCATCGTCACATCTGTGAACAGATCACGAGAGTGCGCAGGCTGGGGATCACTCCGCAGCGCGCAGGCGCAGCTTGTCTTCGTGGATCTCGTGCAGAGCGATCGTCAGGGGCTTGTCCTCGACGGTGGAGTCCACGAGCGGGCCCACGTTGTCGAAGAGGTTTCCCTCGTGCAGGTCGGAGTAGTAGTCGTTGATCTGACGCGCGCGCTTGGACGCGTAGATGACGAGCTGGTACTTCGAGTCGACCTTGTCGAGCAGAGCGTCGATGGGCGGGTCGATAATGCCCTTGTCACGTCCGGCCATGGGAACCTCCTGGTGCGGCGGATGAGGTGGATGCGGCGCCGGGAGCGCCGAAGCATTCGACCAGTCTACCGCGCCGGGCTGCAATATCGCGTCGGGACCGCCGTCACGTCCAGCGGCGCAGCAGACGCTTCTCGATCACGCTGAGGATGGCGTTGGACAGCGCCCCCAGAACCGCCAGCAGCGCGATGGTCAGCAGGATGCGGTCGACGCGGCCGTTCTGCTGCGACAGCGTCAGGAGGAATCCGAGGCCCATCGACGCGGCGATGAGCTCGGAAGCGACCAGGAAGAGCCATGACTGCGCCATCGCCAGCCGCAGTCCCGAGACGAGGGAGGGCACGACGGCCGGCAGCTGCACCGCGCGGAACAACTCCCAGCCGCGCAGGCTGAAGGAGCGCCCCATCTCGACGAGCTGCGCGTCGACGTGACGCAGGGCGCCGGCCACGGTCGTGAAGATCGGGAAGAAGGCGCCGACGGCGATGAGGGTGACCTTCGAATCCTCGCCGATCCCCATCCACAGCAGCAGGAGCGGAACGAGAGCGAGTGAGGGGATCGCACGGATGGCGGCGAGAGTGGGGCTCAACAGCACGTCCCCCGCACGGGTGAGGCCCACCAGGGCCGCGACCGCCAGCCCGACGAGCGAACCCACGGTGAAGCCGACCAGCACCCGCTGCATCGAGATGGTGATATGACGCCACAACTCCCCGGACTCCGCCAGACCGACGGCGGCGGTGACGACGGACGCGGGCGGAGGCAGCCGGTACACCGGCACGAGCCCGACCGAGGTGGTGATCTGCCAGACCGCGAGAAGCAGGACGGGGATGACGAGTCCCCCGACCACGTGCACAGCCGGTCGTGACCAGAACGAGCGCGTCGCCGCCACGGTGACTCCCCCCTGGTCTGCGACCCCGGTGCGCCCCGTCCGCGCCTCGACCGCGAAGCGGCTGGCGCCGGCGGTCATCGATCGCCTGTCGCGGAGCGGGCGAAGTCGTCGTGCACGATCGACTCGAGGGCCGTCTGCACGGCCTGGTCACCACCCTGCACGGCATCGGACTGGACGAGCACGGGGGCGATCACGCGCAGCACCGCGAGCTGATCGTCGCCGGGGATACCGCTCACATCGAGGTTCGAGCGTTTGCCGATGACGGTGGTGGCCACCGACGGATCGATGCCGGCGACCTCCGCCAGCAGCGCTGCGGTCTCGTCGGGGTTCTCGAGTGCCCACGTGCGGGCCTGCTCGTATGCGTCGACGACCACCTGTGCGACGTCGGGATGGTTGTCGATGAAGTCCTCGGTCGCGTTGAGGAAACCGTACGAGTTGAAATCGACGTTGCGATACAGCAGCTTCGCGCCCGACTCAGCCTCCGCGGCGGCCATGATCGGGTCCAATCCCGCCCAGGCGTCGACCGAACCGGCGGCCAGGGCCGCGCGACCGTCGGCATGCTGCAGGTTCTGCAGCTGCACGTCATCGAGCCCGAGTCCGGCGGTCTCGAGCGCCTGCAGGAGGAAGAAGTACGGATCCGTACCCGGCGTCGCAGCTATCGACGTGCCGGCGAGGTCGGCGACCGAGGTGATGTCGCTGTCGGCGGAGACGACCAGGGCCGACCATTCGGGCTGGGAGTAGATGTCGATGACCTTGATGGGCGATCCGTTGGCTCGGGCCAGCAGGGCAGCCGACCCCGCGGTGGAGCCGACGTCGATGGATCCCGCTCGCAGGAACTCGTTGGCCTTGTTCGAGCCGGCCGACTGCACCCATTCGACCGTCACCGCGTCGCCGAGGGCCTTCTCGACGAGTCCCTGGTCGCGCACGATCAGGCTGAGCGGGTTGTAGGTGGCGAAGTCCAAGGTCACGGTGTCGGTCGACCACTCCCCCGCCGCGGAGGCACCGCCTGCTCCGGCCGAGGAGGGAGCGTTCTCGCCGGCGAGGCATCCGGTGAGCACGAGGACGAGCGCCCCCGCGATCGCGGTGGCGGGGACGAGGCGGCGGGACAGGGGGCTCATGGGGTCTCCTGGCGAGAGTGATGGACAGTGTGCACGCCGAGCCCGTTCAGGAGTTCGACGCGCAGGGCGGTCAGGGTGTGGTCGGCGCGATCGCGAGGACGGGCGCCCGGTACCTCGATCACGCGCGAGACGGACGACGCGGCATCGTCGTCGCCGAGCGCACGCAGGAGCACGACCCGGTCGGCGAGGTACAGCGCCTCTTCCACGTCGTGCGTGACGAGCACGATGGTGGTGGGGCGGGATGCGTGGATCTCGAGCAGCAGGTCCTGCATACGCAGCCGGGTGAGGGCGTCGAGGGCGCCGAACGGCTCGTCGAGCAGCAGGACCTCGGGGTCGCGGGCGAGCGCTCGCGCGAGCGAGGCACGCTGCGCCATTCCTCCGGAGACCTCGCGCGGACGGTGCGCCGCAGCGGCCTCGAGCCCGACGAGGTCGAGCAGCTCGGCCACGCGGGCCGTTCCGGAGCGCCGGTCGGTGCTGCGCGGGAGCCCGAGCGCGACGTTCTGGGCGAGGGTGCGCCAGGGCAGCAGGCGCGGCTCCTGGAACGCCATCGCTGTGCGGGCATCGGTGGCGCGCACGGCCGTGCCGTCCACGGTGATGCGGCCGGCGGTGGGGCTGTCCAACCCGCCGAGGAGGCGCAGGAGCGTCGACTTGCCGCAACCCGATGGACCGATGACGGTGACGATCTCGGCGGGCGCCAGATCGAGCTGGATGCCGCGCAGCACGGTGCGCGTCGCGCCGAAGGTGCGCTCGACGCCTCGGAGCGAGACGGTTCCGCGGGGCGCGGCGCTACGACCGACAGCGGGAGGACGAACGGCAAGGGGCATGCCCCCACCCTGGCGGCATCGCCGTCGTCCGCCGAGTCAGGTGTAACGTGGCGCAACCTCGCGGGGACCGGCAGCGAGGTCGCGGGAGTCCATCCCGCCGTCGACCGACGGTGCGCGCCGGTGACCGCTCAGCGCTGTGCCGCCGCCAGGGCGACGACCTCCGCAGCGGCCGAGTCGACGTTCTCGTTCACGACGCGGTAGTCGAACTCGTTCTGGGCCGCGAGTTCGACACGCGCCGTGCGCAATCGTCGGGCACGCTCCTCGGCATCCTCGGTCCCGCGCCCGACCAGACGCTGGACGAGCTCGTCCCAGCTCGGCGGCAGCAGGAAGACCAGGGTCGCCGAAGGATCGGCGGCGCGCACCTGGCGGGCACCCTGCAGATCGATCTCGAGCAGGGCGGTGCCGCCGCCGGTGAGCACCTGCTCGATGGGTGCGCGCGGAGTGCCGTAGCGGTTCTTGTTGTGCACGACGGCCCACTCCAGCAGCTCTCCCGAGGCGACCAGACGGTCGAACTCGGCGTCGTCGACGAAGTAGTAGTGCTCGCCCTCGACCTCGCCCGGGCGCGGCGCACGGGTGGTGGCCGAGACCGAGAGGTGGATCTCGGGGTAGTTCTGCTTGATGTGGGCGGCGACCGTGCCCTTGCCGACCGCGGTGGGTCCGGCGAGCACGATGAGACGACTGCGGCCCTCACGCGGCCCGGGCTCGGGCCAGCGCGTGTCGAGGTACTGCCGCAGGGCGTCGCGCTGGCGCGTGCCGAGGCCGCCGAGGCGTTTCACCGGCGAGATCGAGAGCGAGGCGAGGATGCGGTCGCGCTTGCTCTCGCCGATCGCGGGGATCGCCGTGAGGAACTCCGTCACGCGCATTGCACCGGCCGCGGAGAGCGGGTCGGCGAGTCCCCGGCGCAGCAGCTCCTGCGGCGAGATGACGCGCGTCGACACGTCGCGCTTGAGCGCGGCGCGCTCGCGACGGGCCTCGACGGCGCGGCGCGAGGCGGCGGCGCGGTCTACCTCGGGTGGGCGACGGGTTTCAGCCATGCAGGGACTCCCGGTAGAGCGCGGCGCGCTCATCGATGCGGGTGGCGAGACGGTCGGGTCCGACCGCGAGGATGCTTCGGCTCTCGTTGGCCACGACGGCCTTCGCGACGTAACCGAAGAGGCGGCGCAGATCGGCAGGGGCTGCCCCCTGCGCGCCGAAACCCGGAGCGAGGATCGGCATGCCCGCCAGAGCCACGTCTCCGAGGCCGAAAGCGGTGCGGTCCACTGTGGCTCCGACGACGACTCCCACGGGACCCAGGGCCCCGGGTGCGCCGATGTTGGCCTGGTTGACGTCGTGCGCCACGCGCGCGGCGACATGCTCGTGATCGCCCACGGCTTGCGCGTCGTCGACGATCGCGCTCTGCAGCGCACGCGCCTCGGGGTTGCTCGTCGCGGTCAGCACGAACGCGCCCTTTCCGTGGTGCACCGCGAGCGACAGCGTGTCGCGCAACGAGTCGGCACCCATGTACGGCGACAGGGTCACGGCATCCGCCTCGAGGGGCGAGCCGGGTTCGAGCCACGCGTGGGCGTAGCCCTCCATGGTCGTACCGATGTCACCGCGCTTGGCGTCGGCGATCACCAGGAGCCCGGCGTCGCGGGCGCCCGCCATCACGTCCTCCAGCGCGGCGAAACCGCGGGAGCCGTACCGCTCGAAGAACGCCACCTGCGGCTTGACCACGCCGACCCGCCCGCGGGCGGCCTCGACCACTCGCAGGCCGAACTCGCGCGCGCCCTCGGCCGTGGCATCCAGCCCCCACGCCGACAGCAGCGCGGCGTGGGGGTCGATGCCGACGCACAGGGCGCCGTGCAGGTCGAGGGCGGCGCTGAGCCGCTGTCCGAAGGTGTCGCTCACAGACGCCCCGCGCGATCCACGGCGTACTCCTGAAGGCTGCGCACTCCGAAGCCGTCCTTCATCGCGCCCAGGGCGCTCACCGCGGCGCCGAGCACGGCCATCGTGGTGAACAGGGCCTTATCGGCGGCCACCGCGGCTGCGCGGATCTCGTACCCGTCGGCACGGGCGGTGCCGCCCGAGGGCGTGTTGACGATCATGTCGATCTCGCCGGCGTTGATCAGGTCGACCACGTTCTGCTGGTCGGAACCCTGCGTCTCGGAGTACTTCTCGACGACCTTGACCCGGATGCCGTTGCGGGCCAGGATCTCGGCGGTGCCCTCGGTCGCCATGAGCTCGAAGCCGAGCTCCTGCAGGCGGTGGGCGGGCAGGATGACGGCGCGCTTGTCGGCGTCGGCGACCGAGATGAAGACGGTACCGGAGGTCGGCATACCGCCGTACGCGGCTTCCTGCGACTTCGCGAACGCCGTCGGGAAGTCGCGGTCGATGCCCATGACCTCACCGGTGGAGCGCATCTCGGGTCCGAGGACCGAGTCGACGGTGTGACCGTCGGCGGTGCGGAACCGCTTGAACGGCAGCACGGCCTCCTTGACGGCGACGGGGGCGTCGAGCGGCACGCGCGAGCCGTCCTGCTCGGGGAGCAGCCCCTCGGCGACGAGCTCGGCGATGGTGTTGCCGACCATGATCCGGCTGGCGGCCTTCGCGAGCGGGATGCCCAGGGCCTTCGACACGAAGGGCACGGTGCGGCTGGCGCGGGGGTTCGCTTCGATGACGTAGAGGACCCCCGCCGAGATCGCGAACTGCACGTTCAGCAGACCGCGGACGCCGACGCCCTTCGCGATCGCGAGGGTCGCCTCGCGGACGCGGTCGACCTCTGTGCGACCGAGCGAGACCGGCGGAAGCGTGCACGAGGAGTCACCGGAGTGGATGCCGGCCTCTTCGAGGTGCTCCATGACGCCGCCGATGTACAGGTCGGTGCCGTCGTACAACGCATCGACGTCGAGCTCGATCGCGTCGTCGAGGAAACGGTCCACGAGCAGCGGGAGCCCGGGGCCGATGATCGCCTGGTCGGCGACGCGCACGAAGTAGTCGCGCAGCGCCTCGGTGGAGTACACGATCTCCATGCCGCGACCGCCGAGCACGAAGCTCGGGCGAACCAGCACGGGGTAGCCGATCTCCTCGGCCACGGTGACCGCGCCCTCGACATCGATCGCCGTTCCGTTGCGCGGGGCGACGAGACCGGCCTCGTCGAGCAGGCGCGAGAACAGCTCGCGCTCCTCGGCGAGGTCGATCGCCTCGGGGCTGGTGCCGAGGATCGTGTAGCCGGCGGCCTCGATCCCCTTGGCCAGGCCCAGCGGCGTCTGACCGCCGAGCTGACACACGACGCCGAGGATCCGACCCGACTGGGACTCGGCATGCAGCACCTCGAGCACGTCCTCGAGCGTCAGCGGCTCGAAGTACAGGCGGTCGGACGTGTCGTAGTCGGTCGAGACCGTCTCGGGGTTGCAGTTGACCATGACGGTCTCGTACCCGGCAGCCGACAGAGCGAACGACGCGTGCACGCAGGAGTAGTCGAACTCGACGCCCTGACCGATGCGGTTGGGGCCCGAGCCGATGATGACGACCTTGGTGCGGTCGGAGGGGGTGACCTCGGTCTCGGCGTCGTACGAGGAGTAGTGGTACGGCGTGAGCGCCGGGAACTCCCCCGCGCACGTGTCGACGGTCTTGTAGACCGGGCGCACGTCGAGCGCGTAACGGCTCTCGCGCACCGCGGCCTCGTCGATCCCGCGGATCTCGGCGATCTGGGCGTCGCTGAAACCGTGCTCTTTCGCCGTGCGGAGAGTCTCGGCATCCAGCTCAGATGCCTCGCCGATGAAGTCCGCGACCTCGTTGATGAGGACCATCTGATCGATGAACCACGGATCGATCTTGGTCGCCTCGAAGGCCTGCTCCGCCGTCGCGCCCTTGCGCAGCGCCTGCTGCAGGACGACGATGCGGCCGTCGGTCGGCGTCTTCGAGACCTCGAGCAGCTCGTCGACCGAGCGCGACTCCTCGCCCCAGTGGAAGCTCGACCCGCGCTTCTCGAGAGAGCGCAGGGCCTTCTGCAGCGCCGTGGTGTAGTTGCGGCCGATCGCCATGGCCTCGCCCACCGACTTCATGGTGGTGGTGAGGGTGGTGTCGGCGGCCGGGAACTTCTCGAAGTTGAAGCGCGGCACCTTCACCACGACGTAGTCGAGCGTGGGCTCGAAGCTCGCCGGCGTGACCTTGGTGATGTCGTTGGGGATCTCGTCGAGACGGTAGCCGATCGCGAGCTTGGCGGCGATCTTCGCGATCGGGAAGCCCGTCGCCTTCGACGCGAGCGCCGAGGAGCGCGAGACGCGCGGGTTCATCTCGATCACGATGATGCGGCCGGTCGCGGGGTCGACGGCGAACTGGATGTTGCAGCCGCCGGTGTCGACGCCCACGGCGCGGATGATGTCGATGCCGATGTCGCGCAGGCGCTGGAACTCGCGGTCGGTCAGCGTGAGGGCGGGCGCCACGGTGATCGAGTCGCCGGTGTGGACGCCGACCGGATCGACGTTCTCGATCGAGCAGACGACCACCGTGTTGTCGGCGGTGTCGCGCATGAGCTCGAGCTCGTACTCTTTCCACCCGAGGATCGACTCTTCGAGGAGCACCTCGTTGGTGGGCGAGTCGTGCAGGCCCGCGCCGCCGATGCGGCGGAGGTCGGCCTCGTCGTAGGCGAAGCCCGAGCCCAGGCCGCCCATCGTGAAGGAGGGGCGGACGACCAGCGGGTAGCCCAGCTTCTCGGCACCGGCGAGGAGTTCGTCCATGGAGTGGCAGATGACGGATGCCGCCACGTCGGCGCCCGCCTCGATGACGAGCTCCTTGAAGATCTGGCGGTCCTCACCGCGGTTGATCGCGTCGAAGTCGGCGCCGATGAGCTCGACGTCGTACTTCTCGAGGATGCCGCGCTTGTGGAGCTGGATCGCCGCGTTCAGCGCCGTCTGGCCGCCGAGCGTGGGGAGAACGGCATCCGGCTTCTCTTTGGCGATGATCGACTCGATGACCTCGGGGGTGATCGGCTCGATGTAGGTCGCGTCGGCGAAGTCGGGGTCGGTCATGATCGTCGCGGGGTTGGAGTTGACGAGGATGACGCGCACCCCCTCTTCGCGGAGCACGCGGCACGCCTGGGTGCCGGAGTAGTCGAACTCGCAGGCCTGACCGATGACGATCGGGCCGGAGCCGATGACGAGGACGGAGTTGATGTCGTCGCGCTTAGGCATTCTTCTTGGTCTCCATCGTCGCGAGAACCATCTCGCGGAAGCGGTCGAACAGGTAGTTGGCGTCGTGCGGGCCCGAGGCCGCCTCGGGGTGGTACTGGACGCTGAACGCGGGGATGTCGAGGGCGCGTAGCCCCTCGACGACGTTGTCGTTGAGGCCGATGTGGCTCACCTCGACGCGGCCGAAGCCGTTCGGGCTGTCGACGACCTGATCGAGCGGGGCGTCGACGGCGAATCCGTGGTTCTGGGAGGTGATCTCGACGCGGCCGGTGGTCTTGTCGAGCACCGGCTGGTTGATGCCGCGGTGTCCGAACGGCAGCTTGTACGTGCCGAAGCCGAGGGCGCGCCCCAGCAGCTGATTGCCGAAGCAGATGCCGAAGAACGGCAGGCCGTCGCCGAGGACGGCGCGGAGCAGCTCGACGTGCTGGTCGGATGCCGCGGGGTCGCCGGGACCGTTCGAGTAGAAGGCCGCGACCGGCTCGATCGCGCGGATGTCGTCGATCGTGGCGGACTGCGGGAAGACGTGCACGTCGAAGCCGCGGGCCGCGAGGTTCACGATCGTGGACTGCTTGACGCCCAGGTCGAGGACGGCGAGGTTGCCGATCCGCTCCGCCGTGGCGGGCGTGACCTCGACCTCGGTGACCGAGACCTCGGCCGACAGGTTGCGGCCCGCCATGCCCGGGGCCTCGAGCACGCGGCGCAGCTGCTCGTCGGGAGCGAGGTTCGCCGCCTCGCCCGAGAAGACGCCGCCGCGCATGCTGCCCGACGAGCGGATGCGGCGGGTGACCGCGCGGGTGTCGATGCCCGAGATGCCGACGATCCCGTCCTCGACGAGGGCGTCGTCGAGCGAACGGTCGGCGCGCCAGTTCGACACCATGCGCGAGGGGTCGCGCACGACGTAGCCGGCGACCCAGATGCGACGCGACTCGGGGTCTTCCTCGTTCACGCCGGTGTTGCCGATGTGGGGCGCGGTCTGCAGGACGATCTGACCCGCGTACGAGGGGTCGGTGATGGTCTCTTGATAGCCGGTCATGCCGGTGGCGAAGACGACCTCGCCGAGGGTCTCGCCGCGTGCGCCGTAGGCACGGCCGGTGTAGCGGGTGCCGTCTTCGAGCACGAGGACGGCGGGGTCTCGCGTGAGGCGCGAGGAACTGATCAGGGCGGTCATGCGTCGCTTCCTGTCGTGGTGATGAGGGGACGGATGGCGTCGGCGAGGGCTTTCGCCGAGGCATCCTGGGGTCGGAGGTAGGTGTCGACGACGGTCTCGTCGTCGATGCGCCAGCTGACGCGCGTCAGGCCGTCGCGCTCGACCACGCGGTCGATGGCGACGGTGGCTTGAGCGGCATCCACCAGGCGGTCGCGGTCGAGCACGATGCGCGGCTGGCCTCGGAGGTCGAGCGCGACGCCCGCCGTGGTGACGGTGACGTCGAGGCGGGAGCGGAAGCCGAGACCCTTGATGGCGAGCCGCTCGAGCGGCTCGTCGTGCCGGGTCGTGGCGACGTAGAGCCCCGAGAACACCGCCGTCTCGACGGCGCCTTCGGCCAGCTCCCCCACCGGGGCGGAGTAGCGCGCATCGCGCCGCGTTCGTCGTACCCAGGCCCACGCGAGCAGGGCGAGCAAGACGACGGCCACGCCGACCATGACGAGCAGGGCGCCCTCGCGGCTCACGAGAGCGCTCCGGGGGCGTCGAGCACGGCACCGTCGGCGACGGTCGGGATGCCGGCACGCACGGTCCAGCGCACCTCTCCGGGCAGCTCCCGGCCGAGGTAGGGCGAATTCGTGCTGCGTCCCGCGAGATCGTCGAGTCCGAACGCACGCGAGGGGCGCGGGTCGTAGAGCGTGAAGGTGGCGGGCTGTCCCTCGGCCACGGGCGTGCCGTGGCCGTCGAGGCGACCGATGCGCGCCGGGGTCGCCGACATCACCCGGGCGACGTCGGCCCAGGTCATCAGGCCCGTCTCGACCATCGCCTGATGGACGACCCGCAGGGCGCTCTCGAGCCCGACCATGCCGTTGGCCGCCGCCGCCCACTCGCAGGCCTTCGCCTCGGTGGGGTGCGGAGCGTGGTCGGTGGCCACGATGTCGATCGTGCCGTCGGCCAGGCCCTCGCGCACCGCGAGGACGTCCTCTTCGCGGCGCAGCGGCGGGTTGACCTTGAAGCGGGCGTCGTAGTCGCGCACGAGCTCGTCGGTCAGCAGCAGGTGATGCGGGGTGACCTCGGCGGTGACGTTGACGCCCCGCTTCTTGGCCCAGCGAATAATGTCGACCGAACCCGCGGTGCTGAGGTGGCACACGTGCAGGCGCGAGCCCACGTGCTCGGCCAGCAGGACGTCGCGGGCGATGATCGATTCCTCGGCGACCGCGGGCCAGCCGGCGAGACCGAGCTCGGCCGAGACGGCGCCCTCGTTCATCTGGGCGCCCTCGGTCAGGCGGGGGTCCTGGGCGTGCTGGGCGATGACGCCGTCGAACGCCTTCACGTACTCCAGCGCGCGACGCATGATGAGCGGGTCGAAGACGCAGAACCCGTCGTCGCTGAAGACGCGGACGCGAGCGCGCGAATCGGCCATCGCGCCGAGCTCGGCGAGACGTTCGCCCTTCTGTCCCACCGTCACGGCGCCGATCGGCTGCACGTGCACATAGCCGGCGGCCTCGCCGAGGGCGAGCTCCTGCTCGACCACGCCCGCGGTGTCGGCCACGGGCGAGGTGTTGGGCATGGCGAAGACGGTGGTGAAGCCACCGGCGGCGGCCGCCCGGGAGCCGGTCAGGATCGTCTCGGACGCCTCGTACCCCGGTTCGCGAAGGTGCACGTGCAGATCGACCAGACCGGGCAGGGCGATGAGCCCATCGGCGTCGACGACCGTGGCGCCCGCGTGCGACAGACCGGAACCGGTCTCGGCGACGACCCCGTCGCGCACGAGGAGATCGGTGGCATCGTGGCCCTCGATGCGCGCGCCGCGCACCAGAAGCGTCTGGGGGGTGGCGTGGCTCATCGGAGGTCCTCTTTCTCGGTGTGGGGCCGTTCGCCCGCCAGAAGCAGGTAGAGAACGGCCATCCGCACGGAGACACCGTTCGTGACCTGCTCGAGCACCGTCGAACGAGGCGAATCGGCGGCTTCGGCGGAGATCTCCAGACCCCGGTTCATCGGACCGGGGTGCAGGACAATGCTACCGTCCGGCAGAGCCTGCAAACGCCGCGCGTCGAGACCGTACCGGCGGGAATACTCCCGTTCAGTCGGGAAATACGCGGCACTCATTCTCTCGAGCTGGATGCGGAGCATCATGAGGGCGTCCGGACCCGCTGCGATCGCATGATCGAGGTCGTAGTCGATCTCCACGGGCCACCCGCTGACGTCCTGCGGCACGAGCGTGGGCGGGGCGACAAGGGTGACCTGGGCGCCCAGGGTGTGCAGCAGCCAGACGTTCGAGCGCGCGACGCGCGAGTGCAGCACGTCGCCGACGATCGTCACCCGGATGCCGCTGAGGTCGCGGCCGCGGCTGTCGTCGCCGAACAGGCGCTTGCGGATCGTGAGCGCGTCCAGCAGGGCCTGGGTCGGGTGCTCGTGCGTGCCGTCGCCGGCGTTCACCACGCCCGCGCTGATCCAGCCGGAGGTCGCGAGGGTCCGAGGAGCGCCGGAGGCTCCGTGGCGGATGACCACGGCATCCGCCCCCATCGCCTGAAGGGTCTGCGCGGTGTCCTGGAGCGACTCGCCCTTGCTGACGCTCGAGCCCTTCGCCGAGAAGTTGATGACGTCGGCGGAGAGGCGCTTGGCGGCGGCCTCGAACGAGATGCGCGTGCGCGTGGAGTCCTCGAAGAAGAGGTTGACGACGGTCTTTCCGCGCAGGGTCGGAAGCTTCTTGACCTCGCGGCGCTGGGTGTCGGCCATGTCTTCGGCGACGTCGAGGATCTGCAGGGCGTCATCGCGCCCGAGGCGCTGCGTGTCGAGGAGGTGCCTCATGATTCGATCGTCACCTCCTCGACGCCGTCGATCTCGGCGAGGCGCACGTTGACACGCTCGTCGCGGGCGCTGGGGAGGTTCTTGCCCACGAAGTCGGGGCGGATCGGCAGTTCGCGGTGACCGCGGTCGATCAGCGTCGCAAGGCGCACGGCGGCGGGGCGGCCGATGTCCTGCAGAGCGTCGAGGGCGGCACGGATGCTGCGGCCCGAGAACAGCACGTCGTCGATCAGCACGACCGTCTTGCCGTCGATGCCCCCGGCGGGGATCTCGGTCTTCCGCGGGGACCGCGTGGGATTGCGGTGCAGATCGTCGCGGTACATCGTCACGTCGAGGGAGCCGACCGCGACGGGAGCACCGCCGAACTCGCTGACGAGAGGGCCGATCCGATTCGCGAGCGTGACGCCGCGGGTCGGGATGCCGAGGAGGACGAGTCCCTCCGGTCCTTTGTTGGACTCCAGGATCTCGTGCGATATGCGCGTCAAAGCGCGGGCGATATCGGCATCGTGCATGACGGTGCGCGTATTCATCCGCCGCTCCCTTCTCCGCCTCACGGGACGGGGTTAAAGGTTGCTGTGGTTCTCGGACCAGTCTAGCGGGTGGGCTGGCCGGATGCCGTGGAGAGAAGCTGTGCGGCGGGGGTCCGTATCAGCGGGGTAGCTCGGCGACCCCGCCGCCGTCGGCCGCACCCGCGCATCCGGCGAGGAGCGTGCCATGTCATTCGGCTGGCGCCGCCTTCGCAGGGCGCGTCAGTCGAGGGTCGGGGTCTCGTCCTCGTCGGCGACGATCTCTGCTTTGAAGCCGGCGGAGTTCTCCATCCATCCGGCGTAGTGGGCCGGACCGCCGGCGAACGGATAGCGCTCTTGGTAGAGGGGCCGCCAACCGTGATCCGAGCAGGACGCCATGATCTCGTCGACGCGCGCTCGAGAACCCCCGCGGAATGCCAGGTGGTTCACACCCGGGGCGCGACGGTCGTGATCGGGACGGGACAGATTGGGCGACGTGGTGAGGGTGAGGTAGGACTCCCCCGCGGCCCACGACTCCCCCTCGGTCCACTCGGCGCTGCGCTTGAATCCGAGCTGGTCGAGCAACCACCCCCAGTCCGCGCGCGCCACGACCGGGTCGGCGACCCAGACCTCGACGTGATGGAACCCCGGCACGGGTCAGCCAGCGGCGACTTCGGCGGCAGCCCGCTCGGCCTCGGCGCGCTCGCCGCTGGGCGTGGAGCGGATCGGGTGACCCGTCGTGGTCAAGCAGCGACCGCTGGCCAGGTCCCACTTCCAGTCGTGCAGCGAGCACGTCAGCACGCCGTTCTCGATCTTGCCGGTCTTGGTGAGGTCCGCGCGCAGATGCGGACAGCGGCGCTGAACGGTCCACCCGTCGATCTCGGCATCCTCGGTCTGATCCGACTGCTCGGCGTACCAGTTCTCGACGTACTCGATGCGGTCGCGCGACAGGCACTTGAGGAACGTCGTGAGGAACTCGTTGAACTTGCCCGAACGACCCACCTCGAACTGCATCGACAGGAAGATCGAGTTCGACCAGTCGATCTCGTGATCCCGGATGTTCGTCGACACGAGGTCGGCGGGGATCGTGTACCAGTAGATGCACTCTTCGCCCGCGTACTCCCGGACCTTCGCCTTGGGGAAGTCCACGACCATGTCGAGCTCGCCGATGCGGAAGCGCACCATGCCGCCGACACCGTTGCGGATCGTGCGGGCACGACGCAGCAGCGGCTCCCACCACTCCTTGATCGCGGCGAGCATCTCCGCCGGGGGGATGACCTCCGCGCGAGTGGCCTCCTCGGCCCGCACCTCTGCCTGACGGCTGTCGCGCTGCTCGGCCAGGTAGTTCCACTTGTCACCGAAGACACGCTCGATCTCGGCATCCGTGTACAGCGTCTGGGTGACGGTGACGTCCGACCCCTGCACCTCGACCTCGGTCCCCGGGAGGAACAGGTAGCCCTTCTGGTCGGGGCGCTGCTCCTTCATGTGCGCGAGGAACTCCCGCTGGTCGGTGAAGATCGAGTCGTTCTCGAGGCCCGTGCCGTTGTAGCGGAACAGCTCCTCGCGCAGGAACATCGGCGGACCGGCCATCGGGAACACGTGCTCGGCGTCCACCTTGTCGATGTAGTACATCGCGCGCTTGTTCTGCGCGTCGCGCTTGAGCTGCGCGAAGTTCTGCTTCGCGTCCTGGGGCAGGTCGTAGACCATGGGCCACCAGATCGCGCCGGAGACCTGCGTGAAGTACGCGTCGGGCTTGCCGAAGTCGAACAGCTTGTCGAGGTCGAGCGGGTGCGAGTCGTTCTGGTTGAGGATCGACGCGGTGCCGTCGTCGAGCGACAGCGACGAGTCGCCGATCGGACCGTCGGAGGGGGCGCGCAGCGGCGTCACCATGAGCTTCAGGTCGCCGAACTGCAGGGGCACGCCGGCCTCGGTGCGGATGAGGTTCGTGTAGCCGAGCGCGATGAGGTCCTGCTCGAGGTCGTCGGTCGGGTACTCGGGCAGGAGCACCTTGATGTCCTTCGACACGTAGCGTTCCAGCATCGCCGGATCGAAGTGATCGCGGTGGCGGTGAGAGATGTACAGGAAGTCCGCCTTGCCGAAACGCTCCCAGTCGAGGGCGCGGTTGTCGGGGAAGGGGAACCACGAGCCGAAGAAGCTCGGGCCGATGACGGGGTCGCAGATGATGCTGCCGCCGCGCGTCTCGATGAACATTCCCGCGTGGCCGAGGCCGGTGATCTTCATGCCGCTCCTGTGTCGTTGGCGAACCCGAAGAGTCTACGCGCGCACGGCTGCGAGCGTCCGGGGAGCGCGGGGTGTCGGGGCAACGCGCAGTCGCCACCCCCGCCCCTCACGGCCCCAGCAGTCCCCGGATGTCGTCGGCGTCCAGGGCGGCCGCAAACGCGTCGCCGTCGTCGATCACCGCGTCGAACAGCGCAGCCTTCCGATGCTGCAGAGCCCGAACCTTCTCTTCCACCGTGCCCGCGGCGATGAGGCGGTACACGAACACGCTCTTGGTCTGCCCGATGCGGTGAGCGCGGTCGATGGCCTGCGACTCCGCGGCGGGGTTCCACCACGGGTCGAGAACGAACACGTACTCGGCCTCGGTGAGGGTCAGACCGAACCCACCCGCTTTGAGACTGATGAGGAACACCGGGGCGTCTCCCCCGCGGAACCCGTCGATCACGTCCCCGCGCCGGGTGGTGGAGCCGTCGAGGTGCGCGTACGACAGGCCCTCGGCATCCAACCTCTGGGCGGCGAGGTCGAGGAACGACGTGAACTGGCTGAACACCAACGCGCGGTGCCCCTCGGCGGCCACCTCGACGAGGCGCTCGAGCAGAACGTCGAGTTTCGCCGACCCGAGGTGCGCGTCGCGTTCGTCGACGAGCCCCGGCGCCAGGGCGAGCATGCGCAGCAGGGTCAGGGACCGGAACACGATGAAGCGCTGCCGATCGAGGTCGTCGAGAAGACCCAGCACCTTCTGCCGCTCGCGCTGCAGGACCCGGTCGTAGAGCTCCTGATGGGCGGGGCCGAGGGGGACGGCGATCTCCTGCTCCTGCTTGGGAGGCAGATCGGATGCCACGACATCCTTCGTTCGGCGCAAGAGGAACGGTCGCACGCGTCGACGAAGCCGCTCCAGTGTCTTCTCGCGGTGCGCGCTCGCCGCGGCCGCCGAGATCGCGGTCGGGGCATCCGCGGGCAGCTGCTCGATCGCGCGCGTGTAGTCCTCGCGGAACTGCCGGATCGAGGGGAACAGCCCGGAGGCGGTGAGCGCCAGCAGCGCCCAGAGGTCGTCGAGGCCGTTCTCGATCGGGGTCCCCGTCGCCGCGAACACGGCATCCGTGGTCAGCGACGCGATCGCGCGATGGATCCGCGTCGCCGGATTCTTCACGAACTGCGCCTCGTCGAGGACGACACCGCCCCAGTGCGGCACGCCGAACTCCTCGGCATCCGTGCGCACGACCCCGTAGGGGGCGACCACGACGTCGACGCCCGCGGCGATCTCGGCGACCGTCCGCGTGCGACGCACCGACGTGGCCTCGACCAGGGCGACCCGCAGATCGGGGGCGAAACGCGCGGCTTCGTCGCGCCACGTGGGCAGCACAGACGTGGGGGCGACCACGAGCCAGGGGCGGGTCTGGCCGAGCGCACGCGTGTGCGCGACCAGGGCGAGCAGCTGCAGCGTCTTGCCGAGACCCATGTCATCGGCCAGGATGCCGCCGAGCCGGTGCGCGTGCAGCAACGCGAGCCACGACAGCCCCTCGCGCTGGTACGGGCGCAGCTCGGCGCAGAATCCGGCGGGCGTCGGCACGTCCGGTACGTCGGCGACACCGCGCAGGGCCCGAGCGAGACCGCGCCATTCGACGGCGGCGTCGGACTGGTCGGCCAGGTCTTCGAACTCGGCCCACAGCGACATATGGGTACGCGAAAGACGCGGACCCGTCTCCCACTCGTCGAGGGCCGCGGCCTCTTCCAACAGTTCCCGCAGACGCTGCAGGGCGGGATGCGCGAGAGAGAACCACGCGCCGTCCGAGAGCTTGACCCGTGTCCTCCCGCGCGACAGGGCCGAGAACAGCATCCCGAACGGGATCGTGCGCCCCTCGATGGTCACGACGATCCCCAGGTCGAACCAATCGCGGTTGAGGGACTCCACCGCGGTGATGCGCAGCGACGGGTCGCCCCGCAGCTCGCGGAACGCCGGGGCGGTGCCGGTCGTGCGCACCCGCACCTCGTCGAGCACATCGACGGTGGGCAGCACGCGCGTCGCGAAGACGGCGGCATCGGCATCACGCAGGATCGCGCTCGCCGCGATCGGCAGGTCGGTTGCCGCCGCCCACGCCGTCGCGAACCGCTCACCGATCTGTGCCTCGGCGCGCACCTCGCGTTCGCCGTCGTCTGCGTCTGAGCCGTAGGCGACACGGAGACCGCCGGGATACGCCCAGGTGAGCCGGTAGGTCACGACGTCGTCCTCGTAGCCGACCGCCACCTCGAGGGTCGGGCGTGCCGGCGGTGGGGCCGGAACCCCCGCCCCCACCGACAGGGGCGCGCGCCGAGCGAGCCGGGGATAGACCTCCGCCACGAACTCGGCGGCCTCGGACGGCGGCACATCGACCGGCGGAGCCCCGAGCAGCGACGGCAGCGGTGCGGGCAGATCGACGGCGGCCAGCACGATCGGCACCGGGTCGACGTCGATCGCATAGGCGAACAGCCCCGAGTCGCCGATGGCGCGGGCGTGCGCGGCATCCGTCGACCGCCCGTCGAGCTCGAGGGCCGCCGACACACGCAGTGCTCCCTGACCCACCGCGTCGAGGGCCACACGCGCCGTCGCTTCACGAGCGAGTCGCACACGCTGCTGCGCGTGCATCGGAACGAGAGGGATGCCGAGACCCTCGGCCGCGGCCAGGTGCGGCCACAGCAGCGGCGAGTCGATGGCGTCGAGCGCCACGGTGTCCCCCGACGGGGCGAAGGGACCCGCCGTGCGCAGGGCCTGCGCCAGGGCGTGGAGCTCGGCGAACCACCTCACGTGTGCGGGGTAGAACCGGCCGGAGGACCGCCGGACGGCATCCCACGTGGCATCCGCGCGGATCCACGCGTCTCGTGACCCACGCACGAGGGGGCGGGCGACCAGCTGCAGGTCGTCCTGCCGTTTCGCCAGCGATCGCGGCGTGACGGGCACCACCGCTCGCGCCTCCCAGCGCGACGGGTCGTAGGCCTCGCGCTGGCGCAGCTCGACGCCGAGGGCGAGCGGCTCGAACGCGGTCCGCGCGCCCTCGGGGACGAGGTCGCGCCACGAGGTCACGGCACGATCCTTCCGCTGACCTCCGACATCGCGGCCGGAACGTCGCCCCCGGCGACCTCTCGGCGCGCAGAAACGCGGCCCGCGCGCATAAACGCGGTGTCTTCGCGTTTATGCGCGCGCAGAGCGTTTATGCGTGGGGTGGGGGCCGCGGCAGGCGAAACGGCGCTGCCCCGGGAGTCGGAACGACGCGACGCGGCCGCCGACGGGAAGTCGGGGCCGCGTCGGAACACGTCGGAAGGGGTCAGGACGATCGCGCGATCCGCGCCAGCACGCCGTGCACGAACGAGCCGGAGTCGTCGGTCGAGAATTCCTTGGCGAGCTCGACGGCCTCGTCGATCGCGACGGCCGTGGGCACCTCGTCGTTGTAGAGGATCTCCCACGTGCCCATGCGCAGCAGCGCACGGTCGACGGCGGGCATGCGCTGCAGCGACCAATCCTTCGAGAAGGTGGTGATCTGCTCGTCGATCGCGTCGCGGTTGTCGATCACGCCGTCCACGATGTCGCGGGCATAGAGCCACGAAGACTCGCGAGCGGGCTCGTTCGCCGCGCGCTTGGCCTCGGTGGCCAGCATGATCGACAGCTCCTCGCCGCGCACGTCGGCCTGGAAGAGGATGTCGAGGGCGCGCTTGCGCGCCTTGGTACGGGCGCTCAACGTCAGCTGATGCGGCCGAGGTACTCGCCGGTGCGAGTGTCGACCTTGATCTTGGTGCCGGTCTCGAGGAACAGGGGAACCTGCATCTCGTAGCCGGTCTCGACGGTGGCGGGCTTGGTGCCGGCCGACGAGCGGTCGCCCTGCAGGCCGGGCTCGGTGTACGTCACCTCGAGGATGACGGACGGCGGCATCTCGACGTACAGGGGGTTGCCGTTGTTGAGCGCGATCTGGACCTGCTGGTTCTCGAGCAGGAAGTTGGCGGCGTCACCGACCGTGGCGGCACCGACCGTGATCTGGTCGTAGTCGGCGACGTCCATGAAGACGAAGCCGTCGCCGTCGTTGTAGAGGTACGTGAAGTCGCGGCGGTCGACGTTCTCGGTCTCGATCTTGGCGCCGGCGTTGAAGGTCTTGTCGACGACCTTGCCGCTCATGACGTTCTTCAGCTTCGTGCGGACGAACGCGCCGCCCTTTCCGGGCTTGACGTGCTGGAACTCCACGACGCTCCAGAGCTGACCGTCGATGTTCAGGACGACGCCGTTCTTGATGTCTGCAGTGGATGCCATGAGTGCCGATATTCCGTTTCGTGAGTCGAAGTGGGCGAGAGCCCGACGTCAGAGTCTACGCGATCCCCGCCGTCAGCCGTCGGCCCGCCCCGAGAGGACCTCGACCAGGAGGTCGACGGCGCGGGCGTAGCCGGGCACTCCTTCGCCGATGACGTGCACCACGGCGACGTCTTCGATGTAGGAGAAGCGGCGGAAGCTCTCGCGCTCCTTGATGTTCGAGATGTGCACCTCGGCGACGGGAAGGGCGACGGATGCCAGCGCATCCCGCAGCGCGACCGAGGTGTGCGTCAGCCCTCCGGCGTTGATCACGATCCCGGCGCAGTCCAGACGTGCGGCGTGGATCGCATCGATCAGCACCCCCTCGTGATTGCTCTGGACGGCGCGGACCTCCAGTCCGTGCCCGTCGGCGGCCTCCGTCGTCACGCGCTCCACGTCGGCGAGGGTCTCGCGGCCGTAGATCTCGGGTTGGCGCGTCCCGAGCAGGTTGAGGTTCGGGCCGTTGACGAGCAGGAGACGGCGGGGGGTGGTCATGCCTGGCACGCTATCAGCGCCGCCCCTGGGCGCTGAGCCGCACGGGGGCCGTGCCCGCGCCGTAGCCCGTGTACCCGTCGACGCGCTCGACGAACTCGAGGAAGACCTCCCCGATCGTGCGCGTGTAGAAGTGCAGGTATTCCCCCGCGTGGTCGCGGTCGTAGCCCAGATGCAGCTCGCGCAGCTCATCGACAGCGGCATCCGTCATCTCGAAACGCGCCGCGAGGTCGTCGTAGTAGTTGCGCGGCATCGCCAGCGGGACGAAGCCCCGTTCGCGGGCGGACCGGGCGAGGGCCCGTACGTCGCTGCACGCGAAGGCGACGTGCTGGGGCAGGGCGGCGCCGGCACGTTCCCCGGCCAGGATCGGAGGGGCGACGTTGAGCGGAAGTCGTACCCCACCGCCGGGGGCGCCGAGCACGCGGCTGGCGACGAGACCCTGCGGCCCCGGCACCTCGGTGCTGCTGTCGACGCGCAGGGCGAAGCCGGCGGTGTAGAACAGCGTGGCTTCCTCGATGGCCTGCCACGGCTGCGACAGGCTCACATGGTCGACGCCCACCACGGCACTGGCACGCTCGGGCTCGCCGTGCTCAAATTCGGCGACCCAGGCGGGCTCGCCCTCGTCGGCGGCCTGAGCCCAGTAGACCTCGGTGCCGTCGGGGGCGACGGCGCCGTCGAGGCGTTCTTCGCTCGCGTAGGTGCGGCGGTAGGCGCGCGGCACGTGCAGCTCGTCCATGCGCAGGTCCACCGCCTCGGCGTCGTCGACCTCGAGGCCCACCGCGGCCAGCCGCGGCTCCCAGCCGCGCGCGTGCTGCTCGTTGAGCACGAGGCGGGCGTTGCCGGCCGTCCACAGCGTCACCGGCTTCGTACGGTGGCGTCCACGCGAGGTGAACCCGAGCTGACCGAGAAGCTCCTCGACGGCCGAGGTGTCCTCCGCCTTGATCTCGACGAAGTCGACTCCCGAGGGAGCCGCGGAGTCGGGGAGCATCGACAGGTCGTCGCGGTCCACGGCATCCGGGAACACCCTCGACACGGCGTCTTCGAGCCAGCGCAGCGAACGGCGCGCGTGGCGGGCCGTGCGGCGCGCGTCGGTCTGACGGAAGGTGTCGTTGAACACCTCGAGCGACCACGGACCGGTGTATCCGGCCGTGACGATGCGCGCGGTGAAATCGACCAGGTCGAAGTCGCCCTCGCCCGGGAACAGGCGGTGGTGCCGACTCCACGAGAGCACGTCCATGCTCAGCCGCGGGGCATCGGCGAGCTGGACGAAGAAGATCTTCTCGGGCGGGATGTCGGCGATGGCCGCGGGATCGTGCCCGCGCGAGAGGATGTGGAACGAGTCCAGGCAGACCCCCACGGCCGGGTGGTCGGCGAGCTCGACGATGCGCCACGCGCGGCGGTAGTCGTCGACGAAGCGCCCCCACGCCAAAGCCTCGAAGGCGATCCGGATGCCGTAGCCCCGGGCGAGGTCGCCGAGTCGCCGCAACTGCGCGGCCGAGACGGCGTCGTCGTCGATCGTCGCGGTCGCGACGTTGCTGCAGCACAGCACGAGGTCGATTCCGAGGCGGTTCATGAGGCGGAACTTCGCCTCCGCCCGGCGGAGGACCGCGGCGAAGGCCGGCTCATCGACTCCCTCGACGTCGCGCATCGGCTGGTACAGGTCGAGAGCGAGGCCCAACCTGCCGGCGAGGGCGGCGATCTCTTCGGGGCTCTCCGGGGCGGCGAGCAGGTCGGGCTCGAAGATCTCGACGCCGTCGAAGCCGGCATCGGCGCACGCGTGGAGCTTGTCGGCCAGGGTGCCGCTGATGCAGACGGTCGCCATCGAGGTCCTCATGGCGGCCGAATGTACCAGTTAGTACAAACGGGGTCCACTCCCCCGTCCACTAGGTTGGGGCCATGGCCGAGGCACGTCGAGACGCCGAGCGCACCCGCTCCGAGCTGCTGGCCGTGGCGACCGAGGTGTTCGCCGAAGACGGTTACTCGGGTGCCCGCGTCGATGAGATCGCGGCCCGCACGCGCACCACCAAGCGCATGATCTACTACTACTTCGGCAGCAAGGACGGTCTGTATCGAGCCGTTCTCGAAGAGGCGTACCGCGGCATCCGCGAGGCCGAGCGCGCGATCGACGTCGACCACGCCGACCCGGTGGATGCCATTCGCGCCCTCGCCGAACTCACCTACGACCACCACGTCGGCCACGACGCCTTCATCCGTCTCGTCGCTATCGAGAACATCCACCGCGGGGCCTTCATTCGCCAGATCGAGGGCCTGCGGACCCTGTCGCAGCCCGCGAAGGGGCTGCTCGACGAGATCCTCGAGCGCGGTCGCGCGGCGGGGATCTTCCGCGCCGACGTCGACGCGATCGACGTGCACCTCGTGATCAGCTCGTACTGCGTGTTCCAGGTCGCGAACCAGTACACCTTCGGGCACCTCTTCGATGTCGACCTCGCCTCCCCCGACCGACGGACGCACCTGCGCGCGGTCATCGGCGACGTCGTGGTCGGGTGGCTGACGGCGTCCTCGCGCTGAGGTGGTCGGGGTCTTTCGCCCCGGGCGCCGACGGCGGCGAGCAGCTGCTGCATTCGGAATGGATCGTTGACACCGTTTGCGAGGCATGGTTTTCTCTGAACGTACCGGTTAGTACATAACCGCGTCGCGGACACGAAGGAGTACCGTGAACGACGCTCACCCGTATCTCGTCGGCCTCATCGGCACGGGGGTCCTGCCCTCGCTGACGCCGCCGATGCACATGGCCGAGGCTCGCGCTCTCGGGCTCACCTACGTGTACCGCCCTCTCGACCTCACCGCCCTCGGGATCGACCCCGACCGCATCGGCGACGTGCTCGCCTGGGCCGAGCGCCTCGGGTACGACGCCGTCAACGTCACGCACCCCTGCAAGCAGAGCGTGCTCGCCCATCTCGACCGCGTCGATCCGGTCGCCGCCGCTCTCGGCGCCGTCAACACGGTGCTGTTCACACCCGCCGGTCGAGTGGGCTACAACACCGATACGACGGGCTTCGCCGCGGCCTTCGGCGACGGACTCCCCGATGCCGGCACCCGGCACGTCGTCCAACTCGGCGCCGGAGGGGCCGGTTCGGCGGTCGCCGATGCCCTGTTGCGTCTCGGAACCGCGCACCTGAGCATCGTCGACCTCGACCCCGCTCGCGCGACGGCTCTCGCGGACGACCTGGGCCGGCGTCATCCTCTCGCCGCGGTCGAGACGGCCTCTGTCGCCGATCTTCCCGCGGTGCTCGCCGACGCCGACGGGCTCGTGCACTGCACGCCGGTCGGCATGGCCGAGCACCCCGGCCTTCCGCTCGATGCCGGGCTGCTGCGCCCTGAGCTGTGGGTCGCCGACATCGTGTACCGTCCGCTCGACACCGAGCTGCTCGTCACCGCACGCGAGCGCGGGTGCCGCACCCTGAGCGGCGGACGCATGGCGGTCCACCAGGCCGTCGACGCATTCGCCCTCATCACCGGGACGCGACCCGATCCCGACCGCATGAGCGCCCACTTCCTCGACCTCGTGGCCGCCGACACTCCCGTCGACCCGGCCCTCGCCCGCTAAGGAGCATTCGTCCATGACCACCACCGCAACGACGCGGAAGACTCCCGTGAGGGCGGCCACCGCCAGCTTCATGGGGAGCGCCGTGGAGTACTACGACTTCTTCCTGTTCGGTTCCGCCGCCGCTCTCATCTTCCCCACGGTGTTCTTCCCCTCGGGCGATCAGGCCGCACTCGTGATGTCATTCGCGACTTTCGGTTTCGCGTACATCGCCCGGCCCTTCGGCGCCGTCATCCTCGGTCACTTCGGGGATCGCATCGGACGCCAGAAGGTGCTGATGTTCACCTTGCTGCTCATGGGGCTGTCGACCTTCGTCATCGGCTGCCTCCCCGGCTTCGCGCAGATCGGCTGGTTCGCCCCGGTGCTGCTGGTGCTCTGCCGTCTCGCCCAAGGGCTCTCGGCCGCCGGCGAGCAGGCGGGAGCGTCGTCTCTCACCCTCGAGCACGCCCCGGATTCGCGTCGCTCGTTCTTCACCTCGTGGACGCTGACCGGCACCCAGGGTGGACAGATCCTCGCCGCGTTGATCTTCATCCCGGTGGTCGCCCTGCCCGATGACATCAAGTTCTCGTGGGGCTGGCGCGTTCCGTTCTGGCTGAGCGCCGTCGTCGTGGTCGTGGCGTTCTTCATCCGACGGAGCTTGCACGAGACGCCCGAGTTCGAGCAGGCCAAGGCCGACGGCCAGATCGCCCGCATGCCGCTGGTACCGCTGCTGAAGAACCACTGGCGCGACGTGCTCCGGGTGATCTGCTGCGCGTTCATCGCCGCGGTCTCGACCGTGTTCGGCACCCTCGCGATCGCCTACGGCAAGGAAGAGGGTCTGGACGCGAGCGTCACCCTGTGGCTCGTCGTCGTGGCCAACGTCGTCGCACTGTTCACGCAGCCGCTGTTCGGCACGCTCGCCGACCGCATCGGACGCAAGCCCGTCTTCATCTACGGCGCGCTGTCGTCGGCGGCGTTCATGCCGTTCTACATGCTGTCGATGGGCGCAGGGAACAACCTCGTCACCTTCGGTCTGGCGATCCTCACGTTCTCGTGCGGATACGCGGCGGCCAACGCCGTGTGGCCCTCGTTCTACGGCGAGATGTTCAGCGTCCGCGTCCGCTTCTCGGGTATGGCGATCGGCACCCAGCTCGGCTTCCTCATGGCCGGTTTCGCCCCGAGCATCGTCGCCGCCCTCGGCGGCGGATCGGCCGGCGGCTGGGTCGTCATCAGCGTCTTCACCGCCGTCATCGCCGTGATTGCCTCGGTGAGCGCCCTCACCGCCCGCGAGACGAAGGACGTCCCGACCGATCAGCTCGGCCTCGCCGCTGAGCGCCGCGCCCCCGCGACGGTCTGATCGGCACGCGAAAGCCCCGTCCTCTCCGGAAGGCGGGGCTTTCGCGCGCACGGGTGATCTCGAAAGACCACGCTCGACGTCGCATGAGAGACGGAATCAGGACCGGATGCCACCGCCTCGGCACTCGCGCGCCTCATCGATCCGGAGACTCGCAACGGGTTCGAAGACGCGGGCGGGGTGGTCCGATTTCGGCTCGGGAATCCGACCTGCGTGCGGCCGTCCGCGCAGCGGCGTGCGCGTCAGAGCGTGCGCAGCGACCGGCTCATCGCGAGTTCGGCGCCGATCGGCCCCGTGAACGTCTCGCCGGTCGGCGTGAATCCCGCGCGCCGGTACACGGCCTGAGCGCGGGCATTGTCGACGTGCACGTCGAGTGAGAGCGTCTCGAAGCCCTGTTCGGCGCTCCAGCGCGCGGCGGCGTCGAGAAGAGCGTCGATCGCTCCGGTCCCCCGCGCCTCGGGGGCGACGTACACGCCGACGACGTCGGCGCGCCCCGCGCTCAGCCGCCGCCCCGTGTGGTCGACGTCGCCCGCACGGCGCACCAGCACGGTCACCGATCCGACCCACGCGTCGCCGTCTTCGGCCACGAACATCGCCGCGTCTCGCCCGGCCGCACCGCCCGCCGCGCGCTCGTCCCAGAAGGTCGAGTCCCGCTCGAGCTCCTCCTCGCGGGTGGTGAGGAAGGCGATGGATGCCACCGGGTCGCTCACCGCACGCAGCCGGAGCTCGCGCACGCGGGCACCCTCATCCGCGCGCACGCGGCGCACGGCGATGCTCACGCACCGACCTCCTGATACGCCGCGAAGAGCAGCGATTCGTCGGGCGCCTGCAGCACGGTGGGACGCGCGAGGTCGTCGAGCACGATGAAGCGCAACATGCTGCCCCGACTCTTCTTATCGCGCTGCATGGTCGCCTTCAGGGTCTGGAACGCCCCCGCTCGATACGTCGTCGGAAGCCCGAGAGACTCCAGCACCGTGCGGTGGCGCTGAGCCACGTCATCCGAGAGGCGCCCCGCGAGCCGCGACAGCTCGGCAGCGAACACCATGCCGACCGAGATCGCCGCGCCGTGACGCCAGCGGTACCGCTCGGCGTGCTCGATCGCGTGTCCCAGCGTGTGCCCGTAGTTGAGCACCTCGCGCAGTCCGGCCTCTCGCAGGTCCTCGCCGACCACGCGCGCCTTCATGTCGATCGCGAGCTCGACGCAGCGACGGAAGCCGTCTCCGCGGGGGTTCACGATCCCCTCCGGATCGGCCTCGATGAGATCGAGGATCTCCGGATGCCAGATGAAGCCCGCCTTGACCACCTCGGCGAAGCCGGCGGTCGCTTCGTTCTTCGAGAGCGTGTCGAGCAGGTCGAGGTCGCACACCACGGCGACCGGCGGCCAGAATGCCCCGACGAGGTTCTTGCCCTCGGCGGTGTTGATGCCGGTCTTGCCGCCGACGGCGGCATCGACCATCCCCAGCACCGTCGTGGGCACCTGCACGAGAGCGACGCCGCGCAGCCAGGTCGCGGCGACGAAACCGGCGAGGTCGGTCACCGCGCCGCCGCCGAAACCGACGACGACGTCGGTGCGAGTGAAGTCGGCCTGCCCCATGACCTGCCAGCAGAACGCCGCGACCTCGACGCGCTTTCCGGCCTCGGCATCCGGGATCTCGGCGAGCAGCACCTGACGATCGCCCACGAGCTGGGCGCGAAGCTCTTCGGCCTGCTTCGCGAGCGTCGGCGGGTGGACCACCAGCACCTTCTGCGCCCCCGCGGGCAGTGCCTCGCCGAGCGAGGCGAGAAGGCCCCGTCCGATCGTGATGTCGTAGCCGGGCTCGCCGGCGACGCTGATGGTGGTGGTGTCGGTCATACCGTCTCTCCGGCCGGCACACGGCGTGCCCAGGCCACGATGTCGTCGACGACCCGTGCGAGCGGGCCGGACGAGGTGTCGAAAGCGATGTCGGCGGTCTGCTCGTACACGGGCCGCCGTTCTTCGAAGATGCGCTGCCAGCGAGCGACGGGGTCTTCTCCGCCGAGCAACGGCCGTTCGTCGCCGTGGATCCGGGATGCCACGACGTGCGGCGCCACGGTCAGCAGCACGACACGGTGCTCGCGAAGGCGCGCGCTCGTCAGCGGGTCGAGGACCGCGCCCCCGCCGAGCGCGACCACTCCGCCGCGGGCCAGGGCCTCGACGACCGCCTCGCGCTCAAGGGCACGGAAGTGCGGCTCGCCGTGGGCGGCGAACAGCGCCGGGATCGGGCCGTGGTCGCGGACGACGAGCTTGTCGGTGTCGGTGAAGGGCGTGCCCAGCGCTCGCGCCACGCGGCGCCCGACGCTGGTCTTCCCC
The DNA here is from genome assembly GCF_026625865.1 of Microbacterium sp. SL75. Classification (NCBI taxonomy): domain Bacteria; kingdom Bacillati; phylum Actinomycetota; class Actinomycetes; order Micrococcales; family Microbacteriaceae; genus Microbacterium; species Microbacterium sp. SL75. The sequence continues at coordinate 3,217,270 of NZ_CP113067.1, read as the reverse complement.
GCGCCCATCGGACCGATGAGCACGACGGCCGAACCCGCGGTCGGCTGCTCAGGCGAGGTCATGCGCGAGCAGCGCCGCGTCGGACGCGTCGGTCGTGCGCAGCGTCTCGGGGAGGTTCGCGAGGTACGTCTCGACGTTGCGGCGGGTCTCGACGATGTTGTCGCCGCCGAACTTCTCGAGCACCGCGTCGGCGAGGGTGATCGCGACCATGGCTTCGGCCACGACACCGGCCGCCGGAACCGCGCAGACGTCGGAACGCTGGTGGTGGGCGGCAGCGGTGTCGCCGGTGGCCACATCGACCGTGCGGAGGGCCTTGGGGATCGTCGCGATCGGCTTCATCCCGGCACGCACGCGCAGCACGGTACCCGTGGACATGCCGCCCTCGGTGCCGCCCGCGCGGTCGGACGACCGCGTGATCCCGTCGCCCGTGGCGAACAGCTCGTCGTGTGCCTGCGATCCACGGCGGGTGGTGGTGAGGAAGCCGTCGCCGACTTCCACCCCCTTGATCGCCTGGATGCTCATCAGCGCCTGAGCGAGCTTGGCATCCAGTCGACGATCCCACTGCACGTGGGAGCCGAGCCCCGGCGGAAGGCCGTAGGCGAGCACCTCGACGACACCGCCGAGGGTGTCGCCCGTCTTCTTGGCGTCGTCGACCTCGGCGACCATGGCCGCGCTCGTCTCGGCGTGGAAGCAGCGCAGCGGATCGGCGTCGAGGCGGTCGACATCGTCGGGCGTGGGGAACTCCGCGTCGTCGGGGACGCGCACGGGGCCGATCGAGAGGGTGTGGCTGACCAGTCGGATGCCGAGCTCGTTGAGGAACGAGCGGGCGACGGCACCCAGTGCGACGCGCGCGGCCGTCTCGCGGGCCGAGGCGCGCTCGAGGATGGGCCGGGCTTCGTCGAAGCCGTACTTCTGCATGCCGACGAGGTCGGCGTGGCCGGGACGGGGGCGCGTGAGAGCGGCGCCGCGGCCGCGCGAGCGGTCGGACAGCTCGACGGGCTCGGGGCTCATCACCTCGGTCCACTTCGGCCACTCGGTGTTGCCGATGCGCAGGGCGATGGGGCTTCCGATCGTGAAGCCGTGCACGATGCCCGTGGACAGCGACAGCTCGTCCTCTTCGAACTTCATGCGCGAACCGCGACCGTATCCCAGGCGACGGCGCGCCAGTTCTGCGCGGATCTGCGCCGAAGAGATGGGGACGCCGGCCGGCATCCCTTCCATGAGGGCGATCAGCTCGGGGCCGTGGGACTCGCCGGCGGTGAGAACGCGAAGCATGGTCCTAGTCTCCCACGAGCGCGGTGCGCATTGCGGCCAGCACCTCGGTCTCGCGTTCGAGGGCGATCTCGGGGTCTTCCCCGACGAAGACGCGCACCTGCAGCAGAGCTTGGTGCAGCAGCATCGCGAGACCGTCGTGCGCCTCGCCGCCCGCGCGTGCCCACGCCTGAGCGAGCGGAGTCGGCCAGCCGCCGTAGACGACGTCGACGAGCGGACCGGAGACGGATGCCAGATCGTCGGCGACGCCGCCGAGATCGGTGCCCCCGGGCAGAGCCGCGATGGTGGCGTCCACCGGTGACAGCTCGGGGTCGTTGAGGGCGACGACGCGAACGACGACCCCCAAAGGGTCGGCGAGGGCGCCGAGGGGGGCGGCCGCCTCGGGCCGCCGCGCGCGGACCTCGATGAGACCGGCTCCCGTACGGGCGGCGGCGACCACCGCGGAGGTCGCTGTGGCTCCGGCGCCGAGCACGCGGATCGCCCCGGGCTCGCGCACGCCGATCTCGTCGAGGGCACGGGCCAGGCCGCCCACGTCGGTGTTGAAACCGCGGGGGCCGCCCTCGGCCAGCAGGAAGGTGTTCACGGCGCCGGTCAGCCGCGCGTCGTCGTCGAGCGAGACGGCGGCGCGAGCGGCCGCGTGCTTGAGCGGCATGGTGAGCGAGAGCCCGCGCCAGACGGCATCCAGTTCTTCTACCGCGGAGGCGAAGTTCGCCTCGTCCACCCGTCGGCGCCCGTAGTCCCAGTCGAGGCCGAGCGCGCCGTACGCCGCCGCGTGCAGCCGGGGCGACCGCGAATGCGCGATCGGGTCTCCCCAGACGGCCAGACGGCGGCGAGGTCCGGTCAGCATCCGCCGTTCGGGTTCTCGCGGCACCACTGCTGGAACTGCGCGACCGCCTTCTCTTGGTCGGCGTAGGTGGTCGAGAACACCGTCTCGCCCGTCGACAGGTTCACCGTCGTGAAGTAGTACCAGGGGCCGTCGACGGGGTGCATCGCGGCGTCGATTGCGAGGTCTCCGGCGTTGGCGATCGGCCCGACGGGGAGCCCGGGATACTTGTAGGTGTTATAGGGATTGTCGCTGTTGAGGGCGTTCGCGCTCGACGACGAGGCTCCGGCGTCGAGCTCGTTCGCGCCGTACTGCGCCGTGGAGTCCATCTGCAGCAGACCGTGCGTCTCGGTGTTGTCGGGTTGCAGACGGTTCTCGATCACGCGTGAGACCTTGTAGAAGTCCTCGCTGCTGCGGGCTTCGCGTTCGATGATCGAGGCGATGGTGAGGATGCGCTCTCGATCGTTCGGCGCCACGCCGGCCTTGTCGAGCGACTCGATCGTGCGCTTGACCATTCGATCGATGATCTGTGGGGCGGTGACGCCGTCGTCGAAATCGTAGGTCGCGGGGAAGATCCAGCCCTCGAGGGTCGAGGCGGAGACCCCGTAGGTCGAGGGGGTCGCGACCGCGGCATCGAGATCGGCGCGCGCGATGCCGACCTGCTCCGAGATGATGTCCAGCGATTGCGTCAGGGTGAGCCCCTCACGCAGCTGCACCGAGTTGTCGAGACGGTTGGCCGGGTCGCGGAGCGCGGCGATCACCGCCTCCGAGGTCATCTGCTGCTGCAGCTTGTAGACGCCGGGCTGGAACGTGAAGCCCACCGCGTTGTCAACCATGTACTTGTAGAGCGAGTTGGTCGCCTTCGTCACGCCCGCCTCGAAGAGCTTCGGCGAAACGGACTGGCCCGTGTCACCCGACACGATCGTGACGCGTGCTTCGCCGGTCGCCTGTCCCGCTTCGTACTCGAGCGGCTCGCCGTTGCCGAGGAACGCCTGGATACGTTCGCCGTAGGTGTTCCACAGCGCGAAGCCGCCGCCGGCGACACCACCGACGAGGATCAAGACGATGGCGAGAGCGATCCAGCGACCCCCACCACGGCGCCGCTTCGGAGGCTTCTGCGGTGCCCAGCCGATCTGCTGCGTGGTGGTCTCACCGGTGAAGAGGTCTTCGAGAGATCCGGATGCCGTGCTGCGAGGCGTGGCGGAGGCTGCGGCGGCCGTTCCCGCTCCGGCTCCGACGAGGGCGGGTTCGCGGTCGCGCGACGGCTCGTTGCGGCGAGACTCGGATCCGGAACGGGGAGCGTCCGCGCGGCGGGCTGCGGCCTGCCAGGCTGCGGATTGCGTGTCACGGGCGGGCTGCATGGCGCCGGAGGGCGAGGAGGGAGTGCTCTGCGCGGAGGTCGTGCGAGGCGCCTGATCTCGCACAGCGCGCGTGGCAGGGTCTGAGGCCGCCGGTTCCGGCGCCGTCGCGGAGGCCGCGGCGGGAGCACCGCTGCGACGCGGCCCCGGCGCCGCTTCGTCGCGGCCGCCAGCGGAAGCGGCGTCTCGCGTGGTCTGCGGCGAAGGGGAATCGGTGGGTCGCGCGGACGCAGACTCCCTCCCTGCCGCCTGCTCGGCTGCGGAACGAGGCGCGGGCGTCGAGCCGGGGCGCGAAGCACCCGACGGCTCGGCGGGGAAGGCTGTCGGATGTTCGGCGGGAGCGGCCGGCTCCAGCGGCGGCTGCGCGTCCGCGACTCGCGGTGTGGCCGTGGCTTCGGCCTCGCGATGGGCGGGTGCGGTGGACGCGCCTTCGACCGCCTGCTCCGCGGACACGGTCGGCGTGGCCTCGGTCGCCGCGCGTCGGGCCTCGCGGGCGGCTCGGCGCGACGGCGGAGCAGCATCCTCGCCGCCGGGGAGGCGAGAGGAGCGCGTACCGGTGCGCGGGTCGGGCAGACGACCGTAAAGATCCGCGAACGGATCGTTTTCGGGGTGCTGGTTCTCGGGCATGTCAGGCGGGCTCCTGTCCCGGTGTTACGGCGGGTCCGGCCGGCTCGCCGGACTGTCGCTCCACATCGATCGCCTGCTGCAGAAGCACCACGGCGGCGACTTGGTCCACAATGCTACGAGAATCCCGCTGAGAACGCCCTGCTTCGCGGAGAACACTGTGCGCCGAAACGGTGCTCAGGCGTTCATCGACCAGGCGGACGGGCATCGGCAGAGCCGCGGCCAGCGCCGCGGCGAAGGCACGAGCGTCGGTCGTCGACGGCGTGTCTTCACCGCGCAGGTTCAGCGGCAGCCCCACCAGGATCTCGAATGCCTCGTACTCGCCCGCCAGAGCCGCGATGCGGCGAATCGGCTCGCCCTTTCGAGGCACCGTCTCGACGGGAACGGCGAGCACCCCGTCCGGGTCTGACCGAGCCACGCCGACGCGCGCGCGCCCGACGTCGATCCCGAATCGGATGCCGCGACGAAACGACGTCACGCGATCGTCGTCCTCACGTCCGAGACGATTCCCTCGAGCGCCTGCGGCAGGGCCGCGGCATCCGTCCCGCCGCCCTGGGCGACGTCGGGACGACCTCCGCCACCGCCGCCGAGCACACCGGCCGCCGCCTTGGCGAGGGCGCCCGCGGCGAGCCCCCGTTCGCGCGCGGCGTCGTTGGTGACGACGACCACCGTGGCGCGGCCGCCGGTGGTGCTCGCGAGAGCGACGACCGCGGGGTCGCTGCCCAGGCGGTCGCGCACCTGCAGCGCGAGCGAGCGCACGTCGTCTGCCGAGGCGCCCTCCCCGAGGCTCTGTGCGACCACCCGCACGGTGCCGACGGCGACGGCCGACTCCACCAGCTGGGGCAGGCGACCGGTGAGGGCCTGCGCCTCGAACGCCGCGATCTTCTTCTCGGCGGCCTTGAGGCTCGCGGCCAACTCGGCGATGCGGGTGGGCAGCTGCTCGCGCGGCGTCTTCAGGCTCGAGCTGAGCTGAGAGACGATCGCGCGCTCGGCGGCGAGGTCGCGGAAGGCGTCGAGGCCCACGAGGGCTTCCACGCGGCGGTTCGACGCGCCGACCGACTGCTCGCCCACGAGGTTGACCAGGCCGATCTCGGCGCTGCGAGACACGTGGGTGCCACCGCACAGCTCACGCGACCAGGGACCACCGATGTCGACCATGCGCACGGTGTCGCCGTACTTCTCGCCGAACAGCGCCATGGCGCCCGCGGCTTTCGCCTCGTCGAGCGACATCACGCGCGTGGTGACCTCGAGGTTGTCGCGCACCGCGTTGTTGGCGATGTCCTCGATCTCGGTGCGGGTCTCGGGCGACAGCGCGGAGCCCCAGCTGAAGTCGAAGCGCATGTAACCCGCGCGATTGAGCGAACCGGTCTGCGTCGCCGTCTTGCCGAGGGTGTCGCGGATCGCCGCGTGCACCAGGTGAGTCGCAGTGTGCGCCTGCTGGGCGGCGTGGCGGTTGAGCGCGTCGACGACGGTCGTGGCGGGGGCGCCGACCGAGACCTCACCGGTCGTCACCTCGACGGTGTGGCTGACGAGACCCGGAACGGGACGCTGCACGTCGAGCACCTCGAGCTCGTAGCCGGGACCGACGATGACGCCCTTGTCGGCGACCTGGCCACCTGATTCGGCGTACAGGGCGGTCTCGGCGAGGATCACCTCGGCGATCTGGCCCTCGGCCGCGCGGTCGGTTCCGACCCCCTGGATCAGGATGCCGAGAACCCGGGACTCCGTCTGCATCTCGGTGTAGCCGGTGAAGACGGTCTCGCCGTGGGCGCGGAACTCGCGGTAGGCGCTCTGGTCGGCGATCGTGCCCTTGCGGGCGCGGGCGTCGGCCTTGGCACGTGTGCGCTGCTCGAGCATCAGCTGGTCGAAGGCGCCGCGGTCGACGGACAGCCCGGCCTCTTCGGCGATCTCGAGCGTGAGGTCGATCGGGAAGCCGTAGGTGTCGTGCAGCAGGAACGCCTCGGAGCCCGACAGCGTGGTGCCGCCGCCGTTCTTGGCCTCGACGACCGACTGGTCGAGGATCGCGGATCCGGCCGCGAGCGTGCGGAGGAACGTCTGCTCCTCGGCGATCGCGTAGGCCGAGAGGCGCGCGTAATCGGCCTCGACCTCGGGGTAGGACTCTTTCATCGCGTCGCGTGAGGCGGCGAACAGCTCCGGGAACGTGGGGCCGTCGACGCCGAGGAGGCGCATCGAGCGGATCGCGCGACGCATGATGCGGCGCAGGATGTAGCCGCGGCCCTCGTTCGAGGGGGTGACGCCGTCGGCGAGCAGCATGAGGGATGAGCGCACGTGGTCGGCGACGATGCGCAGGCGCACGTCGTCGTCGTGAGACTCCTGGCCGTACGACTTGCCCGCGAGCTTGGCGGCCAGGTCCAGCACGGGGCGCACCTGGTCGGTCTCGTACATGTTGTCGACGCCCTGCTTGATGAACGCGATGCGCTCCAGGCCCATGCCGGTGTCGATGTTCTTCGCGGGCAGCTCCCCGACGATGTCGAAGTCGTACTTCGAGCGCACGTTGGTGATCTCGTACTGCATGAACACGAGGTTCCAGATCTCGACGTAGCGGTCGTCGTCGGTGGCGGGGCCTCCGTCGATGCCGTACTCGGGACCGCGGTCGAAGAAGATCTCCGAGCAGGGACCGGCGGGGCCGGGCAGACCGGTCGACCAGTAGTTCGTGTCCTTGCCCAGGCGCTGGATGCGCTCGTCGGGCAGAGAGCTGAGCTCGAGCCAGAGGTCGCGGGCTTCGTCGTCCTCCTCGTAGACCGTGACCCAGAGGTCCTTCGGATCGAACGCGAGGCCGCCCTCCGACTCGGGGGCCGTCAGCAGCTCCCAGGCGAAGCGGATCGCGTCTTCCTTGAAGTAGTCGCCGAACGACCAGTTGCCGAGCATCTGGAAGAAGGTGCCGTGACGCGGGGTCTTGCCGACTTCTTCGATGTCGTTGGTGCGGATGCACTTCTGCACGTCGGCAGCGCGCGGATAGGGCGGCGGAACGACCCCGCTCAGATACGGGATGAAGGGCACCATGCCCGCCACGGTGAACAGCAGGGCCGGGTCGTCGGTGACGAGCGAGGCCGAGGGGACGATCGTGTGGTTCTTCTTCTCGAAGAAGTCGAGGAAGCGCTGGGCGATCTCGGCGGTTTTCATGGCGGGTCTTTCCGTACGCATGCGGATCCGCCCCACGGGTGGGGGCGGGAGGCCGGAGGGGGTCAGTCGGAGGGGGAAACGGCCTTCTCGGCGGCGCGGGCGGCGTCGTCGACGGCGTCGGCGGACTTCTCGACCGCCGAGGACGCGACGCTCTTCGCGTCGTCGATGATCTCGGAGAGGCGGGTCTCCTGCGCGTGGTAGGCGTCGCTCATACGGTCGGTGAACTCGCCGATGCGGGAGTCGAGCTGCGCGAGCACCTCCTGCCCGCGGGGGTCCTTGTTGACGAGGTGGGCGGCGACGAAACCGCCGACGATGCCCAACGCGAACCAGACGAGGCTTCTCACGATCACCACTTCTTCCTCGATACGACGCCGCGGTCGCGGCATTCCCCCATCGTAGGCGAGGGCCCCCGCGGAGCGCGCGCCCGCCGGTCGGATGCCGCGGACTCGGCCGCCGAGGTCGCCACCGGCTCGTGCGGCGGCGCGAGGCTCGAACACGCGCACGCTCCTCGGCGAGTCCCGCCGCGACGCGGGCAGTCTCAGGCCGCTCCCCGGAAGTCGGGGCGGGATCGGCGGTGGGTCGCGCGCAAGCGCGACCCGAGAACCAGAAAGGGCGCCGGGAGAACCCGGCGCCCTTCTGTGCTCGCTGAGGTCAGCGGGCGGCGTAGTACTCGACGACGAGCTGCACGTCACACGTGACGGGCACCTCGGCGCGCTTGGGGCGACGAACGAGCTTCGCCTGCAGCGTCGAGAGGTCGACCTCGAGGTAGCCCGGAACGGGGGGCAGCACTTCGGCGTGCCCACCGGCGGCGGCGACCTGGAAGGGCTCGAGACCCTCGCTCTTGGTCTTGACGTGGATCAGCTGACCCGGCTTCACGCGGAACGACGGGCGGTCCACGAGCTGGCCGTCGACCATGATGTGGCGGTGCACGACGAGCTGGCGAGCCTGCGCGGTGGTGCGGGCGAAGCCCGAACGCACGACGAGGGCGTCCAGACGCATCTCGAGCAGCTCGACCAGGTTCTCACCGGTCAGGCCGTCGGTGCGGCGGGCCTCGTTGAACGCGATGCGCAGCTGCTTCTCGCGGATGCCGTACTGCTCGCGCAGACGCTGCTTCTCGCGGAGACGGACGGCGTAGTCGCTGTCGGCCTTGCGCTTGGTGCGACCGTGCTCGCCGGGAGCGTAGGGACGCTTCTCGAGGTAGCGGGCGGCCTTGGGGGTGAGTGCGACGCCGAGGGCGCGCGACAGACGCACCTTGCGGCGGTCCTGAGACTTCGTGGTCACGAAGTTCTCCTTCCGATGACGTGGCCGCGCCTTTCACGGCTCACGGGCGTATCGCCCCCTTCCGCCCGATCCGAAGCGCACGCCGGGGCGCACCGGAAGGTGATCACAGGAAGGAGGGGATGCCCGAAAACCCTGTTTCGAGCCGGTTCATGCTATCAGAGCCACCCACGCGTGCCCTCTGCACGCTCACTTCCCGTCGAGGATGCGTCGGATCTTCTCCAGGCGCGCGGAGACGTCGCGCTCGGTGCCGTGATTCGTGGGCTCGTAGTAGCGCTTGCCTCGGAGTTCGTCGGGCAGGTACTGCTGCGCCACGATGCCGATCTCGCTGTCGTGCGCGTACTTGTACCCCTTGCCGTGTCCCAGGCGCTTGGCGCCCGGGTAGTGCGCGTCGCGGAGGTGCATCGGCACGCGTCCGAAACCACCGGCGCGTACGTCGGCGATCGCGGCATTGATGGCGTTGTAGGCGGCGTTCGACTTGGCGGTCGTCGCGAGGTACACCGTCGCTTCGGCGAGGGGGATGCGGCCCTCGGGCATACCGATGAAGGCGACGGCGTCCGCCGCCGCGACGGCGATCTGCAGCGCCTGCGGATCGGCCATGCCGATGTCTTCCGCGGCGGAGATCACCAGGCGCCGCGCGATGAAACGGGGGTCCTCCCCCGCCTCGATCATCCGCGCGAGGTAGTGGATCGCGGCATCCGGATCCGAACCTCGCACCGACTTGATGAAGGCGCTGATCACGTCGTAGTGCTCGTCGCCCTGGCGGTCGTAACGCAGCAGAGCGCGGTCCACGGCCTGGGCGATGTGGTCGGCGGTGATCACGGGGAGCTCTCCCCCGTCGTCGACGAACGGTCCCGGATCCTGCTCGTCGTCATCGTCTTCATCGTCGTCTCCGCCGGATGCCGACGCGGGGGCAACGCCGTCGTCGCCCGCGACCGAGGCCGCGGCTTCGAGGGCGGTGAGAGCGCGACGGGCGTCTCCGGATGCCAGACGGACCAGGGCGGCGCGAGCGGCGTCCTTGAGCACGACGCGGCCGGCCAGACCGCGCGGGTCGGCCACGGCTCGGTCCACGAGGGCGCCCAGGTCGTCGTCGCCGAGGGGACGGAGGGTGAGCAGGAGAGAACGCGACAGCAACGGCGAGATGACCGAGAACGAGGGGTTCTCGGTGGTCGCGGCGATGAGCACCACCCACCCGTTCTCGACCCCCGGCAGCAGGGCGTCCTGCTGGGCCTTCGTGAAGCGGTGGATCTCGTCGAGGAAGAGGATCGTGGACTGCCCGTAGAGGTCGCGCTGCGTGAGCGCTTCTTGCATGACCTCGCGCACGTCTTTCACACCCGCCGTGATCGCTGAGAGCTCGACGAAGCGGCGCCCCGACGACCGCGCGATCGCCTGGGCGAGCGTGGTCTTGCCCGTTCCGGGCGGGCCCCACAGGATCACCGAGGCGGCGGTGACGGATGCCGAGGAGTCGGTCGTCGCGAGCGTGACCAGCGGGGACCCGGGCCGCAGCAGATGCCCCTGGCCGGCGACCTCGTCGAGGCTCACGGGGCGCATGCGCACCGCGAGCGGTGTCTGGCCCTGGAAGAGCGCGGAAGATGGGGTCACCACACCAGGCTAACCGCGGCCTCCGACACCGTGTCCGCGAGCGGCGAACCCGGTCGCCGGACGGCTCTTTGTAGGATCGACGTGCCCGGACGGGCGGAGGAGGTCGATGTGGCGGCGCGCGGAAAAGACCGGCAGGCGCGAGAGCAGCGCGAGCGTGCTCGCGCGTATCAGGCGCGGCTCGAGCTCCACGAGCGTCAGGGGCGACGCCGCACACGCGACAACCTCATCGGTCTCGTGGTCGGGCTCGTCCTGATCGCCGGCGCGGTCGGCGCACAGACCGCCTACTTCGTCGCGGGCCCGGGCGCACCGGACCCGGCACCCTCGTCGACCGATACCCCCGCGACGCCCGCCCCGACGGAGGTCCCCGCTCCCGTGCCGTCGGAGTCGACCACTCCTTGACCTCTCGCGCCGTGCGGTGGGAACGGCCGCGTTGCGATCGGCAGGGCTCGATCCTGTAACCCCGGGGTCGCGCGTACTAGGCTCGGAGGGTCCTTCTCCCCCAGGCGGTTCTGCCGCGATGAGGTGCTACCCGTGACTTCCGTCCCCACTCCCGAGACCTCCGACCCGCGCGACGACGAGAACGCCGTCGAGGTCGATCCCACTGCCACGACCTCGGTCGAGGCGGAGACCGATGCATCTTCGGCCCCGAGCGCCTCCTCCGACGAGGCCGCCGCGCCCGTCGAGGAGCACGAAGCTCCCGCGGGTGAGGTGCCGATCGCAGAGCAGTCGTCGGATGCCGCTGAGCCGGCGTCTACCGCCGATGCTCCCTCCGGCGATGACGCGATCGACGACGGTGCGACCGCCGAGGTCGAGGCCTCCTCCGACGCGGCTGAGGCGCCCAGCACCCCGTCCGCGCCCGCGCAGCCCGCCACTCCGCGGCCCGGCGCGCGCATCCCCGGACCGCCTCCGGGAAAGACCGCGTCCACTTCGACCGCGCAGCCGTGGGGTCGCGTCGACGAAGAGGGCACCGTCTCGGTCCGCGAGGGTGAGGACTGGCGCGTCGTGGGGCAGTACCCCGACGGCACGCCCGCGGAAGCTCTCGCTTACTATCAGCGCAAGTTCTCGGATCTCGCCGGCGAGGTCACCCTGCTCGAGACGCGTCATCGTCGCGGTGGGGCGTCGGCATCCGACCTCCGTTCGACGGCGAAGACCCTTCGCGGCAAGCTCGACGGTGCGGCCGCGGTGGGCGATCTCGCGGCCCTGATCGCTCGCGTGGATGCCCTCACCTCTGAGCTCGCCGAGGCGAGCGAGACCGAGGCCGTCGCCGCCAAGCAGGCCACTGAAGAGGCTGTGCGCGAGCGGACCGCGATCGTCGAAGAGGCCGAGGCCCTCGCCGCTCGTGACCCGCAGACGGTGCAGTGGAAGCAGATGACCGCCGAGATGACGGCTCTGTTCGACCGGTGGCAGGCTCACCAGCAGAACGGCCCCCGTCTGTCGAAGTCGACCGCTCAGCAGCTCTGGCGCCGCTTCCGCGACGCCCGCGCCACGGTCGACCGTCACCGCCGCGAGTTCTTCTCTTCGCTCGACGAGGTCCACAAGTCCGCCCGCGAGGCGAAGACGCGTCTCGTCGAGCGCGCCGAGGCCCTCGCGCCGCGTGGCGAGGACGGCATCGGGGCATACCGCGACCTGCTCGACGCGTGGAAGGCCTCGGGCCGCGCCGGCCGCAAGGTCGACGACGCGCTCTGGGCTCGTTTCAAGGCTGCGGGAGATGCCCTCTACGGAGCGCGCATCGAGCGTGAGTCCGCCGACGCCGAGGCCTCGAAGGAGAAGATCGAGCAGAAGCGTGCCCTGCTCGAGAAGGCCGCACCCATCGTCGACGAGAAGAACCTCGCGAGCGCCCGCCAGAAGCTCACCGCCATCCAGCGCGAGTGGGACGAGATCGGCCGGATCTTCCCCCGCGACAAGGAGCGTGTCCTCGACGACGAGCTCCGCAAGATCGAGCAGAGTGTGCGCACCCGCGAGGACGCCGACTGGAAGCGGAACGACCCCGAGCAGAAGGCGCGTGCCAACGACATGACGCGCCAGCTGACCGACGCGATCGACAAGCTCGAGGCCGAACTCGCCGAGGCCGAGTCGCGCGGCGACAAGCGCGCCGCGGCTCAGGCATCGGAGGCTCTCGAAGCGCGCCGCACCTGGCTCCGCGCCCTCGGCGGCTGATCGGTTCTCCACAGGTCGACGGTTCCGACCGTCACGGGCGACACCGCCCCGTCACACTGACGGGATGGTGTCGCCCTTTCTGTTCTTCCCCGGGGAGCGTCTCGCGTTGAGCGAACTGAGCGCTGCGTGTCTCGACGGGCTGCTGGTGCCCCTCGGCGAGGGGTTCATGCCCGCCGACGCGGTCGAGACGGCGTGGATGCGCGCCCGTAGCCTGCTGCCCCTTCTCGGGGAGCGATGGGCGGGAGTGCGCCTGACCGCCGCGTGGGTGCACGGAGGGATTCCGACCGAGCCGACGCGACATCACCTTCAGCGGGTCGTGACGAGGCGGACACGGGCCCATGACGGGACCCGTGCGGTGTATCACGACGTGCGCCTGCCACCGGCAGATACGACGTCGCTCGCCGGCGTACACCTCAGCACACCGGGACGCACGCTGGCCGACCTCGCCCGCTCCGACGACGAGCATCAGCGCGCTGCGGCGGTCGCGTGGGCGGCGTCCGATCCGCGAGCGAGAAGCGATGCGCGAGCGTGGCTCGATCGGCATCCGACCTTCCCCTACGGACGGAGAGGGATCGCGCTGCTCGCGACCGCGGACTCGGAACGCTGATGCGGCGGCTAGGAGGAGGTCACGCGGTAGACGTCGTAGACGGCGTCGATGCGTCGTACGGCGTTGAGCACGCGGTCGAGGTGCACGGTGTCACCCATCTCGAACACGAACTTGCTGAGCGCCAGACGGTCGTTCGTGGTCGACACGGTGGCCGACAGGATGTTGACGTGATGCTCGCTCAGCACACGGGTCACATCGCTCAGGAGCCCCGAGCGGTCGAGGGCCTCGACCTGGATCTGTACGAGGAAGACGCTCTTCGTGGTGGGTGCCCACTCCACGTCGATCAGTCGGTCGGGCTCTTCCTTCAGCGCCTTGACGTTGGTGCAGTCGCCGCGGTGAACCGAGACGCCGCTCCCCCGCGTGACGAAACCGACGATCTCGTCTCCCGGCACCGGCGTACAGCACTTGGCGAGCTTGACGAGGATGTCGGGGGCACCGCGCACGAGCACGCCCGAATCGCCACCGCGCGGGGCACGGCTGCGACCGACGGGGATGTCGATGGGCCCGGTGTTGGTCTCTTCGACGTTGACGAGCGCCGTGACCTTCTCGATCACGGACTGCGTCGAGACGTGGCCCTCGCCGACGGCGGCGTACAGGGCGGAGACGTCTTCGTAGTGGAAGAGGCGAGCGACCTCGGTGAACGAGTCCTGGTTCATCAGCCGCTGCAGTGGCAGGTTCTGCCGGCGCATGGCACGGGCGATGGAGTCCTTGCCCTGTTCGATGGCTTCTTCGCGACGTTCCTTGGTGAACCACCCGCGGATCTTGTTGCGCGCGCGGGTGCTCTTGACGAAGCCGAGCCAGTCCTGGCTTGGACCCGCGTCGGGGTTCTTGGAGGTGAAGACCTCGACGACGTCACCGCTCTGCAGCGTCGATTCGAGCGGCACCAGGCGTCCGTTGACCTTGGCCCCCATGGTGCGGTGGCCGATCTCGGTGTGCACGGCGTACGCGAAGTCGACCGGGGTCGCGCCGGTCGGCAGGCCGACCACACGGCCCTTCGGCGTGAAGACGTAGACCTCTTTCGCGCCGATTTCGAAGCGCAGCGAGTCGAGGAACTCCCCCGGGTCGGCGGTCTCGGCCTGCCAGTCCGAGATGTGCGCGATCCAGGCCATGTCGGCGTCGACGGCCTTGGCGTCGGCTTTGCCGCCCGCCATCCGCTCCTTGTACTTCCAGTGCGCGGCGACACCGAATTCCGCCTGCTGGTGCATCTCGTGCGTGCGGATCTGGATCTCGACCGTGCGTCCGCCCGGGCCGATCACCGTGGTGTGCAGCGACTGGTACAGGTTGAATTTCGGCGTGGCGATGTAGTCCTTGAATCGCCCGGGCAGGGGCGTCCACCGCGCGTGGATGGCGCCGAGCACCGCGTAGCAGTCGCGGACGGTGCCGACGAGGATGCGAATACCGATGAGGTCGTAGATGTCGTCGAACTCGCGACCTCGAACGACCATCTTCTGGTACACGGAGTAGAGCTGCTTCGGGCGTCCCATCACGCGGCCGCGGACGCGCAGTTCGCGCAGATCGGCGTCGACGGCGTCGATGACGTTCTGGACGTACTGCTCGCGCTGCGGCGTACGCTGCTTGACCAGGCTGTCGATCTCGGCGTAGAGCTTGGGATGCATCACCGCGAAAGAGAGGTCTTCGAGCTCGCTCTTGATCGCCTGGATACCGAGGCGGTGCGCGAGGGGCGCGTAGATCTCGAGAGTCTCGGTGGCCTTCTTCGCGGCCTTGTGCGGGGGCACGAAGCCCCAGGTCCGGGCGTTGTGCAGGCGATCGGCGAGCTTGATGAGCAGGACGCGGATGTCTTTCGACATCGCCACGATCATCTTCCGCACGGTCTCTGCCTGCGCGCTGTCGCCGTACTTGACCTTGTCGAGCTTGGTCACGCCGTCGACGAGCATCGCGACCTCGTCGCCGAAGTCGGCGGCGAGCTCGTCGAGGGGGTATCCCGTGTCTTCGACGGTGTCGTGCAGCAGAGCGGCGGCGATGGCCTTCGGTCCCAAGCCGAGTTCGGCGAGGATCTGCGCGACGGCGAGCGGGTGCGTGATGTACGGCTCGCCACTCTGGCGCTTCTGCCCGTCGTGCGCCTTGTCGGCGACGGCATAGGCCCGCTCGATGATCGCGAGGTCACCCTTGGGGTGGTGCGTACGCACCGTGCGCAACAGCTTGTCGACGTCGTCGCGGCGAGCGGCGCGCGAGAAGATGCGCGGGACCAGACGCCGGAGCGAAGACGGCGGCGGCGCGGAGGAAGTGGTCTCAGCCATGTGCCACCCCTTCCTTACGGCCAGTCGATCAAGTCTATGCCTCGAGACAGGAGTCCAAGGCGGGGTCCGCGGGTGAGACCCCGGGGGCGGGGCCCCGGCCTCAGGCCGGGACACCCGCCTTCTCGCGAGCCGCCACGACACGTGCGTCGCGCTGAGCGATCGGCTTCTCCTTCTCGCGCAGCAGGGCGTACATCGGGACGGCGACGAAGAGCGTCGAATACGCGGCGACGATCGTGCCGACGAAGATCGACAGCGAGATGTCGCTGAGTGTGCGCGCGCCGAGCGGCACACCGATGAAGAGGATCGCGCCGACGGGCAGGATCGCGACCACCGTGGTGTTGATCGATCGGATCAGCGTCTGGTTGGCGGCGAGGTTGACCGACTCCGCGAACGTGCGACCGGAGATCTCGCCGTCGTCCCTGGTGTTCTCTCTCACCTTGTCGAAGACGACGGTGGTGTCGTAGAGGGCGTAGGAGAGGATGGTCAAGAAGCCGATGACGGCGGCCGGCGAGATCTCGAAGCCGAAGACGGCGTAGACACCGATCGTGATGACGAGCACGTCGACGAGACCGATGATCGCGGCGACCGACATCTTCCACGTGCGGAAGTAGAGCGCCAGGATCAGGAAGGTCAGCGCGAGGAAGATCGACAGACCCCAGAGCGACTGTCGGGTGACGTCGTTGCCCCAGGTGGGTCCGATGAACGAGTTCGTGATCTCCGAGGCGGGAACGTCGTATGCCGTCGCGAGGGCGGCCGAGACCGCCTGCGTCTGGTCGTTGTCCAGCTGGTCGGTCTGCACGCGCACGGACTGATCGCTGATCGTGGTGACGCGCGTCGCGGCATCCGGGACGACCGAGGTCACGGCCTGCGTGGCCAGGGCCTGGTCGAACGTCGACGGGTTGGACACCGTGAACTGCGAGCCGCCGGTGAACTCGATCGAGAACTGCACGGGGCGGAACAGCGGAACGAGGGCCGCGCCGATCACGAGGACCGCGGCGATGATGAACCACAGGCGACGACGCTGCACGAAGGGGAAGGACGTCTTCCCCGAGTAGAGGTCGTTACCGAGCTGCGACATGGAGCGCATCAGTCGTCTCCCTCCTTCGTGGAGCGGCTATCACCGCGGCTGGCGGCCGCCAGTTCGGCCTGCTTGCGTTCGGCGATCGTCTGCCGACGCTGCGCCTCGCCGCGGGACTTCTTCACCCGACCGGCGTCGACCACGGGAGCCCGGAACTGCGCGCGACCGCGGTACACGGCGCCGAGGGCGTTGGGGTCCATCCCCGAGAGGGGGTGACCCGAGCCGAAGAACCGGGTGCGAGCGAGCAACTGCATCACGGGGTGCGTGAACAGGATGAAGATCAAGATGTCGATCGCGGTCGTGAGGCCGAGCGTGAACGCGAAGCCCTTCACCGTGGCATCCGCGAGGATGTACAGCACGACGGCCGCGAGGATGTTGATCGACTTCGAGATGTAGATCGTGCGCTTGGCGCGCGACCAGCCGTCTTCGACGGCAGCGGTGATCGACTTGCCGTCGCGCAATTCGTCTCTGATTCTCTCGAAGTAGACGATGAACGAGTCGGCGGTGAAGCCGATCGTCACGATCAGACCGGCGACACCCGCGAGCGAGAGGCGGAAGCCCGCTCGCCACGCCAGGACGCACAGCGCGAGATACGTCAGCACCGCCATCACGCCGAGCGAGGCGATGATGACCGTGCCGAGCGCGCGGTAGACGATGAGCGAGTAGATCGCGACGAGACCGAGTCCGATCAGACCGGCGATGAAACCGACCTGCAACTGCTGCGAACCGAGCGTCGCCGACACGGTGTCGGAGCTGACCACCTGGAAGCTCAGCGGCAGGGCGCCGTACTTCAGCTGGTCGGCGAGGGCCTTCGACGACTCCTGCGTGAACGAGCCGGTGATGCTGGGGCGACCGTCGACGATGATGCCGTTCATGGACGGTGCCGACAGCACGGAGCCGTCGAGCACGAACGCGAACTGGTTCAGCGGCGGCTGGGCTCCGTAGAGGCGCTGGCTGATCTCGGCGAACTTCTGCGTGCCCTGGTCGTTGAAGACGAGGTTGACGGCCCACTGGCCGGTGTTCTGCTCCTGGCCGTTGGTGGCGTTGGAGATGTCGGTGCCGTCGAGCTCGACGGGGCCGAGGATGTACTTCTGCCCGTCGTTCGTGCCGCACGTGATCATCGGCTGATCCGCCGGAGCCTGGGCGGGATTGCTCGGCGGGTTCGCGCAGTCGTACGCGAGGAACTGCGCCTGCAGAGCCGGGGTGATGTAGGCCGGGTCGCTGGCATTGGTCGGCGAGGCGGTCGGCGTCGACGGCAGGCTCGGGTCGGGCGTCGGGTACGGCGTGGAGACACCGTCCTGACCCACGAACGAGGTCGCCGGCGAGCCGCTGAACAGCACCGGGCGCAACTGCAGCTGGGCCGAGCTCTGGATGCGCTGGCGCGTGGCCTCATCGGCCTGGCCGGGGATCTGCACGACGATGTTGCGGCCACCCTCGGTGGCGACGTCGGCCTCACCCACGCCCGAGGCGTCGACGCGCTGGCGGATGATCGTGACGGCCTGTGCCAGCTGTTCGCTGTCGGGCGCGGCGCCGTCGGTGGTCTGGGCTTGCAGGATGATCTGCGTGCCGCCCTGGAGGTCGAGCGCGAGCTCGGGGGTCCAGGAACTGGCGTTGAAGACGTACACGCCCAGCGCGTTGATGCCGAAGAGCACGCCGGTGATGGCGAGCAATCCGGTCAAAACGCGCCAGGCGTGACGGACAGGAGTCGAGGGCGCCACGGAGTCGGCTTTCTGTGCGGCGGTGAACGAAACGGCGGGAGGGGCGATCAGACCGCGGGGCGGTCCTTGTCGTCGCGCTCTGCGTCGGCGGCGTGCTGGCGGGCGGCGCGCTGGTCGTCGCTGATCGAGGTGATGTCGCCGTCGGCGACACCGGCGACGTACTCGGCCTCGGTCTCTTCGGCTTCGATGTACTCGTCTTCGGTCACCGTGCCCGCGGCGGGGTCGACGATGCGCAGGATCGCCTGGCTGTGCACCTTGATGACGACGCCGGGGGCGATCTCGACGTGCGCGGGCTTGTCAAGGTCTTCGGCGTCGTACTCGACGATGGTGCCGTAGAGGCCGCCCTGCAGCAGCACCTCGGCGCCGGGGACCGTCTCGCGAGCCTTCTGCTCGAGCTCGGCCTTCTGCTTCTTCATGCGCCGGCGGGAGCTCAGGAACATGAAGACGAGCAGTCCGGCGAACAGGATGAGCAGGAGGAAACTGGAGTCCATGGAGGCGGTGCACCTTTCAGATCAGGCGCGCCGTGCGGCACTGCCTAGCGTGGGTCGGGGAATCCCCCGCCGAGTATAGGTCATGACCCCTGGCTGAACCGGAGCATGCCGTCGGGATGGGGTGCTCCGAGGTGGTCGTACGCCTCGGGAGTTGCCACACGGCCGCGCGGGGTCCGCCCCATGAATCCGATGCGCACGAGGTACGGCTCGACGACCGACTCGATGGTCTCCGGCTCTTCTCCCACGGCCACGGCCAGGGTGCTGAGCCCCACCGGTCCCCCGCGGAATCGGCGCACGAGGGCGTCGAGGACGGCCCGGTCGAGACGGTCGAGCCCGATGGCATCCACATCGTAGAGATCGAGGGCGGCGCCGACCGTGCGCACGTCGGCGTGACCCTCGTCGGTACCGGTCGACGGGCCGTTCACGACCAGGTAATCCCGGACACGCCGCAGCAGGCGGTTGGCGATACGGGGAGTTCCTCGCGAACGGCGGGCGATCTCGGAGCGCGCGGTGCCCGGCAGGCCGACATCGAGCATGGATGCCGAGCGTGAGACGACCCGCTCCAGCTCTTCCGGCTCGTAGTACTCGAGGTGGGCGGTGAAGCCGAAGCGGTCGCGCAGCGGGTTGGGCAGCAGGCCCGCGCGTGTCGTGGCGCCCACGAGGGTGAAGGGAGCGAGGTCGAGGGGGATGCTGGTCGCGCCCGCGCCCTTTCCCACCATGATGTCGATGCGGAAGTCCTCCATCGCGAGATAGAGCATCTCTTCCGCCGAGCGCGCCATGCGGTGGATCTCGTCGATGAAGAGCACCTCCCCCGGCGTGAGCGACGACAGCAGGGCGGCGAGGTCGCCCGCGTGCTGGATCGCGGGGCCGCTCGACAGGCGCAGCGGCCGACCGCTCTCGTGGGCCACGATCATTGCGAGGGTGGTCTTGCCGAGCCCCGGAGGACCCGAGAGCAGGATGTGATCGGGCGAGCGCTGCTGGATCCGGGCGGCGTCGAGCAGCAGCTGCAACTGGCCGCGCACCTTCTGCTGACCGACGAACTCGGCGAGCGAGGTGGGGCGCAGGGCGCCTTCGATAGCGAGTTCGACCTCGTCGTCGGGCGTTCCGGCGTCGCGGACGTCAGCCACTCACGCTCTCCTTCCGGGCGGGACCCAGCAGCGCGAGAGTGAGGCGGAGGAGCGACTGGACCGAGGCGCGGTCGGCCTCGGAGGCGGATTCGGCGACGGATGCCACGGCCTCGGCCGCGGTTCGTTCCGTCCAGCCCAGGCCCACGAGCGCCTGCGTGACCTGCGCGGGAATCTGTCCGTGCGGCGAGGCGGCGGCGGGAGCCGCGGACGGCGCGACCTGCAGCTTGCCGGCCAGCTGCACGACGATGAGCTTCGCGGTCTTGGGGCCGATGCCCGAGACGCGGCGGAACGGTGCGTCGTCGTCGTCGGCCACGGCCTGGGCGATCTGCGGCACGGTCAGCGACGACAGCACGCCGAGGGCGGACTTCGGGCCGACGCCGGTGACGCTGATCAGTTGCGTGAAGACGGTGAGTTCTTCACGGGCCTCGAACCCGTAGAGCGACAGCGCGTCCTCGCGCACGATGAGGTTGGTGTGCAGGTGGACGTCGTCGCCGACGTGCACCGTGCGTGCCAGCTGGGCGGTCACCGCGACGGAGAAGCCGACACCTCCCACCACGATGACCAGCGAGTCGTCGGCGACGTGAGCCGCCGTACCGTGCAGCGAGGAGATCATCGGACCAGCTTACGCGCCCGTTCGTACATGTGTTCGAGCGACACGCGTCGGCGGGGTGCGCTTCTTCTCGGCATCCCGCCAGGCTTTCTGCGCGGGTGTCAGAGTGTCGTCGCCCGACGCTCCGGCGGCTCCCCCGCGCCAGGCGTGGCACAGGGCGATGGCCAGGGCATCGGCGGCATCCGCGGGCTGCGGAAGGGAGTCGAGACGCAGCACCCGCGCCACCATCGTCTGCACCTGCAGCTTGTCGGCGGAGCCGTAGCCGGTGATCGCGGCCTTGACCTCGCTGGGCGTGTGGGTCGCGGCGGCGAGCCCGTGTTCGGCGGCGAGCAGCAACGCGATGCCGCTGGCTTGGGCGGTGCCCATCACCGAGTGCAGGTTGTTCTGGGCGAAGACGCGCTCGACGGCGACGACGTGCGGCTGGTGTCGGACAAGCACCTCGCGGATGCCGGCGGCGATCGCCGCGAGGCGCTTCTCGATCGGATCCGTCGGTGCAGACCGCGCGACGCCCACGTGCACGAGGGAGGCCGTGCGGTTCGGCGAGACGTCGACGACGCCGAGGCCGCAGCGGGTCAGTCCGGGGTCGATGCCGAGGACGCGGAGGGAACGAGACACGGCCCCCACGCTAAGCGCCGGGGGCCGTGCCGAGGAGAGGGCGCGCCCTTACTCGTCGTTCTCGAGCTCGGCCTGGACCTCGGCCGTCATGTCAAAGTTGGTGTACACGTTCTGCACGTCGTCGCTGTCTTCCAGAGCGTCGATGAGGCGGAACACCTTGCGGGCGGTGTCGGCGTCGACCTCGACCTTGAGGGAGGGGACGAACTCGACGTCGGCGGAGTCGTACTCGATGCCGGCATCCTGCAGAGCGCTGCGCACCGACACGAGGTCGGAGGCCTCGGTGATGACGCCGAAGCCCTCGCCGTGCGGCTCGACCTCTTCGGCTCCGGCCTCGAGGACCGCGAGCATGACGTCGTCTTCGGTGGTGCCCTCGGAGGGGACCACGATGACGCCCTTGCGGCTGAAGTTGTAGGCGACGCTGCCCGGGTCGGCGAGGGTGCCGCCGTTACGGCTGAGGGCTGTGCGCACCTCGGCTGCGGCGCGGTTCTTGTTGTCGGTCAGACACTCGATGAGGAAGGCCACCCCGTTGGGTCCGTAGCCCTCGTACATGATCGAGGTGTACTCGACGGCTTCGCCGCCGATACCGGCACCGCGCTTGATCGCGCGGTCGATGTTGTCTTTGGGGACCGAGGTCTTCTTGGCCTTGAGCACGGCGTCGAAGAGGGTGGGGTTGCCCTGGAGGTCGGCTCCACCGAGCTTCGCGGCGACCTCGATGTTCTTGATGAGCTTGGCCCACGACTTGGCGCGGCGGGAGTCGATGACCGCCTTCTTGTGCTTGGTCGTGGCCCATTTGGAGTGTCCGGACATGGCTTCCAGTCTAGAGCGCGGGCGCGCGCGTGCTGTATCGGGTGGACACGTGGTCCAGGAATCGGCGGTGGAAGCGCGTCTCCCCCGTCGATTCGGGGTGGAACGCGGTGCCCAGCAGTGCGCCCTGTTCGATCGCCACGACACGTCCATCGGGAAGGGATGCCAGGGGCTCGGCATCCGGTCCCCACTCGACGACCGCGGGCGCACGGATGAAGACGGCGTGCACCGGCGGATCACCCAGGACGGGGACATCGAGGTCCGTCTCGAACGAGGCGGTCTGGCTGCCGAAGACGTTGCGGGCGACGCGCGCGTCGATTCCGCCGAAGGTCCGCTGGCCGGTGATGGCGCCGTCGATGCGGTCGGCGAGCAGGATGAGTCCCGCGCACGTGCCGTACATCGGCATCCCGGCCGCGATCGCCTCGCGGATGGGGTCGAAGAGGCCGAAGGCGCGCGCGAGCTTATCGATGACGCTCGACTCGCCGCCGGGAAGGACGAGGCCTTCCACGGCGGCGAGCTCCTCGGGCCGGCGCACGGGGCGTGCGTCGGCGCCGAGGGCGGTCAGGACCGCGAGATGCTCTCGCACGTCTCCCTGGAGTGCGAGAACGCCGACGCGGGGTTTACCAGCCACGCTCGGCGAGGCGGTGCGGGGCGGGGAGGTCGGCGACGTTGATGCCGACCATCGCCTCACCGAGTCCGCGCGAGGCCTCGGCCACGATCTTGGGGTCGTCGTGGAAGGTCGTGGCCTTCACGATGGCCGCCGCGCGCTGGGCGGGGTTGCCCGACTTGAAGATGCCCGAGCCCACGAAGACGCCGTCGGCGCCGAGCTGCATCATCATCGCAGCGTCCGCGGGAGTGGCCACGCCCCCGGCCGTGAACAGCACGACGGGCAGCTCGCCGGTCTCGGCGATCTCGGCCACCAGGTCGTAGGGTGCCTGCAGCTCCTTGGCGGCGACGTACAGCTCGTCCTTGGTCTTGGCGCGCAGGGCGTTGATCTCGCCGCGGATGGTGCGGATGTGCTTGGTGGCCTCGGACACGTCGCCGGTGCCGGCCTCGCCCTTCGAGCGGATCATCGCCGCGCCCTCGGTGATGCGGCGCAGCGCCTCGCCCAGGTTGGTCGCCCCGCACACGAACGGCACGGTGAAGTCGTACTTGTCGATGTGGTTGACGTAGTCGGCGGGCGAGAGCACCTCGGATTCGTCGATGTAGTCGACGCCGAGCTCCTGAAGGATTTGCGCCTCGACGAAGTGGCCGATGCGGGCCTTGGCCATGACCGGGATCGACACCGAAGCGATGATGTCGTCGATCAGGTCGGGGTCGCTCATGCGCGCCACGCCGCCCTGGGCGCGGATGTCGGCGGGCACACGCTCGAGCGCCATGACGGCTACGGCGCCGGCGTCCTCGGCGATGCGCGCCTGGTCAGCGGTGACGACGTCCATGATGACGCCGCCCTTGAGCATCTCGGCGAGTCCGCGCTTGACGCGGGAGGTTCCGGTGTCGGTCATGTCCACTCCGTTCGGCGCCCGGGGGCGCGAGATGCGCGCTTCGGGGCGCGTCTAATTGGCTTAGGCCAAACCGTAGCATGGCGCAGGACATAGGCTGGTCTCGACTCAGGGGGGCTATGACCATCGACATGACCGGCCGATCGGCATCCGGCATCGCCGCCGACCTGCGCGAGCGGATCGAGCGGGGCGAGCTCTCACCGGGGACGCTCCTCCCATCGGTGCGGGCCGTCGCCGCCGACCTCGGCGTGAACCGGAACACGGTCGTCGCGGCCTACCGCCAGCTTGCGCAGGCGGGGCTCGTCGAGGCGCGAGGCCGCGGCGGCACGCGTGTCGCCGACCGTACCGCCGTCGCTCAGGAGGGCTACACGCCCGATACCGTCCTGCGCGACGTGGGTACCGGTAACCCCGACCCCGCGCTCATTCCCGACCCCACCGCGGCCCTGGCGCGCTCGACGCGCCCGGTGCTCTACGGGGAGCCGGTCATCGACCCGGGCTTGGAGGCCTGGGCCCGCGGCTGGATGGCCGACCAGCTGCCCCATGACGATCTGCTGATCACCGTCACCAGCGGCGCGAGCGACGCGATCGAGCGCCTCCTCGCGCAGGCCCTGCAGCGTGACGACGCCGTGGCGCTGGAGGACCCGTGCTTCTTGTCTGCGCTGCACACGGTCCGCACCGGCGGGTATCGCGCGGTGCCGGTGGCGGTGGATGCCGAGGGCATGACCGTCGAGGGACTGCGCGCAGCCCTGGAGGCCGGCGTTCGCGCCGTGATCTGTACGCCCCGTGCGCACAACCCCACGGGGGCGAGCCTGAGCGCCGAGCGCGCCGCGGCCCTGCGGGAGGTGCTCGCGGAGCACCCCTACGTGCTGGTGATCGAGGACGACCACTTCTCGCTCTTGTCGCGTGCTCCCCTGCACTCGGTCATCGGTCCCTCGCAACGCCGGTGGGCGCGCATCCGGTCGATGTCGAAGTTCCTCGGGCCCGACACGTGCCTCGCGGTCACGGCATCCGATCCCGACACGGCCGATGGTCTCGCCGTCCGTCTCACACCGGGCACGACGTGGGTGAGCCACATCCTGCAGCGCATGACCCTCGCCCTCGTGACCGACGATTCCGTTCGAGCCGACATCGAGGCGGCCGCCGAGCACTACGCCGCGCGCAACGCCGCGTTCGCGGCAGCCCTCACCGAACGGGGACTGCCGGTGGCTCCGGGCGACGGCCTCAACCTCTGGGTGCCGCTGCCGGTTCCGGCCGCGTCCGTCCGCGAGGAGCTCATGCACCGCGGCTGGCTGGTACGCGAGGGGGATCCGTTCTTCCTCTCCCCCGACCACGCCGGCGCCTTCTTGCGCCTGACGGTGCACGACCTCGACGAGGCCTCGGCCGCCGCCCTCGCCGACGACCTCGCCGTCGCCGCGGGCGCACTCCGTCCAGGCGTCCGAGGTGGGAGGATCGAGGCATGAAGGTTCTCTCGATCCAGTCGGCCGTCGCGTTCGGGCACGTCGGCAATTCCGCCGCTGTCTTCCCCCTCCAGCGCATCGGCGTCGAGGTCCTGCCCGTCTACACGGTCAACTTCTCCAATCACACCGGCTACGGTGCCTGGCGCGGACCCCTCATCTCTCCCGCCGACGTCGCCGACGTGCTCACCGGTATCGAGGAGCGCGGCGTTTTCCCCGAGATCGACGTGGTCCTCTCGGGTTACCAGGGCGGCGAGGGCATCGCCGACGTCATCATCGACGTCGTCGAGCGGGTCAAGAGGGCGAATCCGGATGCCGTCTACGCCTGCGACCCCGTCATGGGCAACGCCAAGTCGGGCTGCTTCGTGGCGCCCGCGATTCCCGAACTCCTACGCGAGCGAGTCGTGCCGGTGGCCGACATCCTGACGCCGAACCAGTTCGAACTCGGATTCCTCACCGGCACCGAGCCCGACGGCATCGACTCGACCCTCGCCTCGGCCGACCTCGTGCGCGAGCGGGGTCCGCGGACGATCCTCGTCACGAGCGTGGAACGCCCCGACCGAGAGGCCGACACCATCGAGATGATGGTCGTCGACGACGCCGGCGCGTGGATCGTGCAGACGCCTCTCATCCCCATGAAGGCCAACGGCTCCGGAGATGTGACGGCGGCGCTCTTCACCGCCCACTACCGCCGCAGCGGCGACGCGGCCGACGCCCTGGCGCGCACGGCGTCGAGTGTCTTCGATCTGCTCTCGAACACCTTCGAATCCGGATCGCGCGAACTGCGACTCATCGAGTCGCAGGAGGCCTACGCGAACCCCCGTCTGCAGTTCGCCGTCCGCCAGGTGCGCTGACGCGGCTCAGCCGCCGTACACCTCTCGATACGCGGCGACCCAAGCGTCGCCGTCGGCGGGGCACATGAAGGTCGCGCCGAAGACCATGACGCTCGCGATGGGCTTCTCGGCCTGTGTGCGCGCGGCGCCCTGGAGGTCGCTCGGGATGAGTTGGGCGAACAGCGGGGAGGTCGCGACGTGTGTGTTCATGGTCGAGGCATCGACCTGATGGCGATTGAGGATCGCCGTCTCGCACGCGTCTCCGGCGAGGGCCAGTGCCAGGCTCTCGTCGGCCGACGTCCAGGCCGAACCCTGCTGCTCGACGTATGCCCGCTGCTCGGCGATGAATTCTTTCTGGGCGAGCGTGACCGCGACCAGCGGTGAACCGTCCATCGGAAGCTGCTGCTCGCGGAAGTACTCCTCCCGCTCCGCGAAGACGTCGGACACGTCGTCGGGATCGGCGGTGGTCGACTCCTCGGGCACCGGACTCTGCGCGCCGTCGGGAGCGGAGGTCGGCCGCCCCGCGGCGCCGTCGGGCCCGAGCGGGCTCGGCAGCGGGATGCAGGCTGTCGTCCCGAGGAGGACGGCGGCGAGCGTGAGGGAAAGAACCAGATGGCGAGTCCGAGAGCTCATGCCGTGACGCTATCGGGAACGCTCTCGTCGCGGACGGGGGTTGTGCATAACCCCGGTTTGCTCGATACGTGGTCGCTCGAGGTTCTGGGAGCGCTCTCGTCCGACGCGTTACGCATGACCTCCAAAGACGCCTTGACAGAGGCCGGTTCGCGACGAGAAGATCGCACCCAAGCGGGTATGTGAGCGTTAACACTGGAGTCGACGCCCCGCGAGAACGCGTCTCCGCAGATCCCGTCAGGGGTCGCGGTCTGCCGGGCAACCCCCTCCCCGACGACGCGCTGTCGTGCGCTTCCGGCCGGCACTCCCCGCCTGCGGCGCGCGGCGTTCCCCCGCCCCACCCGGGCTCGCCTCGTGGCGGTCCGGCACAACGAAAGGTACTCACATGTCTCGGACGACGACGTCGCGAGCAAGAGGTCGAGGATGGAGCCTGGGCAGCGCGCTCTTGACATCCCTTGCCCTCTGTCTCGCCGTGTTCGGCTCAGCCTCCCCCGCCTCGGCCGCACCGACCGCGCCGGTCGGCACGGGCACGAACCAAGAGATTCGCAATCAGCAGAACACCCTGTGCATGGACGACTACGCCTTCGATACTCAGCCGGGTGCCGAGGTGCGCCAGTGGACCTGCCTCGAGGGCCAGAATCAGCTCTGGGCGATCACCGACCTCGGAAACGGCTACGCCGAGATCAAGAACACGTTCAGCAACCTCTGTCTCGACAACTACAACTTCGCCACCACGAGCGGATCGGAGGTGCGTCAGTGGTCGTGCTGGCGCGGCGACGTGCAGCAGTGGCAGCTGACCGACGTCGGAGGCGGCTGGACCGAGATCCGCAACAAGTACAACAACCTCTGCCTGCAGAGTGTCGCGTCCCCTGCCGACGGGGGGCTGCTGTCGCAGGTCACCTGCGACGGCACCGGCGTCCAGCGCTGGCGCCTTACGGACCCGAACGTGTCGAAGATGACATACACCCTCTACGAGTCGTCGAACCCGTCGGCCGATGAGCTCGATGCCTACGCCCGCATCAGGGACGCGATGGACCGTGCGCTCGCCCGGTACAACAAGTTCAACAACACCTGGCGGCACCTGAATGTCTCCTACGCACCCGGCGTCCCCACGGCCGAGGCCAGCATCAACGGTGACATCCGCTTCGGAAGCAATCGTTCCTACATGGTCGAGGGGACGGCGCTACACGAGATCTCGCACACCGTCGGGGTAGGCACAGCCGGCCACTTTCAGGCCAAATGCGACGCGCAGGATTGGCCCTCCGCCCTACCCCTGCTGAAGTCGTGGGATGGTCCGGACGCGCGGATCAACTGCGGCGGCAGCCACATGTGGCCGTACGGGCTGAACTACTCGGACGAGTTCAGTGAGACCGCGTTCGACCGCAACGTGCGGCTCATCCAGGCGATGCACCATGACGGTCTCTAACGCCTGAAACGACGGTGCCGGTTCGCGAAGACGATCCGCGGACCGGCACCGCCGTGTTCACTTTCCCCAGGCGTCCGAGACCGTGCGGCGCACGTCGCCGAGCAGCTGGGGCAGCGCCTTCGTCTTCGCGATGATCGGGAAGAAGTTCGCGTCCGACGCCCAGCGGGGCACGATGTGCTGGTGCAGGTGCCCGTCGACACCGGCTCCCGCGATCGCGCCCTGGTTCATGCCCAGGTTGAAGCCGTCGCACTTAGACACCGCCCGCAGCACCCGCATGCCGCGCTGCGTGAGCGCGCCGATCTCGGCGACCTCTTCGTCGGTGGCCTGGTCGTACGTCGCGATGTGGCGGTACGGGCACACCAGCAGGTGGCCCGAGTTGTACGGGAACAGGTTCAGCAGCACGTAGGCGGTCTTCCCGCGCGCGACGATCAGACCGTCCTCGTCGGACTTGTCGGGGGCGGCGCAGAACGGGCAGTTCTGCTCCATAGGCTCCCGGCCCGCCGAGATGTACGCCATGCGGTGCGGCGTCCACAGGCGCTGGAACTCGTCTGGTACGCCCGGGAGCGTCATGGCGTCGACGAGTTCGGCGTCGGTCGTGACCGATCCGGACCCGTCGCTGGCGGGTGTCGACCCGGCCACCGGCGACGAGTCCGCCGCGACGGCATCCGGATCGGTGGTCACGCGAGATCCTCGGCGGTGTTGACGAGCGTCCGGGCCGAGATCGCCCCGGTGATGCGCGCGACAGCCTCGTCGACGGGGATGCCGTTGAGCTGGGTGCCGTCGCGGAAGCGGAACGAGACCGTGCCGCCCGCGCGGTCCTGCTCCCCCGCGATCAGCATGAGCGGCACCTTCTGCGTGGTGTGCGTGCGGATCTTCTTCTGCATGCGGTCGTCGCTGTGATCGGCCTCGGCGCGTACGCCTCGGGCCTTGAGGTCGGCCACGATGCCCTGGAGGTAGTCGCCGTACTCGGCGGCCACGGGAACGGCCACGACCTGCACGGGTGCGAGCCACACCGGGAAGGCTCCGGCGTAGTGCTCGAGCAGGATGGCGAAGAAGCGCTCCACCGAGCCGAACAGGGCGCGGTGGATCATGACGGGGCGGTGCTTCTCGCCGTCGGGGCCGGTGTACTCGAGCTCGAAGCGCTCGGGCTGGTTGAAGTCGAGCTGGATGGTCGACATCTGCCAGGTGCGTCCGATCGCGTCGCGCGCCTGCACCGAGATCTTGGGGCCGTAGAAGGCCGCCCCGCCCGGGTCGGGCACGAGCTCGAGGCCGGAGGCCTCGGCGACCTCGCGAAGGGTCTCGGTCGCCTCGGTCCACAGCGCGTCGTCGCCGATGAACTTGGGATTGCCGTCTTCTTTGGTCGACAACTCGAGATAGAAGTCGTTGAGACCGTAGTCGCGCAGGGTCTGCAGCACGAAGTCGAGGCTGTGGGTCAGCTCGCCCTTGACCTGTTCGGCGGTGACGTAGATGTGCGTGTCGTCCTGAGTCATGCCGCGCACGCGCGTGAGGCCCGAGAGGGTTCCGCTCTTCTCGTAGCGGTAGACGGACCCGAATTCGCTCAGGCGCAGAGGCAGCTCGCGGTAGCTGCGTCCGCGCGAACGGAAGATCAGGTTGTGGAACGGGCAGTTCATGGGCTTCAGGTAGTACTCCTGGCCCTCGCGCGACACGTGCCCATCGGCATCCACGACCTCGTCGAGAACCATCGGGGGGTACATGCCGTCGGCGTACCACTGCAGGTGACCGCTCGTCATGAACAGGTCGCCCTTGGTGATGTGCGGGGTGTTGACGACCTCGTAGCCGCTGGCGAGAAGGCGCTCGCGCATGTAGCGCTCGATCTCGTAGCGGATGATGCCGCCCTTGGGGTGGAACACCGCCAAACCCGGACCGATCTCGTCGGGGAACGAGAAGAGGTCGAGCTCTTTGCCGAGCTTGCGGTGGTCGCGCTTTGCGGCCTCTTCGAGACGGTGCTGGTAGGCACGCAATTCGTCCTTGGTGGGCCACGCGGTGCCGTAGATGCGCTGCAGTTGCGGGTTCTTCTCGCTACCGCGCCAGTAGGCACCGGCGATGCGCGTGAGGTCCCAACCGTTTCCGATGAGGCGGGTGCCCGGAACGTGGGGGCCGCGGCAGAGGTCTTTCCAGGCGGTCTCGCCGTCTCGGGTGACGTTGTCGTAGATCGTCAGCTCACCGGCGCCGACCTCGACGGACGCGCCCTCGGCCGCCTCGGCCGAGCCGCCCTTGAGCCCGATCAGCTCGAGCTTGAACGGTTCGTCGGACAATTCCGCGCGGGCCTCGTCGTCGCTGACGACACGGCGCACGAACCGCTGGTTCTCGCGGACGATGCGCTCCATCTCCTTCTTGATGACCTTGAGGTCCTCGGGGGTGAAGGGCTCGTCGACCTGGAAGTCGTAGTAGAAGCCGTCGGTGACGGGAGGGCCGATGCCGAGGTTCGCCTGGGGCTTGACACGCTGCACGGCCTGAGCGAGCACGTGCGCGGTCGAGTGGCGCAGGATCGACAGGCCGTCGGCGCTGTCGACCGTGACCGGCTCCACCCGGTCATCGGCCGTCACGGTCGTGGCCAGGTCTTTCAACTCCCCGTTGACGCGCAGAGCGACGACCGAACGGTCGGGGAAGAGGGCGAAGCCATCGGCGGGGAAATCAGTCACAGAACATCTCCTGAAGGGGTCGTTTCCAGGCTACCGGGCGGGCGTGGTCTCGACCGCACGCGACGTGCCTCATAGTGGAGCGGTGACTTTGGCCATCATCGGCGGCGTGCTCTGGGTGCTCGGGCTCATCGCGCTGCTCACCGGCGTCTTTCCCGCCGACGCCGCCCTCGCCGTCGCCGACCGCGTCTGGCCCATCTTGCTTTTCGTCGTCGCCGTGACGATCGTCGCCGAACTGGCCTCGAAGGCGGGGCTGTTCGACGTCGTGGCCGCGCGCCTGGCGAGGATCGCTCGCGGGCGCACCGCCTTGCTGTGGGTGCTGGTCGTGGCCCTCGCCACGGTGGCGACGGCGTTCCTGTCGTTGGACACGACCGCGGTGCTGCTCACTCCCGTGGTCGTCGCCATGGCCGTGGCGCGGCGACTGGATCCGCTTCCCTTCGCCTTCGTCACCGTCGTGCTCGCCAACACCGCCTCGCTGGTGCTCCCGGTGTCGAACCTCACCAACCTGCTGGCATCCGAGGCGCTCGGCGGCGGTCACGACCCCGTCGCGTTCCTCGCCCTGCTGGGTCCCTCGGCGCTCATCGCCATTGCCGTGTCGGTCATCGTGCTGACGCTCGTGTTCCTGCGCCGACTGCCGAAGACATACCCGGATGCCGCCTCCCCCGAGGTCTCGGATCGCCTTCTGCTACGCGTCTCGGCGGTGGTGACCGTCGCTCTGCTTCCCCTGCTGGTCATCGGACTCGAACCCTGGATGCCGGCCACGGGAGCGGCCCTCGTCCTGATCGCCGCGTTCGCCTGGCGCGCGCCGCGAGCCCTCGGCATCCGTCTGGTGCCCTGGTCTCTGCTGGTGTTCGCCGGCGGACTGTTCCTGGCCGTGGGGGCCCTCGAGGCCCTCGGGATCGGGCGGGTCACCGCGGTGCTGGCCGGCTCGGGCGACGACCTCGTGTCGCTCTGGCAGGTGGCGGGTGTCGGCGCCCTCGCGGCGAACGGCATCAACAACCTGCCCGCCTACCTCGCCCTCGAGTCGGTGGCGGGCTCTCCCGCGCGACTGGCTGCGCTGCTGATCGGTGTGAACGCTGGTCCGATCGTCACGCCTTGGGCGTCGTTGGCGACCCTGCTGTGGCACGACCGTCTCGTCGCGGCGGGCGTCGAGGTGCGGTGGAGCCGATTCGTTCTGCTCGGCGCGGTGATCGCGCCGCTGATCCTGTTGCTGGGCGTCCTGCCGCTCGTGTGGTGAGCGGTCAATCCTCGTAGGTACGCGACCACGCCTTGCCGGGCTCGATGAACCAGACCGCCAGTCCCTCGCGCAGACCGTAGTCCTCGCCCGTGTAGAGCCGTGCGATGCGATCGACGTACGGCAGGGCGGCGTCGCCGTCGATCCGTTCCACGGCCACGCCACGCACGAACGCCATCGAGTAGCTGTTGTCGGATGCCGTGACCGAGATGGCCACGCGAGGGTCGCGCTGCAGGTTGCGGTCCTTGAGGGTGTCGACCTCGGTGAACAGCATGAGCCGTTCGCCATCCACCCCGACCCAGAGTGGGATCGAGTGGGGCGATCCGTCGCGCATGAGTGTCGCCAGGTGCGCCACGGCATCGGTCTCGAAGTACGGCTTGGTGGTGGCCCAATTGCTCATACCGGAGGTAACCGCCGAGGGCTCGGCATCCATTCCCCGCTCAGCCGCGGATGGAGTGGGGGGCCTGGTCGTTCGGAACCTCGCTGAACACCATCTCTTCGCGCCGCACGCTCTCGCGGGGAACGAACTCGTCGGGCTCGGTCACGACATAGAGCCCTCGACCCGAGTTGGCGTTGTAGGTCAGCGCGTGCAGCCAGGCCGTGCTGAGCTGCGGCGTGCGGCTACCGTGGAACTTGAACACCAGCGACACGTGCGGGTGGATGTAGACCGTGGTGCGTCCGCCGCCGGTG
Source organism: Microbacterium sp. SL75 (assembly GCF_026625865.1). NCBI lineage: Bacteria > Bacillati > Actinomycetota > Actinomycetes > Micrococcales > Microbacteriaceae > Microbacterium > Microbacterium sp. SL75. Next base: position 3,185,275 of record NZ_CP113067.1, on the reverse strand, counting down.
CTGATGTCGTCCTTCCACGTGAAGGGGAAGCTCTCGCCTCGCCGGACCTTGGCCATGATGACCGCCTGCAGGTGGGCCAGCAGCCGGTCTTCGAAATCGACCTTGATGTTGCTGTCGTAGATGAACTTGCCCATTTTCCACTCCCGTCGCCGCCGCCCACGGCCCTGCGCCTCTCGGCGAGAAGGGGAACGCGGGATCCGGGGGCCGGCAACCGCTCTCTATGTGAACGGTCTCTCGAAACCCTCTCGCGCGCAAACCCCTTGCGGCGGACTGCGCGTTCGGGATAGCGCAGCGGATGCCGCCGATCAGGCGTCGCGCGAGATGCGGATGATGACGCGGTCACCGGGCTTCCGCTGGATCCGCCTGGCGAAGGCCTCGAAGCCGAGGATGGCGCGGTACTGCAACCCGTACTTGCCTTTGAGCGCGGCATTCGCGCGGGCGTCGTCGGTGGCGGGTCCGGCGATGCGTCCCTCGGCCTCGACGCGGATGGCGTCCGGTTCGACCTTGCCCATGCGGCTGCAGGGCTGCAGCGTGACGCGGGAGTCGTTGCGCAGACGTTTGACCTTGCCCGTCGAACGCTCGCTCGTGACGACCAGCTCGTCCCCGTCGCGCGCGATCCACACGGGAACGGCCACGAGGGCGCCGTTGCGGCGGTAGGTACCGAGAGAGACGAACGGCGTGGCGGCGAGCTCGCGCCACTGGGCATCGGGGACGGTCATGGTGTCACCGTAGTGCGCGGCGCTCTCCGCCGGGGTGGGTTGCGCCGACGGCGCGCCTCGATCCCCGTACAGGTCGAGAACCTCGGGGACGGATGCCATCTCTCCCGTCCGTCCGTGTGCGAAGCCGCCCCACAGCGCGCGAACGCTCTTCCCGACGGCGGCGAGTTCGTCGGGCCGCGCTCCCGCGTACGGGGGAAGATGCGCCCCGGTCGACTCCGTGCCGAAGACGAAGGGCACCTCGATCGCGTGGGACGCGCGGTAGACGTCATTCGCCCGCCACCGGAAGACGTAACGCAGCGCCGTCCCGCCCGCACGTCGATAGTCACGGGCGAGCCGACGAGCGGGGTGGCCGTAGACGATGGCGTTCATGGCCGTGTCGAGCGCGATCGAGACGAGCGCGTAGAGCGGCGGGAGGGATCGAAGGCCGTCGAGAACCGAGATCCCCGGCAGGAAGAGCCGCGTCTCTTCGGCCGTGACGCCGATGAGCAGAGGGATGCCGGGGGCGCGCTCGAGCCACCTCTCGCGGATCTGTTTCTCGGGAGGGAGCGGGGTGAATCCCGGCTGCGGCGCGAACGGCATGAGAGAGAAACGCCCGAAGCCGCGCGAGACCCGCAGTGCGGCCGCCTGAATGCGTGCCAGCTCCCCCACCGGCGTGATGGAGGTGAGTTCGGCGGATGCGGCACTCATCGCCGCCGCGAGCTTGACGCGTGCGCCCATGGTTCCCATCGGGGCGCTCTGAACGATCGCTCGAGCGAACAGCCCGCGGGCCCGATCGATCGCCATGAGGTGCAGGACCGCGTCGCCACCGGCGGACTGCCCGAAGGCCGTCACGCGCGCGGGGTCTCCCCCGAAGCCCGCGATGTTGCGCTGCACCCATTCGAGGGCCGCCAGCTGGTCGAGCAGACCGAGGTTCGCCGGCCGTCCCGCACCGTCGCCGAGATAACCCAGAACGCCGAGGCGGTAGGTGACCGTCACGACGATGACCCGCTGTTCGTGCGCGAGCACGGCGGGGTCGTACACCGGAAGGTCACCCGCGCCACTCGTGTACCCGCCACCGTGGATCCACACCATCACCGGAAGAGGTGCGTCGTCGGTGCCCCGATCGGCGGGCACGGTGATGGAGAGGTGCTGGCAGTCCTCACGGATCGGCAGCCCCCCTGTCTGGTCACCGAGAGCATCGATCAGCGGGGTAGGCGCCTGGGGGGAGGCGGGAGACGGGGCGATCGCGTCGAACACGTCATGTGCGGGTCGGTCCTCGATCGGTTCCGGGGGATCGAAGCGGTTCGCGCGTGCATAGGGGATGCCGCTGGCGCGCAGAACCGCGCCCTCACGGCGTCCGCGAATCGGACCCGACGGGGTCGAGAAGAGGGGGGCTTCATTGTTCACGGGGATCTCGCTTCCTGTTCCGCGAGGCGGTTCGGGCGTTGGCGGCGGGGCCGCGGGGTGCCAGGTCACGATACTGAGCCTCGACGATGCGCCCGCTGTGCGCGCGACGTTCTCGGCGCAAAGCGAGCGCAAGATCAGCGCAAGGACACCACAAGACTCGACCCAATGTGTCCCCCAAATGGTGGACACGACGTAGTCTCGTGTTGTTCCCGCCGCCAGGCACTCCGCAGCCCCCCTTACTGGCGGCGGGAACGACCACTCGGTCCGATGGCTCTCCGCCTGACCGGCTCGGTAGAGCTCCCCTCGGCGCAGCTCCCGAACTCGGGGTGTGGGTTACCGACTCGTGCATGAGTGCGCCGTTGCGCGACAGTCGTGCGAACGTCGTCGGCCAGAGCGTCGCGACAATCCTGCACGGTACGTCGCAATCACGTCGTCGGCCGGGTCTTGTGCCGCACCCGGAAACGACGAAACCCCCGGCGAACCGGGGGTTTCTCAGGTGGTGCGCGATACTGGGATCGAACCAGTGACCTCTTCCGTGTCAGGGAAGCGCGCTACCGCTGCGCCAATCGCGCCTATACAGGCTGTTCTATTGTGAGGCGAGGTGGCGACGGGATTCGAACCCGTGTAAACGGCTTTGCAGGCCGGTGCCTAGCCGCTCGGCCACGCCACCGTGATGTGGTTCGACCCACGTGTCGTGATGCTCCATCGGTTTCCCAAACGGAGATCCCTCCACTCGAGCGGATGACGAGACTCGAACTCGCGACCCCAACCTTGGCAAGGTTGTGCGCTACCAACTGCGCTACATCCGCATTTCGTTCCCGGGGCTTGCCCCGAGCACTCGTAAGACATTACCCGATCTCAGCGCGGGTGCAAAACGAGGCGCCCCCCGCGCGTGTCTCCCGGCACTGGTTCGAAGCACCTCTCGGCATCCGGTACGATCGATGAGTCCCGTTCGGGATGAGGGCGATTGGCGCAGTTGGTAGCGCGCTTCCTTCACACGGAAGAGGTCGTCGGTTCGAGTCCGGCATCGCCCACCAGATAAACCCCTGGCCACCCGGGGGTTTTCTGTTTTTCGTTGCGCGTTCGACCCCTCAGCGTGAAGCAAACGTGAAGCAAAAATGCCCGCAGCGCGACGCAATCTTGCGCAGTACAGCGATAGCTGCACCCGCCGACGCCGTCGCTATGCTGACCCCCATGAGCGACACGACAACCCCGAAGCCGGGCAAACACGACCACCTAAGAGCCGATATTCGGGACGCCGCCCAGAGCCTTCCGGCATCCGGTTTCGTGAAACGGGATCTCGCACACCTCGAGTCCAATCTCGCCGAGGGTGAGACTGTGTCGCTTATCCTCTCCGGGACGTATGACAACCAGAACGGCATCTTGGCTCTGACCGATCGTCGCCTCCTGTTTCTGAATCACGGTTTGCTCTCGCAGCGCAGCGAAGACTTCCCGCTCGAGAAGGTCAGTAGCGTGCAATTCAAAGCGGGCATGGTGCTCGGCGAGGTAACCATCTACACGTCCAACCAGCAGGCCACCATCAAGAACGTTGGAAAGCCGCAGGGTAAGGCCTTCGTGGATGCGTCGCGCGCCCGCCTCGGCAAATCCCCCAGCCCCGCCAGCAGTGAATCGGCAGCCGACAGTAGCGACCCCGTCGCGCAGCTGACCAAACTCGCCGCCCTCCGGGATGCCAGCCTGATCACCCCGGACGAATACAACGCAAAGAAAGCCGAGATCCTCGAGCGCATGTAGCCCCCGCGTGCCCGATGCGTCGCTCGCGGCCAGCAACGACGAAACGCCCCCGGCGCTCCTCCCCCATCACGGGTTTGGAACGCCGGGGGCGTTGTGCTGCAGCGTGCGGGTTACGCGTGCGCGAGCAGGTTGTCAACCTCGGCGCGAGAGAGACGCATGACGTCTCGCGCGCCGGCCGACTTGAACTGACCGATCGATGCCGGGTCCGACAGGGGGCGCAGCGAGCCCGCGTTCAGCAGGTACACGCTCGCGTCGGCGGGGTCGCTCATGCGCACCAGGTCGGCGCGGTCGTCCTGCTGCGAGTGACGCAGGAGGATCTCTTTCCCGAGTCGATCCGACACGTGCTCGATGCGACGCACGCCGGTCAGGCGCCCACCCTCGCCGGGATCGGCGATCCAGTGCAGGTGACCACCGAGAGTCTCGAGGAACTGCGCCCCCGAATCGAAGATGTACAGGTCTGCCATTTCGTAATCCTCCTCAGGCTTGGCCGTGGTGGCCGGGTTGATGGCGATCGCAGCGAACGCCGGGATCGTGAAGGGGTCGAAGTCACCGATGTGCCACTCCTCGCGGGGGGTGACGAAATCGACAGTGAAGCCGACGAGCCGGCACAGCGCGACGAACCGGCCCCACGCGAGCGACTCGTTCCCGGGTGCCAGGGCACGCCAGTTGTTGACGTCGATCGCCGCGCAGTCGCGTCCCTGATAGGTGAGGCCGTGCGACGATCGGCCGGGCACAGCCGCCCATATGCCGAGCTCCTCGCGGTACTGCACCTGCACGTCGAGCGGTCGGTACCCGTTCCACCCGGGCGTCACGTAGATCAGCACGCCGTACTTCTCGACTCCGAGGCGACGGAGCTCAGCCCACCGTGCGGCCGTTCCTGCGGGCAGGTAGAAATCGGGGCCGAGGTAGACGAGATCGCTCAGCGGGGCGCGCCCGTTGTCGTAGCGCGTCATCACTGATCCGCCAGGAACGTGAAGGCGATATCGGTGCGCGCCGAACTGAGCGCAGTGTCGCCGACGACGACGTTCCCGCTCGGCGAGATCTCGATCGGCCGGGCCTGCCCGTTCGACCAGATCGTCACGACGATGTATTTCGTCGGCCGCGAACCCGCCGGCAGAACGAACAACACCGTTCCCGGCGCGACCGTGCCGCTCGCGATCGTCCCCTCCACAGCGACGACACCGTTTCGGCGGCGGTGCTGGATCGTCTGATAGTTCGCGTTCGAGTGATTGCCCCACCCGTTCTGCAGCGCGAGAGCCGACCACCCGGTGTCCTCGAGGATGACCTTCCAGCCGCCCCCGACGTACCGCTCTACGGTGCCGGTCGTCGTGTTGACGAACGTCAGCCCCGTGTAGAGCTTCGCCGCCGGGAGCGCGTCACGTTCTGCGGTCGTGCCGACGCGCGTGTTCCCCACGTCGCCCAGCAGGGCGATGATCTGGTTCAGGTCGGCCACGGTGCGGGCCGAGTCGGTGACGACGCCGAGCCCCTTCGGGCCACCGGTCGATGTGTATCCCACGTCTTCTCCTTTGCTATGCCGTGAACGTGACGCGCAGCACGCCTGACTGCCCGTCTCTTTGTCGGCCGGGCCAGACGTTCCACCCGCCGAGGGCGAAACCGAGGCCGCCCGTGTTCGCTTTCAAGTGGTCGATGAGGCCGGTCGGGATGCCGCACCACCCGGACGTGCCCCCGAGGGTGGAGGTGTCCGAGAACGTCAGCGCCCCGCCCGGCTTGCCGGCCTGGTCGTGTCGACCGAACGGCCGCGCCCCGGTCAGACGGTCGGGCTGCGGCAGGTAGATCTCGGCCCCGTCGATGCGGGCGTTATCCGGGATCGTGTCTTTGATCTGATCGCCGTAGAACCATCCGCCCGAGTTGCTCGAGGAGCTCCACACGTCGGCGGTTCGCCACCCGTAGCCGGGCTGGTAGCTGCCCGAGTCGGTCGGGGTGAAGGTGACCGTTCGCGTCTGCGGGCCGGTGCTCTCAGGCGGCGGCGGGACGTCGACCACGGGCGCGGGACCGCGGCGCCCGATGATGTGCGCACCCTCGCGCCAGGTGAGCTTCACGAGCGTGCCGGCGGCGAATGTCACCGCCCCGTCGTAGGTCGCTTCGATCTCCCCGAGCGCGGTCGAGACGCGTGCCGTACCCCCGGATGCCGAGATGACGGTGCCGTTACCGAGCCGGGGCGTGGTCGGCCCCATCACGTACGCGACACCGTCGATCACCTGCACCCAGACCGACTCGTTCACCGAGGGCACGTAGTCAGTCAGCATGTAGGCCGGCACGCGCCCGCCGTCGAAATCGACGACCGCGCGCAACCCGTCGAGACCGCGGAAGTTTCCCGGGATGACGCGCGCCGTGCTTTTGTCTCCGATGAGCTTCAGCAGCGTTTCCTGCTCGGTCGCCATCCGGTCCCCCTTCTACTTCGGGGTGATCGCCCCGATTTCTGCGGTGAGCTTCTGAGTCGGCCCGTCGTCGCGCTCGACGGTCACGACCCGGCCGAGCATCCACACCTCGGGCCGTTCGATGAGCACGACGTCGCCTCGCTCGCGCAGCGGGTTGAAGATCTCGACGACGGGCACTACCTGCGCGCGCGGTGTCGACACCTGCGCGAGCGTCGAGTTACCCCACGCCTGCGCCTGCGTCGGCGTGGTCACGTACTCGCTCGAGAGGTACTTCGTGCGGCGCCCCCACGGGGAACGCGACCCGTCCGGGTTTGCCACACGCAGCGGACCGTCGAGCACCTCGGACACCGAGAGCACGCTCGACTGCTGTCCGCTCGTCGCCCGCACGACCACCCGGTTATAGACGCCGGCCGCGCTCATCATCTGCCCCACCGACACGATGTGATCGGCACGGGTCAGGCGGGCTCGCACGGCCGGCCAGGTGTTCGGCCGACAGGCCAGCGCACCCGACGGTGTCATGTGCGGCACCGCGTCGAGGATGACGTCGGCGAGCTCGTACAGCACGTCGAGTTTCTTCCCGTCGTAGAGCACCGCCCGCGATATCGGCTGATCCGGCACGGCCCGACTGATCGGCATCCCGGACACGCGCGCGATCTCCGACCACGCCGATGCGAGCGACGGTGCCGACGTCGGGACGTCGAACGTCTCGACGCCGAGCACCGCCGTAAGTTCCTTCAACTCGAGCTCGACTTCTGACCCGAGGGTGAGCCACTGCGAATGAAATCGCATCGCTCGATCGCGGGCGTCGGGCACGTCGGTGATCTCGTAGCGCGCGAACGCGACCCGCTCCTCGAACGGGCCGGCGCTCACGACGCACGACACCCACAGCTGCGCCCCGAAGGGCGCGAGCGGATCGTTCACGTACCGCGGGACGAGCGACGTTGCGAGCTCATCCGTCCAGGTGACCGTGCACGATCCGCTCTGCTGGATCTTGGCATTCCCGTCCTCCTTGAAACGGGGCTGCGAGATGGGGAGATCCTCGATCACGCGCGCCCCGCCGTAGGTGAGGTCGGCGTACCACCGATAGTCGAACGACCCGAGCAGGGCGGCGCTCAGTTCCGCTGACGCGTCGCGCATCGCACCCCCTTACCCGGCCACGCCGACGAGCGAATAGTCGCGGTCCTGCGCGCTGTACGTGCCGTACCGCGCGTCTCTATTGGCAAGCGAGGGATAGGCCGCGTCGAGATCCGAGTACCGCAGGAACGGTGCGACGATGCCGGGTGCGGGCGGCTCGACCTCATCGCACTTCGCCTTGATCTGCACCCAGTCGCCGCCCGTGCGGACGGTGCGATCCTGCTTCGGCCAGGCATCCGCGGCGGCGAAGAACGTCCGCGGCCACATCACCGGCTCGGCGGTGCGGATGCACAGCACCCCGACTTGCTCGTTCTCGTACGACCCGAGAGCCGCCTCGAAGGCAGCGATCCGTGCGGCACTGTCGACGTTGAGCACGACGTTCACGCCCTCGAGCGCCCGACGCCGGGAGCCGATGCGCCGAGGAACGGAACCGCCCTCGGTGTACACTGCCTGTCCCGGCGTCGGTCGCACGATTTCGGCGGCCGACTCGTCGTCGACCTCGACCCGGACGCCCTGCGCTGGCTCGAGCGGGTTGTGCACCCATGTGCCGTCGGCGTCCAGGGACGCGACGGCCGAGTCGGTGAACCCGAGCGACGCACCCCCTGCTGTGAACTGCTCGGCGCGGTACGTGCACTGCGTGCGGAACGGCGCCTCCCAGTCGATCGCCGCGGCGCCCGGCAGCATGTCCCAGCCGCCGCGCACCTTCCACTGCCGATCCTCCGAGTACCGCCAGATGCGCAGCACCGACGTTCCGGCGGCCAGCGACGACGGATCAAAGAACACCTCGACGAACGGATTCGCGTCGAGATTCGGCGTTAGCAACGGTCCAGCCATGTCTACCCCCTCACCCCGACCTCGAGCTCGACGCGGCGTCGCCGCCCGTCCCGCTCGATATGGATATCGATCAGGTCACCGAGGGCGACCCCGGCGCGGTTCACGATCTCGACCAGCACGTCACCGCCGCCACGACTGCCGCCGCTGCCGGCGGATGCCACGGCTACCCGCTCGAGGCTCTGCTGGTACATCGACAGGGGCTGCACCATCTCCTGCCCGCCCGGGTTGTCACCGATCACGGCGAGCATCGGCCCCATCGTGACGCCACCCGTAGCGAGGTAGGGCACCTGCGGCAGCGAGACGCCGAACGTCTGACCACCGACCATCGGCACCCAGTCAGGGATCGTGACCGAGATCCCGTTGATAGCCCGGATCGCGCCATTCACCAGACCGATGATCGAGTTAATGGGACCGCGGACCGCCGACACCGCCCCGTTGAACGCGTTCGAGATGAACCCTCCGATCGCTCCGAACACGGTTCGGAATGCGTTCCCGACCATGTCGACCGCGCCCGAGATCGCGTTGAAGACGGGCGAGATCACCGAGTTGTAGACCCACTGCACGGCCTGACCGATCCCGTTCACTGCGGGCATGATCGCGTTGTTCCACAGCCACGAGAACACCGACCCGACCGCGTTCACGGCGGTGCCGATCGCTGCCCCTACGGGCATCACGATGTTCGCGTGCAGCCATGTGAACACCGCTCCGACGTTGCGCAGGACGTCACCGACGAAACTCGCGAACGGGGTGAAGATGTTCTGCGAGATCCAGGTGAAAACGTCACCGATCCCTCGGATGACGGCACCGATCCCGTCGCCGACGGGGACGAACACGTTCTCGTATAGCCATCGGAACGCCTGCCCGATCAGGTCGAACACCGGCATCGCGACGTTCTCCCAGAGCCACACGATCACCGCGGCCCACAAGCCGATGTAGAGCATGATCCCGGTCACGACCGGCAGGATGATGTTCTGATACAGCCAGTCAAAAACCTGCCCGATTCCCTGCACGACGGTGCCGATGAAATCACCGATGGGGGCGAACACGTTCGTCCCGAGCCATTCGAACGCGGCCCCGATTGCCGCGAAGACGGGCGATAGAACGGTGTCCCAGAGCCACGTCCAAACGGAACCCAGCCAGGCGGTGACGCTGTCCCAGTTGGACGCGAGCCAAATGATCGCGGCCACCAGCAGCCCGATCCCCACGATGACGGCGAGGATGATCCACGTCACCGGCCACGAGAACCACGCTGCATTGTTCAGCCACTGCGCCGCGGTCTGTATAGCCTGCGCAGCCGCATACACCTTCAGCGCCGCGGACACGGCCATGATCCCGCCCGCGACCACTGATATGACTCCGCCAATCCCGATAAGGATTCCCTGGTTTTCGCCCGCCCAGTCGGCGAACCCTCGCAGCACCTCGAGACCGTCGCTCACGGCAGGCGCGAAGGACTCGCCGATCTCCGCCGCGGTCATCTGCAGGTCGCGGCGAATCGATTCCCACGACCCCTTCGTGTTGCCAGAGACAGTGTCGGCCATCGCCGCAGCGGCTCCCGCGACATCTCCAAACCCGCCATCCAGGTTTGCCAGCTGGTCTAGGAACTTCGGAATCTCCCCCGTCCCGAGATCCTCGAGCGGCGTGCCGAACAGGGCCAGCGCGGCCTGCGACTGCGCGGCCGGGTCGGTCATCCCGTTCAGGCCCATGATGATCTGCGCGAACGCTTGCTCCGCGCTGTCACCGCCCGCGAGGATCTTGTTCGTCATGTCGGCCTGCGACAGCCCGAGCGCTTCATAAGCCGCACCACTGGCCGTCGACATGTCCGTCGACCGGATCGTGAATTCCTTCAGAGCATCGCCGGTCTTGTCGATCCCGTACATGCCCTTTGCGCTCGCGTCAGCGAGCATCGTGAAGGCCGTCTCGCCCGAGATCCCCAGCTGCTGGAAGAAGGGGCCGTACTCGTCGATCGCGTCGAGCAGATCGTCGCGCACGGCGGGGGGCACCCGCTGCAGCGCGACGGTGAGAAGGTCGATCCCCTCCTGCGCCGAGCTCGCCATGCCGGTGGACAGCATTTGCCCGACGATCTGCGAGACGCGGTCGGCCTCTAGCTCGAATCCGCCCGACAGCGTCAGAACACCCTCGGTGATCCCCTGCAGTTCCTCGACACTCGCGTCGCGCATGCCCTTGATCGAGCCGGTTACGCCGGCAGTCGCCGACTGAACCTCACCGAGCGATCCCCCGAAAGCGCGACCGTACGCGTTCGCGGCAGCCTCTCCCGCTCGACCGGCTTCGGGCTCGGTGAGCTTCAGCGCCCCGGCCATGCTGTCGATCCCGGCCTCGGCGTCGGCGAACGCGACCGTCGTCCCGACGGCGAGCCCACCCACAGCGAGCAGCGTGCCCGCCGCCACCTTCGACCCCTGCTCGAGCGCGTCGTTCCACGCGTCGAACTTCGCCTTCGACCGGTCGACTTTGTCGAGCGATTCGTCTTCGACGAGCAGGCGGATGATCAGATCCGTTGCGGACTTGCCAGCCACTCGGTCACCTCCGGTTCTTCAGACGCTCCATCTCGGCGGCGTCGTCTTCCTTCTGTTTCGCGATCGAGTCGCAGGCCAGCGCCAGCTGCCCCCACATCTCGTAGGGCAACTCCCAAAGCCGGTCCGGGGTGAGAGCCGGCCAGTAGTCGTGACGGCAGATCAGCAGCGCGCGCTTGGCGACCTGATCCTCGAGCCACGGTTCGCGCTCGTTGAGCGCGTCGAGCTCGGGCGACGCATCCTCAGATTTGGTGCGCCGCCCGCGCCCGTTGCGGACTACTGAGGGTCCGGGGTCTGCTCACCCTCCGCCCCCGCGTCGCGGTGGTCGCCGGGCTCGGCGAGCAGGTTCTCGATCCCGTCGAGATTCGCGCACGACGTGAAGGTGACGTCGTGGCCGGCGCGACGCAGGCTCGCGAAGATCGCGAACGCGGTCTGCATGCTGCCGGACTTCATCTGGTCGGCGTACTCCTTGCGGTTCCAGCCCATCTCCTTTTCGACGGCCGCGCCGTCCCAAAGGTTGGGCTTCACGACGGGGATCGTCGAACCGTCTGCGAGCTTGATTTTTGCCATGCGATATCGCTCCTAGGTCTGGTCGGCTGCGCGCGTGAGGATCTCCTCGGTAGCGCGCAGCAGTTGGTCGCGCCCGTCCATGACGGGGTTGCGGAAGAAGGGTTGGCCGCCCTGGTCGATGTAGTGCTTCCGGTCGCCGAACACGGGATGCCGGAACCGTTTCTTCTGCCAGAACTTCGCCTTGTTGAAACCGTCCTCGCCCCTCGGGCCGGTGGTCTTGAACTCGACGCCCTGTCGGGTCTTACCCGCGGTCACTCGGAACTTCAGCCCGGCCTTGATCCCGGCGCGCATCCCGGTCGATTGCCCGCCGCGCTTCACATCGGTCTCGGCGTAGGTGTTCACCTTCACCGCGTAGAACTTGCCCTTGCGCTTCGAATGCACGAGCTTGTGCCGATAGCCCGTCTTGCGGACGCCGCGGGGCAGCGGCCCGTCGAGAATCGCTTTCTGCTCCGCGATGACGGGCGCACCCAGCGCCCGAAGTTCCCGCCGAACCGGCGTGCGCACGGCCGGCGGGAACTCCCGCAGCTTGTTCAGCAGGCGCTTCAGCGACTCCGGGTCGGGCGTCGCACCCGTCACCTGCCGACCGGTCACGGCGTGGTATCGAGCGTGCGATACACGAACCACACCGGCTGCGTGTTCACGCCGTTATCGAACGCCTCGAAATCGATCGACTGCTTGATCGGCTTGCCACCGTCGGACGACGGCACCTCACCCTTCAGTCGGATCGCCGGCAGCACCACCTGCAGGGTCGCCTGCACCCCGGCGGCGATCTGCGGGCCGAGGAACGTCAGCACGAGCGGCAGCGTCGACTGCGAGAGGTACGCGTCGCGCAGCGTGTTATCGGTGTACTCCGCGGTGATCTTTCCCGAGATCTCGGGCTTGCCGAGCACCGGGGGGCGCGAGCGCTTACCCTGCCCGCCGAGGTTCCACCCGTCCGAGTCCAGGTTGCGCTTCACCGCGACCGACACCTCGCCGATGTTCGCCGCCGGCTGCCCCGACAGCGACGCGAGCGCCGTCGTCGTCGGCTCGGTCAGCGTGCCGGCGATGCCGATCGACCCGCCCACGAACGTGAACAGGTCATCATCGGCCGGGTACGACGCACCGGCCGCGGCGACGTTCGTCAGCAGATCGCGGGCGATCACCGAGAACTTCAGCTCGACGGTCCCGCCTTCCTTCGCGGAGAGCTCGAGCGAGTCGAACGCGCACCCGGTGAAGGTGTGAGCGAACGCATTGACACCGCCGAGGGTCGGCAGCACCTCCTGAATCGTGTACGTCGGAATCGGGTCGGTGAGGCTGACCGTGTGGTTCTGCTGGTACGCCGCGGTCGCACCGATGACGGTGTTCGTCACGGCGTGCAGGACGGCGTTGAGCAGGAACCCGAGCCCCCGGGTCGACGCGTCACACGCGATCTCCCCCGACCCCTCGAAGCGCGAGATGTAATTGCGACGCGTGCGGTTCACCGGCTTGCCGGGGCGCTGCCCCTTGCCGGTCTCCGTCTTCACATCGAACTTCATCTTCGCCTCGGACTCCACGAATCGGGTCACCGTCGCGGCCATGCCGTAGGTGGTTTCCTTCGCGGCGCCCACCGTGAAATCAAGCTGCGTCGTCACCGTCGACCACCTCCCCCTCTTCGATCTCCTCGACGGCCGCCACGGCATCCGCCGCGGCCGTCTTCGCCGACGTGTTCACCGGCTCGTAGTTCTCCGCCTGCCCGGCGAACAGGGGCACGAGATCCTCACGCACTTCGAACTCCTCGCCCGCGGCGATCACGCGGCCCAGCGCGGGCACGTCGAGCGCACCGAGCGGAGACACGTTCTTGAATCGGGGCACAGCCTTTCCGGCCATAGCTCCCCCTTCCGTTGTTGGTCGATCAGGTGGGGCGCACCTTGTGTGCGCACACGAACTCGGTCACGATCTCGGCGACGTACCCGTTCCCGTCGTCAGAGCCGACGGCGTCGTTACTCATCTGCCCGGGCAGGCACCACAGGACGGCCCCGCCGAGCTCTATGTCGCGCTGCGTGATGTACGTCTGAATCTCAGAGAGGAGCTCGAACGCATCCTCGAAGGCCGCCCGCCCCGCCGCCTCACCGCGACCCGGCGCCCACGCGCCCAGCGAAACGCCGATGCGAATCGCCTCGTCGAACGAACGGCGCGGGCCGATGTTGGTCAGGTCGGGATCGACCGTCATGTCTGTGAGCCCGACCCACTTCGTCGAAGTGACTTCGTCGGGCGTGGTGTAGTAGCGATCGAGATCGCGGCCGTGCGCGGCTGTCGCCGCTTGGATCGCGTTCCACAGCCCCTCGCGCGCCGCGAGCAGGCCTGTCGCCTGACTGATCCCGCTCACTTGCCGCCACCAAACCCGGGCGGGGCGGGGAACGGCTCGAGCCACACCGCGACTTTTGCGAGGATGCCGACACCCATCGGCGCGCCCTCGTCAGGCCGCGAGCGCGGGCCGTTCTTCGTCTGATTCCACATGTGCTTCGCCTGCTCACGTCCGGCGAGCACGAACTGCGGAGGCAGCTTGCCGTCGGGGCGGAGGTGGCGACGCGGGTCTGCGGTGCGGCCGGTGTGTTCGTCGATGATGCTGCACGCCGTCTCGACGAACAGGGTCAGTTCGTCGTCGTCTTCCTGGCCCTCGTCGATTCCGATTGCCTTTCGAAGATCGCTCGCTTTCAGCGGCCAATTGCTCGCCATCGGATCTCCCCTCTGCAACGCCGAGAGGGGCCGGCACCCAACCGGGTGCGGCCCCTCTCGACTGCTGCGCTTCGTGTTTACTCGGGCAGGCGCGCGTACCCGTTCGCGATGTACTGCGCCGCCTCGTCGGCGGGCAGCGCGACGGTCCCGCCGACGGCGGGCCACTGCTCGCCGTTGCGGGTGCCGGTGATGCCGACGAGCATCACGACCTCGACGTGCCCCTCGTCCGGGACGTCGCTCGTGTCACGCTCGGGCTGTGCCGGCGTGGTGGGAGCGATGTCGCCCGGGGCGACACCGGGGGGCGTCGCGTCGGGCGCGGGCGGCACCTCGGGCGCCACGGGGGCGACCGACTCCGGGGTGACGGGCGGCGTCTGCTCGCCCGGCTCCGGGGTCTCGGGCGGCGTCTGCTCGCCCGACTCCGGGGTCTCGGGCGGCGTCTGCTCGCCCGCCGACTTGCGAGTGCCGGCCATCAGGACGCACCACCCTGGAAGGCCTTGACCGCCGAGGCGTCCTCGAGCAGGCCGTCGCCGCGGAGGATGCCGCGGAACGCGACCTGGTTGCTCTCGAAGTAGCGCTCCTCGGAACGCGCGATCTCGATCGAGCCGACCAGCCGAACGATGTACTTGGACACGTCACCGAAGACCATCGACTTCTTGCCGAGGCCGAACTGCATGTTCGCGTCGGGGTACATCGCCTTGCCGAGCAGGGTGTCGGGCTGACCGACCTGCACGGAAGGCGCCCACAGGTACTCGCCCGAGCCGGTCGCCTTCGCCTTGCGGAGCGAGGGCAGCGCGGCGTCGGCGACGATGAACCCCGAGCGGGGCGTCGCGCGGTAGGGCGCGGCGAGCGAGTAGAACAGGTCGATCACGTCGTCGAACGTGGCCGCGCCACCGACGCCGGTCGCGCCGGTCTTGCCGGCGGTCGCCGCGGTGACGAGGCCCTGCGTCTCGTTCACGCCGGTTCCGATCGCGAGCTTCGCGGCCAGCGAGACGCCCACGTTCTCGGCGATCTTGCGGGCGACGAACGCCTCGATATCGATCGCGGCGTCTTCGATGAGACGGCGCGGGACGACGATCAGCTGCGAGTGCTCGTAGGCCTTGATCGACGTCTTGCCGAACGTCGGATCGGAACCGGCGCGAGTGTCGGACTCGCCGACGTTCGCGTTCGCCGAACCGTGACCCGAGACGGTGGGCCAGGGCAGTTCCTCGCCCGACTCGGTGACGATGACCGTCGGGCCGGCCTGAAGCACGGACGACATGTCACGCAGGGGCTCGG
Source organism: Microbacterium sp. SL75 (assembly GCF_026625865.1). Classification (NCBI taxonomy): domain Bacteria; kingdom Bacillati; phylum Actinomycetota; class Actinomycetes; order Micrococcales; family Microbacteriaceae; genus Microbacterium; species Microbacterium sp. SL75. The sequence goes on along the minus strand of NZ_CP113067.1, from coordinate 3,169,984 downwards.
TGAGCCGGTTCAGGAACGTGGTCGGGATGGTGTTGCCACCAGCCGTCGCCGTTCCCGAGGAGAGCGCGCGCTGGAACTCCGCCTCGGTGAAGCTGACGTTCGCGCGGCGCTGAGTCGGGTCCGCCGACAAGAGACCGCGGAGCTCGGAGGCGAGTCCGTTCTCGCGGCGGTCAGCGTCGGGGCGAGCCTCGGGAGCCGCGCCGAACGCGCGCTCCTGCTCGTAGGCGCGCTCCACCTGGTCGATGCGCGCGGTCCGCAGGCCGATCTCGCGGTCGACGCGCTCCCACTTCTCGGACTCCTCGGCCGAGAGCGAGCGCTGCGCAGCGAGGTCGCGGAGCGGTGCCATCTCGGTGAGGAACAGGTTCTGTCGCTCCTCGCGCAGGGTGCGCAGGGCGTCCATCGTTTCGGTCATTCGGTTCTCTCTTTCTTCAGAGGGTCAGTTCGATTTCGCGGGCACGGCTGAGGAGCAGCGTCCGCTGGTCAGGCTGGGTTTCGGTCGGTGCGGGCGCGGGAGGTTCGCCACCTGCTCGCTCCGCGTCGAGCCGGGCTCGGATCGCGGACAGGTCGAAGCTGCGGAGCATCTCGGCCGACGACCCCCAGTAGGCGGGGTCGGCGACCGGTGCGACGTCGATCAGCCGCAGGCCGGTGATCCGGCGCACCAGCTGATCGTTCTCGCCATAGCTCCACTCCTCGCCATCGGGCAGGACGCGGAACGCGAACGACGAGTACCGGTAGTCGCCGCGGCGGGCGGAGACGGCGAGGTCGCGGCCGTACGTGGTGTTCGGCAGATCGATCTCGTAGTCCACCCCCTCGTCACCGAGGAACAGGCGCAGAGTCCCCGCATCCGTCACCCCGAGCAGGTAGTCGGAATTGTGGTTCGTGCGGGCGATGACGCGCGTGTGCGTGGCGAGGTCGACGCCACCCTCGGCGGTCGGCTCGCCGAGCGCGCGCGGGTCGATCTGCTCGGTGAACTCGCCGTACCACCAGTCGTACAGGGTGCGCGAAGACGAGTTGAACGCGATCGCGCGCCCCGTCAGGATGCCCGCCGAGTCGGCCCCCTCGGGCGCCGCGCGGAAAGTCACCTCGCTCGCGAACGTGCGCCGCTCCACCTCGGGAGCGGCTCGCTGATCGGTCATGTCTCCTCCTTTGTGATCGCCGTCGAGATCGACTCGGCCAGCGACTCGCTCTCCGACTTCGTGGTGCTGTACCACTGCTGCCAGTCCTCGATCTCCTGCGCCGTGAGCGGGGCGCGGTCCTCACGCGCGCGCACCTCGTGCAGTGTGATCGAGCCGTTTCGAAGCTCCTCGGTCGTGATCTTCACGCGGTCGATCAGGTTCGGCCGGGTGAGCGCATCCATCGAGAGCTTCACGAACTGCCCCGGCGGCAGGAGCTCGCCGATCGCGCCCTCATAGCGGGCCACGTGCGGCAGCATCTTGCGCACGTTGAACCGTTCGGCGTCTGCCTCCCGGTTGCCGTAGGTGCGCGAGTTGCCGGCCTCGCCGCCGATATCCTCGGGCGGTACCCGGAAGATCACGCCGACGATGGTCGCGTTCGCCTTGATCGTGGCGAGGAACTGCGCCTCGGCCGGGTCGATCGACAACTTTTTGTAGTCCCAGTCGCCAGGGACGGTGACGAGACCGCCGTCTTTCACCGACTCGAGGAACAGCCGCTTCGCTTCTCGCGCAGTCTCCTCGGTCAGCCTCGCCGTCTTCGACGAGAGCAGCGCCGTCGGCGTCCCGCCCGCCTCGAAGAATCGCCGTCCGAACTCGGCCGCGTTGTGCCCGAGCTCGAAATCGCGTGCGAATTGCCGGATCGGGGACAGCCCCTTGATCGACCCGGGCTCCATGAACTCGCGCACGTGGATGATCCGGCCGCCCTGCGAGTAGGGCGACTCGAGCTCGCCGCCGCCGTTCAGGCGGTAGCGCGGCCCGGCATCCGTCGAGATCGGCTCGACCGAGTCGGGGTGCAGCCACTGCACACCCTGGATACGACCGCGCGCGCTGACGACCAGGCCGTACGCGTTGCCACGCAGCTGCAGGCTGGTCGAATACTGGTAGCGCCACTCGATCGGCGAGAGACCGGGGGCCGGCCGCAGCATCCACGGCGGCGCCTCGATCGGCCGGCGGGTACTGCCGGTCTTCTCGTAGAAGTGCTGCGGCAGCGTGGCGAACATATCAGCGATCAGCGACACCGCGGCATAGACAGCGGCCAGCTGCAGCGCCTTCGTTCGGCCGCCGTAGTGCCGGATCGATCCGGTGCCGTAGACGTCCTCCCACGAGATCTCGCGCTTCTCGGCGCGGACGAACGCGCTCATCGCTTCACCCCGATCAGCGGCCGGTCGCGGCCAGCCAGCGCGCGGGCAATGCTCCACGCGATCAGCAGCACGCCGAGCGCGATCAGCGCCGCCGGCCACCCGAGCCACAGCCCGAGTCCGACGACGATCGCCAGCATGCCGACGATCTCGGTCAGGTCGGTCAGGGTCATGTGTCCTCCGTTCACGCGCTCGCGCTCCCTCGGAGCCCCGCGAGCGGGTCGTATGCGAGATCCGGCATTGTCTCGGCGAGCATCTGCCGTGCGTAGGTGATGGCGACCAGCGCGGAAACGGGGCGCATCGACTTGCCCCTGATCCACTTCCACCCGGCATCCGTGGCCTTCGTGCTCGCGGATTTCAGCGCCTCGGTGAGCTCGTCTTGCCCGAGGTGCACGACGTCGTGATTCAGCACGGCGTCCAGCAGGCCGGGACCGGCGACGGCGATGTTCGCGGCCGTCATCACACGGGCGTCGATACCCGCCTCGAGCAGCTTCGGCAGCAGGAACCCGGCCGCGCGGTGCTCGAGATAGACCGGCCCGGGCGCCTCGCGCACCAGGTCGACGATGCCGGGCACCTCGAGCCCGTCGTCACCGTCGAGAATCCAGTCGGTGCCGGGCGCGTCGGCCAGCACTTCCAGGTGCACCTTCGTGTCGGTGCGGATGCCAGCGACAGCGATCGATGCCCACGCCGACTCGGGCGCCACGTCGATGACGTACACGACTTCGTCGCGCGCCACCTCCGAGCCCGGGTCGACGACGGCCTCGTGCTCCCACCGTTCCTGTGGGATCTTCCACGCCACCTCGAGATCGTCTTGCCACCAGTTCAGGAACGGCCGCAGGAACCCACCCTGCATCGACTCTCGGAACGCGGCGATCTTCGTCTGATTCGTCGTGTAGCCGAGCGCGGGCATGCACGACCACCAGGTGACCGGGTCGTCGGGATCGGCCTTCGGGTCAGCCGAGTATTCGATGTACAGCGACCGCATCCGCTGCGCGTTGAGCAGCGATGGGTCGGCGCGAAGTAGCTCGACGCGGGATCGCCCCGCCTCGGCTTTCTTCCACAGGAACGGCGACTTCGTCTTGCTGTAGCCGACGGTCGAAATCCACATCGACTGTGCGTCATCGACCGCCGTCGTCGCCGGCATAAGCGCCGCCTCTAGACGGTCGTCCTTCTGCGCGAATATCTCATCGCCGATCGTCAGCCCGAGCGTGCCACCGTGGCCGGCGTCTTCGGTCGGCGCGTCAATCGCCCACTTCGAACCGTTGCGGAACCGCATCGACTCCGACCCGTTCGACAGGTGCAGAGTGTTGCCCCGCCGGTTCGGCCGCAGCTGCGACTTGAACACCGACGCCGCAATGCGGTGGTGGTGTTCCTCCTCGAGCTTCTCGAGCGCCTTGTCGCGGGTCTGCGCGATGTACAGCAGGTACTGCCGATCGGGCCACATCAGCATCCGGTGAACGCCCCACGGGATCACCAGGGACGATTTACCCGATTGCCGGGGCACGATGATGACGATTTCCGAGTACCACAGCAGGCCCGTAGCCGGGTCGATCTCGAAAGCGGTCTCGAGGATCTCCCGCTGCCACGGCATCGGCTCCCAGCCGAGCAACCGCATGCACCCGATCACCTCGGATGCGATCGTTCGCCGAGCAGGGTTACGGGGCGTCGCCCATCTCGGCACCGTCTCCGTCATCCCGGCCGGCATTCCTGATCGCTTCCACGATGTCGGCACTCGAACCCCCCTCGTCATCCGTGAGATCGGCGAGCACCTTGCGCAGCGCCTCGACGGTCGACGCGTAGTAGCGAGCGTTCTTCGGGTCATCGAGCGCGCGAGCGCCGCGGAAGATCAGTTCGTGGCGCAGCCGCGTCGCCTTGTCGGGCGCCTCGGGCAGCGCGTCGCGGGCGGCCCGCTCGATCGGCGCGTCAGCCTCGAGCAGATCGAGAAGTTCGAGCGCGTCGAGAGAGCCGCGGTGAATCCACCCGGCATCCCGGATTGCCGCCGCTGCGACGATCGACGCCGTCGCCGAATCGCCGCTCGCATCCCACAGCGCATCGTCGATCAGCTGCGCGAGCTCGTCACCCAGTGCCGGCCGACGAACCGACAGAGCGGATCGCACCTGCTCGTCGAAGTCAGGCGCCCCGACGGTCACGACGACCGGACGTGTAGGGCGCTTTTCACGTGTAGGGCGCGCCCTCACTTCAGGTGCGGGCGCCGCCTCGGCGACCGGTTCGCCACCCGCGGCGGCGCGCTTGCGCTCCCGGTACTCGGCCTGGTCTTTCGTCTTCCACGCTCGGCACGCATCGCACCGACAACCCGCGCGATATCGCGGCCGAGTGCCGTGCTCGGGGGTCTTCGCCGCCACGGCGACCACCTCCGCTCTGCGCCCCGCTGACGCGTCGAGCCGAGGGCACGCATCGCAGCGCGACCCGAGGCCCGTTCGGCCGCGCACGGCCCCCTCCGCGCCCTACGCGCCCTACACCCTGAGCCGGATGAACCGGGGAGAGGGATTTATGGGCGGGGCGAGGGTCGGGAGCAGTGCCGGGGGGTGGAAAAAATCGGTCGAAACCCGGCGGGTGCCGGCGGCGGGGGCGCATGGCCGCACCCGCTCGCCGTCGGCACTCGTCAGGCTTCGATCAGTTCTCGTCTTTCACGGCTCGGTCACGACGACCAGCATTCGCCCAGCGTGACGAGCGGGTACCACGCGGCACCCGGGGTGTCCGGTCCCGCCTACCCGAGTTGCACCCATAGTGAGCAGGCCGCAGGTTCCACAGATCCCACGTGCCGCCATCCTTCGCAGGCTTCACGTGATCGAGCGAAGGGCCGAGCGAATGCCAGGGGCGCAGCCCATACCGGATCGGCCCCCGTGCCCCACGGCACAGCCAGCACTGCGGCGTGTCCACCTCGGGCACCACGATCGCCAACAGGCGTGCGTACTCCGAGGCGCTGAGCTTCTCGGCGTAGTGAGGCATGCCGCCGCCCCTCCTCGCGCATTGCAGGGCATCGGCCCCCACCCGCGGTTTTTGCAACTCACCGCGGTCAGACGAAACCCGCGGGAGACCCAATAGTCTGACCACCACACAATGAAGGGGGCCACAGTGGCAACATCAGACAGGGGACCGCGAAGGCACGACGTTGACATGCCCACACTGGGTAGTGTCCCGATCTATGCCGGGGCCAAGGTTGGGAAAGCCCTCGACGAGGTGACCGAAGAGATGGACTTCTACCACGGAGTGCGTCTTGCGGAGGTGATGGAGGCTGTCTACGAACAAGGTCGTGTAGACGGTCGAGCCCAGGTCGTCTCTGCGTTCCAGGACGCGAGCGATGAGATCACGTCCCGCAAGGATCTTCGCTACCGCAACCCGGGCAAGCCTCGCGCCAAGAAGAAGAAGCCATCAGCGTGACATGAAAGGAGCAGCGGGGCCGCGCGCGGTGCTCTTCGCCGCGGCCCCACTGTCTCACCCCCGGCGTACCGTTCGACGAATGGACCCACGACCAGGCGCGAGCCTCGGCACCGTCAACACTCACCACGAACTCGCCTACCTGCGGGCAGGCACTGACCCACCCTGGGAGCGCCCACACCACGACGGCACCGATATCACCGACACCCCCGAGATGTGGACGCCCTACCAGCGTGAACGCCGCCTAGCCTTCGAGGCCCGCGTCATCGACTACCGACAGCGCGGCCTGCTCTAACGATCGACCAGCCACACCTCGTAGCTGACACCCGCCTCGCCGCCGCAGTCCGCGCCATCGACGAGCAGGCCCGTCGCGTAAGCATCCGTCGGCACGTCGCCACGTCGCATGAGCTCGCCACCGTCCAGGTCGGGCGCGACGTCCAGGAACACGAGACTGTCGGGCGAGTGCTTCATGCCGTCCACCGTAGCTAGACCAGCGGGGCGAGGGCAGCACCCATGACACGGTTACCGCGCGTGTTCGGGTGCACGTGGTCCGAGAACAGCGCCACCTTGTAGGTCGCGTCGTCTCCCGTGCTCATCGCGCGCGACCAGTCGACGACCTGCACGCGCGGGTCAGTGAGCGCGCGAATCCACGCGTTCACGACCGCGCGCGTTGCGTTCATCGTCGCCACGGGCGAGTCACCGCCCACGGAGCCGCGCGGCAGGACGGTACCCACGATCACGCGTGCCGAGGTGCCGGCGAGAATGCCCTCGATCATGGCCTGCAGGTTGGCGATGATCGTTTCAGGTGCCACCCCTCGGCCAAGATCGTTCGCGCCACCGAAGACGACGGCCAGGCCCGGGGCATCCGCAATCACGGCGGGCAGACGCGCGAGCATCTGCGTCGTCGTCTCGCCGGGCACTCCACGGTTGACCACCGTCCAGCGGCGGTCGGCGTGGCCGTTGGCCGTGTCGAACCACGTCTGCGCGTTCGTGATGCTGTCGCCGAGGAGGGTCGACTTCCCCGCGGGGTCGAGCCGAGCCGCGAGCAGCGTCACGCCGACGATGCGCCCCGACGGGAAGTCACTACCTACGAACAGCGGCAGCGCCTCGCCGGTAGCGGCGTTGAAGGACGATGCGAACGACCCACCGCCGAGGTGGGAATTCTTGTAGGCGTTGTTGAGGCCGTGCTGGAATGAGGCCGTGGTCGAGTCGCACCACAGGGTCACGACGTAATCCCCCGGCGGCAACTCGATGAGATCCTGCATCGGAACACGGATGCCACTCTGCCCGTCGGGAGTGAACTCCGACAGTGCACGGATGCCCGTCGTCGCGACCTTCGCCAGACTGACGCTGGTCGGGTCAGCCGAGCGACCCACGGCGTAGACACCGATCTCGATGTTCCCGGTTCCCGCGGCCGTCAGGCTCGCCGCCTGGAAGACGGTCGGGGCATCGAGCCGGAACCGGTTTCCGGCCGAGTAGGTGGCGCTGAACCAGGCCGACGCAGCGGCGGATGCCAGGACTGCAGTCCCGGGCGGTACGACCACAGCGGATGACCCGAGGGCGCGTCGCGTGTTCTCCTGCCCGGATCGGACAAACGAGCCGGTCACGCCGACGAGCTTCTGCCGCGTGAGCGTCGACCCGTCGATGAGGCCGCCGACAGCTGCGTCCTGCAGCGCCACAGTCCCCGCTGCGAAGGCGCGGGCCTTCTCGGCGCTCGCCTTCGCGTCACCCTCGGAAGACTGCGCCGCGGCGGCCGATTTGCCGGCGTTGAACGCGGACGTCCCGGCCGCGTTCCGATCTGCCTGCACCTGCTCGACGAGCGCCTGCGAGATGGCCGTACCGTCGGCGCCCTTATCGCCACGCGGGGCCGCGTACACCGAGATATCGACGTCCGACTGCACCACGCGCGTCTTCTGCGACGGGCCGACCGGGATCGACGATCCGACGGCCGCGCCGACCGACCCGTGCAGGAACGTACGGCGACCGCCCTCGAGCGTGCCCGACAGCGTCACCACGTCACCCCACGCGGCATCCGCGGTCTGCTCGGGCGTGAACGTCATCGCGAGACGACCCTCGGCCGAGCGCGACGCATCCACGACGCCCACGTGCTCACCCAGACGCGCATCGAATACCCACGCCGACAGGTCGACCGGTGCCTGCGTCGTCACCGAACGCACGTACACCTCGCGGAACCACGTATCCCCCGGGTACAGGTGCACTCCGACGACGAGAGGCTCAACAGGCGACGACTCGAACAGTTGCGCGGACACGGCGCCCCCTCTCAGTAGTGCGCGGGACCGCGCAACACGGTGGCCGCGCGCTGAGCACGCTCCACCGACGACACCGCCACCTCGGGCGGGTCCGCCTGCTGCACGACCAGCGCCTCGACAGGCGGAATCATGCGAGGCGGGTCAGGGACGACCGCGAACGACACGACGTCGTCGAACTACCCCGTCACGACGACGCCGCCCTGTTCAGGTAAGACTCGAACTTCCCAGCCGTCTCGACGATGCTCTCGACCGAATCGTTCAGCACCCGAGTCTCGAGCGCCTTCGACAGCGCGAACGCGCGCACAGGATCGAGCTCAGCCATCAGACGACCTCGAGGTACTGCACGCGCTGCCCGTCGAACGACGACGCCGCGACGTTCGGCTCGAACACCTCGACCAGCGCCCGCGTCAGCGGCACCGTCACGAGCACCACGTCGAGCGACAGGCCTCGGAACTCGGTCGCCGACGTCAGCAGGTAGGTCGTCTCTGCATCCGGGAACGCGGCACCCGCCGCATCGCTCACCCGATCCCGGTCAACCCGCGGCAGGAACGGCCAGAACACACCGACCCGCAACCCGGGTTTGCGTTCCTTCGCGAACGTCGCCGGGCTCGCCTCGACCGGACGCGCGGCATCCGCCGATTCAGCTGCCACCCGGGCGGCCACCGCAGACGCGAGACGCGCGCGCCCCGCGTCTACCGGATCGAGAACCATCGGAGCGCTGAGCGTGCCAGCGTTCACCATCTGCACCGCACCGATCAGGATCGAAGCGATCACCGTCGCCACCTGCAGGATCAGAGACGACGTCGACTCGGACCACAGCGAGAACGTGAACCCGACGACACCGATCGCACCGCCGAGCGAGTAGATCACGCCACGGCCGGTCGTGTTCAGCCACGTGAACCGGTCGCCCGGGCGCAGCAGGATCAGACCGAGAGCGCCCTGCACGGCGAGCAGACCGGATGCCGACAAGTCGAGCAGCGCCGACGACTGCACGTCGGTCACCGCCCCGAGGATCACGAGCAGCGACGTCGCCGACGCGACCAGCGCCTGCAGCGCCTGCCGCCGCGCATCCGTGAACCAGCCCGCCAGGCGGGTCAGGAAAGCCTTCATACGTCCATCTCCTCTTCGTCTTCGTCGTCGTCACAGTCGGGCTCGACTGTCGCCCACAGGCGGTCGTCAACCGCCGCGAGCTCCTCGTACTTCACATGCAGACCGGCGACGCCCTCCTCGAGACGGGCCGACGTCGCCGCTAGCGTCTCGACGGCCGCCTCGGTCCGCCTCAGCGCGTCATTCATCGACGTGCCGTGATTCGGGTGCAGTTCGTGATGAACAGCCGCCATCGCCTCATCCGTGCGCTCGATGAACGCCGGCAACCCCTTGACGCTGTCCAGCACCTGCGCCGCCGTGATCACCCCGCGCGCGAACGCGACCACCCCCGACGGGATGCCCTTCAGCACCGGCCACACCTTCGCGATGAACAGCCACGCACCCCAGGCCGCCGCAGCTACCGCCGCGAGCGTCGCGACCAACTCACCGACGCTCAGCGCCGCAATCGCATCAACCACGTGGCCCCCTGACAGTCGTCGTGCGGGTCGACCGCCCGCGGACACCACACGCGAACGGCCGACCCTCTCACCACTCCCACCTCACAGGGAGACCAGCACCCGGCACCCACCGGGAAGAACTGCGCCCCGTGCCGCACGCCCGCGAAAGGATGGGCCGTGCATCCGAGCACGCGGCATCCGCCTGCGGCGCGATGCTCGACGACGTGCTCGACGCCGGCTACTTGTAGTGGCAGCGGCGGCGACTCGAGGCGAGCCCCCGACCCGGTCTATACACACGGCGACGGGAAGACTCAGGCGCAGGAACACCAAAGGCCCGAACCGCCAACCGGTCCGGGCCTTCGTGTCAACTCTTGCGCAAGCACAAGCTTAACAGGCCGCCGCGCCACACGGAGGGCGTTTCAGCCCCTCACGACAAAGTCGCAAGCGCACCCGCCACGCCGCCCCAGAGCCCAGCCCCGAGACAGACCACGATCGCGACGAGCAGCACCACGAACAGCACCCGCGCAGCGACCACCACCGGCCCCGCCGTCAGCTTCCGCACCGAGCCGATCGCAGACACCACCAACAGCGCCACCGCGGACGGCACCGCCACGGCCGCCGCCACCAGCAACACCACAAGCCATCCGGCCATCAGATCTCCCCCTCAGCTGTCATTCTCTCGTCTCGCCCGTCCGGTGACGAATCACTCGATCTGGGAGCGACCCGCCCGGACTCACCGAGCGCGCGCGTGACGGCCAGGCATTCGCGGTGCCATGCCAAATATGCGGCGTTCGATTCGGTCAGGCGGAAGGTGGTCGGAAAGCCGCACCCCGCGCACGGCTTCACAATGCGCCCCCGTTCGGGTGTTCTAACGGTGTGGCAGTCGATGCGCCGCACTTCACGCACCGATAGTCCGATCCGGGCACGTGTCCGCCGAGGCCAGTCGCGCAGTTGAAAGTGCGGGCTTGTGCCGCGAGCAGATCGTTCAGCGGGTGGTTAAGCATCTTGGATCCCGTTCGCGTGGTCGGCACCCTCGGCGCGACGGATCGGCACACCCCATGCGCTATCGAACGTCCAGCCGTTCGACGGCCGAGTCGGCACCGCACCGAGCAGGCGCGCCCGCTGATCTTCATCGAGCACGATCGCCCCGTCCTCGTCGACCGGCACGTCTTCGCCGAGGGTCGTCGAGAGCTCGGCAACCGCGTGCGCACGCATGCGGGTGTAGCTCTCCTCGGCCGCTGCCTGCCATGCGGCGAGGACGGGGATAGCGGGAATGGTCACGGTGACGCCTTTCGGATGGTTGGTGGATTGGTGCTCGAGCAGCTGCCAGAGCCCGGCGGGCTGCCCGTGGACAGTGCCGGGTGCGACGAACTTCTCGCCGCACCCGCACTCGTGCTCAGTGACGCTCACGCGGCGTCGGCCTCGGCGTACCGGCCGCCCTCGTCGCGGACGTTCTTCGCCGCGGCCATGCGCTCTTTCGTGGCGAGCAGCGCGGACTCTCGGTAAAGCGGCGTCTTTCGCCCGGCGACATACGGTGACGTCTCGGGGACGATCTCGCCAGCCTTCGCCCACCTCTGCAGCGTGCGAAGCGACCCGGCGACGGCCGCGGCCTGCTCTCCACCGAGCAGCCGGTCGCCGTGCTCCGCGATCGGAGACGCCGTCGACTCGTCGAAGACCCGTTCGGGCCGCAGAGCACGGGATGCCGTCACCGCCTCCTCGGCCGGCTGCTCCCGACGCTCCGCGCCCCACTTGTCGAGCGCATCCTGCACCGACCACGCAGCGCGCACGCCGTCGTCGTCGGCCGGGTGACGCTCGAGTAGCAGCGCATACAGCGAATGCACGTCGTCCTCGTCGGCGAGCCACGTGTCGAGATGAGCGAGGATGCCAGCCGCCGCGGCCTCCGCGTCGTCGAACGCCTCCGCGGCATCCGAGCGCGGCCACCCGCCACCGGGAGACCAGCGCCACAGCCCCTTCTGCACCGCCTCGGACGCGTCGATCAGGTCGGCGGCCACCGGGGCGGGCGCCTCGGGCGACGGCGAGCCGGTACGACGCGCGCGGTCCTCGTAGACGATCGCCGACGTCGGGTCGATGAGCGACCGCATCCGGCCGACCAGGTCGGGCACCTCCCGCAGCGCGAACCGGAACCGGCCCCGACACTTCGAGCACACGAGCGTGCCACCGACCGTCGGCTCGGCCGCGCACCCGTCGCACGGGAACGCGTACTCCCGGCCGTCGTAGACCATGCAGTCAGCGAAGTGCACGCCCTGCTGAGCGCACCCCAGAACACACCCCGTCATCGCTTCCCCCCTCTCCCCCTCGCGGCGTACGCCACGAGGAAATCGATCTGCCAGGGCAGCAGTTGCACCCCCAGCGACTCAGCGACGGCCACCCACTTGCGCTCCTCGCGGCGACGGCGACGCAGCGCCCGCGCGGCCCGGCGCTGCTCACGTGTGCGGCTCATCAGAACGGCACCTCATCGCCCGTCGGGACCGACCAGGCGCCCGAGTCGTCGACCGGGGCGTCATACGGTGCCGACGACGGCCGCGCGCTCGACCCATTGCGGGGCGCCGTGCGCGTCACCTGCGCCGTCGCATACCGCAGGGAAGGGCCGATCTCGTCGACCTCGAGCTCGATCGACGAACGGTTGTTGCCCTCGCGATCCTGGTAGGCGCGTTGCTTCAGCTGCCCGACGACGACGACCCGCGACCCCTTAGAGAGCGACCCGGCGATGTGCTCGGCGTGCTCTCGCCATGCCGAGCAACGCATGAACAGCGGCTCGCCGTCCTTCCACTCGTTCGACTGCCGGTCGAAGACCCGGGGCGTGCTCGCGACGGTGAAGTTCACCACCGGTAGCCCGTTCTGCGTGTGCCGCAGTTCCGGGTCCGCGGTCAGATTGCCGACGATCGTCAGCGTGGTCTCTCCGGTCATTTCGTCTTGCTCCTCATGTGTTTGGTCATCTCCGAGATCGCCTCGGCTTGCGTCCTCACCAGCAGCCGGGCGCGGTCCTGAAATGCCTTCGCCTGCTGGATGGTCTTGAAATCGAACCCGGCCCTCTGAAGCTCGAGCAGCGCCTGCTTCTCGGCGGTCTCGAGCTTCGACAGGGAGGTGTCGAGAACAGCGAGCCGGCCCCGGTCACCACGGCTCATCGCCTGGCCCATCTGCCTGCCCCTCCCACTCCACGAGTTGATCCGTGTAACGCTGCTGAGCGAGCCACCTGTCGTGCTGACGGCGTGCGGTGCCGCAGGGGCCGCAGTTCTCCCGGCGGCCGTTGGGATGGTCGACGCACCCGATCGGCGGGGCATCCAGCAACAGCGGACGCCGCGGCGGCGCGGCCCTCTCGGCCCGCTCCCGCCACGCGGCCCACTCGCCGTCTCGCTCGGCCTGCTCGGCCCGCACCCGCGCCTCCGCCCGCTCCCTTGCGCTCTCCCCCTCCAAAGCCGCGACATGTCGCGACGAGTCGTGACCGGGCGGCGGCGGGCAGTCTGACGGCGGCGCGGTCCGGGTATCCGCCTTCAGCGTGCGACGGAGACTGATCCACTCCGACCCGCGCGCCTGATAGATCGTGAGAAACCCGCTCTCCTCGAGCATCAACAGGTGATCGATAACCATCGGCACCGCCGCTTGCCCCGGGTAGATATCCGCCGCGATCAACTCCGGCACCAACTCCCGACGCCCCGTCAGATCCGTGTGTAGCCAGAGCCCTTGCGCCGTCGGCTTCGCCTCGTGCGGCGCCCTCATGTACCCCGGGAACCTCAGATCGTCTGTCGCGATCGTCCGCTGCCTCATTGACGCCTTGCTCATTACCCCTCGCGAATCCCTTGAAACACAGATCGACGGCCAGCTGCACGTAGTGCTCGGGCACGCTGAAACATTCGGTCCAGCCCCTCCCGAGGGGCATGATCGCCGCCGCCTCGAAGGCGAAATCGAACGCGTCGGGGAACCAGCGGCGGAGCTCACGCAACGCCTCCCGCTCCCACGTGGCATCCGTCCCTCGAGCGAGCACGAGCACGTGACCGCCGGTCGACGTCATCGCGTCGATGCGATCCCACTGCGACGTGCGCCCGACCTTCAGCACGGCACGCTCGGGCCAATAGATGACGTACGTCATCGCGAACCGAGGCATCACGCGACCTTCTCCCACAAGGTGCGAGCGACGCCGTGATTCACGACGGGCTCACCGCAGCTGCGGCATGTGCGCGGCGCGCGCGGTCGCGAAGGCATGTTCCAGCCCCCGCGCGCGGGACGCTCGGCGACGACACGGAAGTTCGCCGCGCGCAGCGAAGCTCCCGACTCGCCTTCCTGCGTGTACGTGATCAGGCGCTCCCACCCGAGCGCTCGCGCTGCTCGCCACGCCGCGCCGTACAGCATCGAGTTGACATGCGGCGTGCCGTCCGTCGCACTCCTGTTCACCTCGAGCGTGTATTTCTCGGCGGCGATCACCCGAGAGATTGGATTGCCGACAATGGCAACGCCCACGAGTACGCCGTCGCGAGCGACGCCTACCCCGAAGCGCGCGATGCGGGGGGCCGCATGGTGCCGGTGATGCATCTCTACGAATGCGCGTGCCTCGGCCAGCGTCACGGGAACGACGCGCAGACCACTCATCGCCGGCCCCCTCGGCCGCGCGCCGCGGGGGCGGGCGCGGGCACCGCCGGCAGCCCGAGCCGCACCCGGTAGGTCTTATGCACCTCGGTCACCTTCGAGCACAGCCCGGCCTGATCGAGACGCATCGTCGACTGACCGCACAGCTTGCACTTCGGGTAGTCGGCCTGCATCCGGTCGATGCGTGCCGACGTCGCCGCCCACTCCCGGCGCAGGTGCTCCGTACGGCGGCCGTCGATCTTCGACCCGGCGTCATCCCACCCACCGCGAGGCAGGGCCGCGACCTCGGGCGAGCAGCATCCCAGCTTGCACCCCTTAATCACGACGCCCACCGCTCCTCCTCCTGCCCTGCGACCCACTGCCGCTCGAACTCCGCATACGTCACCCGCGGGTGCCCCTCCCAGTGCTCGACGAGCTCCGGCGACGCGTACGCGTACGCCCGCACCGCCGGCCCCATGAACAGCGACACCGCGTCCACCCCGCGCCGACGTCCGCGCTCGTTCAGCAGGGCGCCGTTCGTCGCGACCTCCGCCCGGGTGTACGCCGAATGCAGCACCTCGTCGAACGCCTCCCGACACTCGCGCCACACGGCGAACGCCTCCGAGATCACGCTCACGCGGCACGCTCCACCACCTCGGGGACGGCGCGCAGCGCGGCCGGGGCGAGCAGCTCGTCGATGATCGCGCCCGCCATGAGAGGCGGGACCGCGTTCCCGATCTGCAGGAACTGCTTGCCGAGGCCGCCCGCGAAGTGGAAATCGTCGGGGTAGCTCTGCAGCTTCGCCGCCTCGTGTGCCTCGAGACGCAGCGAGCCAGGACGGTTCTGCCGGGAAACGCCACCCTTCACGAACTCCGACCGACCGGGGCCACCGAGGCGAGGATCGGCGACGACGGTCGTCGCAGGACGCCGGAACACCCAATCGGGGCGCGACGTGTAACGGGCGAGCTTCGCGATCGGCTCGGCCCCGCCGGTCTCGGTGCCACCCCCGGTGATGGTCGGACTCGGGCGAAGCGAGAGCCCCCAGCCGAGAGCCTCGGCCATCGTCACCCACGGCAGCACGCCCTCGTCGAGACGCTGCGGCTCGCGCTCGTAGTAGCGCGAGTGCGTCGGCGTTGGCGGGGCCGCGTCGATGCCGTCGGCGCGGGCGATGAGCACGGCGCGGCGGCGAGTCTGCGGCACCCCGTACTGCTCGGCCCGGATGATGCCTACCCACACCGAGTAGCCCATGCCGCGAAGCACCTCGGCGCACGCCTCCCACACCGGCAGCACCGGGGGCACCTGCTCCCACGTGATGAACATGGGGCGGTCGCGGTGCACGTGCGCGAGGGGCGTCAGCACCAGGGCGGTACGGTCGTCGGTCTCTGCGCCGAGCGCGCGCAGGCGGGCGGGCTGCTCGTAGGCGCGATCGTCGATCGCGCGCAGCACGTCGTCGAGCGCCGCGCGGCCCGCACCCTTCCCCGCCAGGCTGAACGACTGACACGGGGGCGACGCGATCTGCAGAGAGTGCGTGAAGACGACCGGGTCGTCAGACAGCAGACCGTCCCACACGTCGTGATAGATCGTCTCCATGCCCGCCGCGGCGCGCGACGCGCGAGCCTCGGGCATGATCTCGACGCCACCCTCACGGATGCCGCGAGCCTGCAGGGCCACACCCCAGCCGGTGCCTGCGAACAAATCGAGTGCCACCGTCATGCCGCCATCTCCTCTTCGTCGGGCTCGTCGGCAGGCGCATAGCCGCCGTCGTTGTCGAGCAGCACCCACCCGAACAGGGCGTGCAGCAGGGGCACGTCGACCGGGCGGCGGATGCCGATCCGGGGGACGCGGAAACCGAGGCGCGCGGGCACCTCGTTACGGGTGATCTCGCCGTGGCATCCGGCGACGCCGTCACCGCAGAGCAGGACACCGTTCGCCGCGAGGGCGAGGTACGCGCGGGGCTGCACCCGGCCCTTGCTCGCGCGCTTCACGCCGCCCTGCCCGCGGTCCTCGCGGTGATGCACCGACCAGCCACCGAGGCCCGGGCCGCGGCGGTCCCACACGAGCGGCTTCCCGCACTTCGCGCAGCAACCCCGATCGCGATCCCAGATCTTCTCCACGGTCGCGGGCTTGAACTCGGCCGGACCGGTCACGGGAGCACCGCCGCACCGTAAAGCATGGCGATGACGACGAGACCGAGCACCAGCACGCAGCTGAAGAACACGGCCGCGGTTACGTCGCGATACACGGCCGCCGCCCCCACGAATCCGGCCGCTCCGACGATCGCCACCAGGCAAGCGATGAACGCGCCGATCATCGGGCACCGCCGCGAGTCTCGGGCGCGACCAGTCGCGGGACGTTGGGCGCAGGCGGGCGCGGCACGGGTGCCGATATCGCGGCGGTCTCGATGCCACGGTCTCGGCGATGCACCTCGGCCGCTTCCCACGGGAGCGCGGCGACCGCCGCCTCGAGCTCGGCCGACGCGGCGTGCGAGATGCGCGGGGCGGGCTCCCCCTCGGCCGGCTCCGCGGCCACGGGCGCCGCGGGACGGGCGCGGGGCTTGCCAGGGTCGGGGCGGTCGCCGATCACGTCGGCGAATGCACGCCCGAGCGCGGCGCGCAGCACATACGACTCGAACCGCTCCGTCGGGTTGGCCTCCCAGATATCACGCCAGCGGCGGCCGTCATCAGTCAGCACGGTCTCGCCAGGCAGCGCCTCCACCCATGCCCGGTTCACGACGGTCACGACGCCATCGCGACGGACGGTCGCGCGGGCGCCGGCCGGGTGCTCGGCGCGCAGCCACAGGGTGACGGGCGGAGCATCCTCGCTCGCGAAGAACTCCACCGGATCGATCTCGAGGCGCGAGCCCGTCGACAGCGCGAGGCGCGTGTACTCGGCGAGGGTCTGCGAGACGTCGTCGACCGGGACCGGCGGCGCGGGGCGCTCGGCACCGCGCAGGCGGGATGCCCGGATCTCGGTCGGGATCTGAATGTCATCGATATTTGTCATGCCGTCAGCCCTCCCAGGCCTTCGTTGTGGTCGTAGACCGCCCAGTTCGGCGGGATCGCGATCTGCAGTTCCTGCGGGTAGCCGGGCCACACGCCCGACTCGATGCCGGCGGCGAAGCGGCGACGCGCCTCGGCGGCCCCGGCGTAGCCCATCTCGAGGTACTCGCGGCCGAGCACGTACGTCGCCGTCAGGTAGGGCGGTTCCTTCTCGACGACCACGAACACGAATTGGTCGACCTCCCCGCCAGCAGCGGCGAGAGTGTCGAGGTAGTGGCCGACCTGGACGTGATAGCCGAGCTCGGCGACGGTCTTCGAGAACTTCACGGGCGTTGCCAGGCCGTGCTTCGTCTTCAGGTCGACGGCGAACCGTCGGCCCGACCCGCTGCCGAGGTAGTCGAATCGGCACCGCTGCTCGATACCGGTCTCGGCGTCGCGGGAGAACACCGACAGTTCGGCGTCGCCCTCCTGCTCGAACATGACGCGGGCCATCACGTTTGCCAGCACCGCTTCCGCCATCGCGTCCACCTCGGCGATCTCGTGCGCCTTCAGCGGGATCGCGTTCGACGCGCGGGCCATCTCCACCCACCACTTCGCGGCGACGCTCGAGATGGCACGGTTCGGACCCGACAGCAGGCGGTCGGGGATCTCGACTACGTCCCACCCGGTGCCGAGCACCTTCGCGTGCACGGCCGAACCGACGTCGTACGCCTTCTTGTGCGGCGGCTTGTTCTCCATCCAGTGCGCGAAGCGGGCAGGCGCCTGCAGCAGCTGCCGGGCGCCGGTCGACGACAGTGCCGGGTGAGCGTGATAGGTCACCTCGTCGAGATCGGGCACGAACCCCTCGAGCGCGCTCACGCGTGACCCCCTCGGCCCGTGCGGTCGCGCCACCAGGCGACGGCCAGCCAGACGCAGAGCGCGCCCGCGATCGGCAGCCCCAGCTGCGGCGGGAAGTAGTCGGGATTCACAGCGCCTCCCCCCGCGCGCCGACGAGCGGCGGCCATGTCTTGCCGCAGATGCAGCGGTGATCATCGCCGTGACCGGCGGTCAGCTTGCACGGGTGCGTCAAGGTCGAGTGCGGGGCGTTCTCGCGCTGATCCGTGCACGTCGTCGGGCACCGGTCAGCCGGCCGCGGAACAGGCGTGCGGTCGCTGTAGGCGCGACCGGGCTCCGCGGTCATGCCGCCACCCCTGCCGCCCGGCGCAGGTCAACGAACTGCCCGGCGACACCGCTCGCGCGCAGCAGTTCCGCGTCGTCCGAGCCGTACGCCACAAGGCACGACGGCGCGCCCGCGTTTGCCCGCGCCTTCACGCCGTCGGCGGTGAGGAACGACACACGGCCGAGCATGAACAGGACCGCGGAGGCGCGGCCCCACACCTGCTCGTGAAACATCTTCGTTTCGGTGCGCGCGAAGATGAGCGCGACGCCGCGGCCGTGGTCGGCGAGCTTGCGCAGGAACGGCTCGGCGAGCTTGCCATAGGGCGGGTTGAGCCACACGCGGCCGTCCCACGGATCGCGCAGGCCGTCGTCGCCGTTCTCGAGCAGGTAGGTACGGTCGGCGAGCACGTGCCCGGGTGCGCCACAAGGGTCCAGGTCGAAGCGGCCGAGCGGGGCGACGAGCTCGGGCGGGGTGAGCCACCGCACTTCCCGCTGCTGTGAGCCCTTGTTCTGATTCTCGCCACCGAGCCACCCGTTCGATGCGGGGCGGGCGTCGGGGGCGGGCGTCTGATAGGTCTGAGTCGTGTCGTTCAAGGCGTATCTCCTTGGTTTCGGGCAGCACGGAACATCGGCCGTGTCGCCGAGAGATGGTGAGAGGTGGGGGTTAGCGGGCGAGCGCCCAGACTTCGGCGCGGCGGGTGCCGGTCGGGCCGGGCTTAAATGCCGGGGTGCGGGTCAGCCAGCGCTTCCGCTCGAGCTCGGGGCAGCACGACCGCAGTCGCTGATCCGAGTAGGTCGAGCCGAGGCGACGGCCGTACTCGACGACCTCGTGCTCGGCGAGGGCCGTCACGCCGTCCTCGCGCGCAATCTCGAAGATGGCGAGCACTTCCATCTGCGAGCGGGCGAGATCCGTGTCGGCGACCGCCTCGGCCGAGGTGACCGGGTCGGCATCCCGGGTCCGCAGCGTCTGCCCCATCAGGCCACCGCCTCGCGGTCGTGACGATCGGCGTACCGGTCGACGCGATCGAAGCGCTTCGCCGCCACACGGTTGCGGGCGATCCGCTCCTCACGCTCGGCGCGAACCCGGCGCGACTCGAGCGCCTTCACGACCGGCATCCCCGGGATGGCGAGCGTGCGCCGCGTGCCGCTCATGCCTCGAGCTTCCGGGTGAAACCGTGCGTGCGCTTGACCGCGTTCTCGGCGACGACGCCGGCCAGCAGCCGGGCTGCACTCTTCGACGCGTTCGCGTAGGCACGCTCCCAGCCGTCACCAGCGAGCACACTGTGCACCGTCGCGAGCGCCATACGGTCACGCTCGACGCGCAGCGCTTCGTCGTTCAGCGACTGTGCGGCGGAATCCGCCAGGCGCTGCGAGCGGGCGAGCACCTCGCGGTGCGTCGGCGCGACCGGCGCGGGGCGAGCCTCCTCGACGGCGACGCTCACGCGATCACCGCCTCTTCGGGGAACCCGACGTAGGCAAGACGGGAGAGCAGCGCCCGCGAGAGTGCGAGCGTCTCGGCCGCGGTGAGGTAGCGGACTCCGTCACGCTGCTGCATGACGACGACGCGCTGCCCGTCGATCGTGGTCGTGTCGATCGTGAACGTGTCACTGTCGAACGACGCCTCGACGATGAGAGCGACCGGACGCTCGACGGTCGGAAAAGCTTCGGTGTTGCGGTCAGGCATGTGCTGCCCCTTCGGGTGAGGTGAGGTGGGTCATCAGCCGGCGCGGCGCATCGGCGTGACGTTTGAGGCGGCCCGGTGCTGGCACTCCGCACCGGCCATGTAGGCCGACAGGCAGCCCTCGGAGATGAGCCAGCGACCACCGTCGACGCGCTGCGACCCGTGCAGGGTGCCGCCGACCAGATCGCGACGGATCGTCACGACGTGGCGGCGCGCGATCTTCGCCGCTTCAGCGGGCGTGTACTGCGGCTCGAGCACGTCAGGCCGCCACCGGCACGGACGCGCTGAACTCCGCAGGCACGTACTCGGAAGGGGAGACACCGACTGCGCGGGCGATGCGCAGAAGTTCCCCCAGGGTGAACTCGACATGCCCGTCGATCTTGCGACCGAACGTCGAGGTCGGGATGCCTGCCGCCGAGGCCACGGATGCCTTGGAACGGCCAGCACGTAGAATGCTTGCTGCGACCTTGTCGGCCGTGAGCTTCGCCAGTGAGTGATCCATATGGGTAACTTAGACGCCCAAATGGGTCACGTCAAGACGGGCCCGTGCCCTATTTGGGTTGTTTTGTTACCCAAAATGGCGATAACATATCCCACATGGATCAGTATGTGGCGGCCGCCTCCGCCGAGCTGCGGGCAGCACAGGGCCGCGCCAACCTCAACGACGTTGCCCTAGCAGCGAAGTCAGGAATTCCCGTCGCGACCTTGCGGCGATACCTGAAGGGCGACCGGGACACGCCCGTCTCGGCGCTATTCCGAATCGCGAAGGCGCTCGGCGTCGATGCCGGCCGACTGCTCGATGACGCGGCCGAGCGCGTGCAGGATGCGTGACGGCGTCATGCTCAACTCGACCGATAGAGCCAGCACTTCCCCAGCCGTCAGATTCATTCCCGCTCCCCCACTCGAAGATTTGTTCGATAGTAGCGCAGGGCTCCGACCCTGATGGCCTGGTCACAGAAACTGCCGTCCGGTCGTTACCGAGGCGCCTACCGACTCCCCAGCGGAGAGGTCCGCTACACCCGCGGCGGCACGTTCACCTCGAAGCGCGCGGCCAAGGATGCCGCGACAGAACTCGAGGTGAAGGTGAAGCGCCCAGGATGGCGCGACCCCCGCGCCTCAGAGATCACGTGGGGCGACTGGCTCGAGATGTGGTCACCCGGCCGCCAGATCGAGCCGAGCACCGTCGAGAACGAGGCCGGCATGATCGAGCAGCACCTGCTGCCACAGTGGCGCGACGCCCCCCTCGCGGGCATTACGCGGCACGATGTGCAGACGTGGGCGACGCGGATGGTTAAAGAGAATCTCGGCACAGAGGAGGAGCCCCGCTACCGGAAATCGTCATCCGTCCGGCGATACCTGAACGTCTTCGTCTCGAGCATGACGGCCGCGATCGACGCCGAGTTGATCGACACCAACCCGGCAACGCGCATCAAGCTACCCCCGGACGCCGCGGGCGATCCCGTATTCCTTACGCGCGAGCAGTACGCCGCCCTCTCGGCTGCGGTGCCAAACTCACAGGATCGCGCCCTACTTGACTTCCTCGTAGGTACAGGCCTCCGCTGGGGAGAAGCCGCCGGCCTCCACCTGCACCGCCTCGACCTGACCCGCGGAGTCGTCACCGTCGCTGACGTAACCGACGGTCGCGAGATCAAGCCGTATCCGAAGGGTCGGCGACAGCGTCACGTGCCGCTGCTGCAGTGGTCGGTCGACTATCTCGAGGTTCCGGCTGCTCGAGATTGCGGGGTGCAGCACCGCGCGGGTCGCTGCCCCTCGGGGCTGGTCTTCCCCGCTGCCCGGGGTGGCATCCGTGACGACCGCAACTTCTACCGGCGCGTGATGCAGCCCGCGCTGAAGGCCGCGGGACTCGATCACATGGGCGCCACGCTGCACGATCTGCGGCACACCTACGCGTCATGGCTCGCGCAGGACGGCGTTCCGCTCGGCCGCATCGCCGAGCTCCTCGGGCACCGCTCAATCACCACGACGGAGATCTACGCGCACTTCGCTACCGCGACCGCAGCCGATATCGCTTTCGCCATGCGTGACCCACGTGAGGCAAACGTGAAGCAAAAGCCTGCTGTGAGCGGCATCATCCCGTTGCGTCGCGCTACGCAGGAATGACCTCACGACCTGGCCTAAGTTTCAACGCGCTGCATCCCGCTATGTTGCGTTGCAATAGTCCAGGGTCGTTCACACGGAAGAGGTCGTCGGTTCGAGTCCGGCATCGCCCACAGTCAGACCCCCGGTTCTCCCGGGGGTCTTCTGTTTTCGCGGGCGGTGCGGCGCTGAGCATCTGGTCGGTTGTCCCGGTCGTGTGCCGCGAGCCGATCCGAGACCACCTCGATGTGTTCGCGCGATCAGCAGGCCTCACTCATGGCCGCGCCCCGGCGCCCGACCATCGTGAGGTCGAGCGCCGGGGCGTCGTCGTGGGGCGCGTCAGTCGTCTTCGATGACCACGCGCAGATCCCGGCGCCGTTGGCCGAGCTTCTGCCGGCTCCCTGCTCCTGCGCCGTGCGAGGTGCCCGCTCCCGTGAGCGGAGGGCGGAGGCCTCCGGGTCCCGTTCCCTGAGCCGACGTCATCGACGTCGCGGCCATGGCCGCTCCCCCGGCGGTACCCCCGATGAGGAGTCCGCTGCCGCTGCCGGGGACGCCGGTCATCGCCCTGGCATCCACCGTCGACATGCCGCCGAGAGAGCCACCGCCGCCGGCCCCGCCGAGGGAAGCGTGTCCCACGACCGAGCCGTCGGGCGTGGGCGCGCCGGAGAGCGGCTGCGCGCCGCTCAGGTGGAAGTCCCCCGAGGCGTGCGCGCCCGAGACCGTGAACGGGCGGTACACGACGCCGTTCGCGCGTTCGTTGCGAACCGTCAGGTCGTGGGCGGCGCTGTTGCCGTAGCGCGTGGCGTCGGACGCATCCACGACGCTTCCCGCATCGATTCGGATCGACTGTGCGCCCGTCTGCAGAGCGGCCGCGGTGGTGGTCGAGGTGCGGTCGAAGACGCCCCGCAGCTGCTGAACCAGACCCGTGAGGGCCTTCACCGAGCCGAGAACGGCGCGCAAGGGACGAACCACCTTGTTGACCATCTCGTTGACCTTCATGACCACGCGCGCGATGGCGTACCCCATGCCGAGGCCGAACGAGGCGGCGACCACGGCCATCGCCTCGATCGCCGTCGCGACGACCTTCGAGATCGCCGACTTGACCACGCCCTGCATCTTCGTCACGAGCGTGGAGGCCGAGGTCAGGCCGCTGGCGGCGGCCTCGGCCCACTCCCCCGAAGCGCCGAGGTGCGCAGCCGCATCGGTGGCGAAGCGCACGTAGGCGGTGATGCTGCCCCCGGTCATGCCGTCGAGATCGCTCAGGCGACGGGTGAGGTCGGCACCGGCCTGCCGCATCGACGCCCCGGCGGAAACCCACTGCGATGCGACGGAGGCGACGTTCGACGCGCTTCCCGCAAGCTGGTCGAGCCAGGTGCTCAGCGGCTTGAGGTGCTCCATGACCCACCCGAGGCCACAGGCGGTGAGCGTGCCGATCGGGTCGGTGAGAGCCGCGGCCGCGTCGCCGAGGGTGTCGAGGAAGGCCATGCCGCCATCGAGCCAATTGCCGCTCTTGACGGCCTCGGAGAGAGCGCGGCCCGATTCGATGACGCGGCTGCCGGAGAAAGTGGTGCCGGGCGCGACGACGGTGCTCATCAGGCACCCATCGCAGACTCGAGCGAGCGGATGGTCGCGATGGTGTCGCTCTCGAATTGCTCCCATTGGTCGGCGGTCTGGCGGAGCTCGCCGGCGGTGCGCACCAGAAGCGACTGGTCTTCGCCGAGGAGTCCGGTCGCGGCCGCCGACAGGGCGAGTCCCGGGGGGACGAGGAAGGCGCACAGCAGACCGAACGCCTCGGGGAGGAGATTGCCGCCGCGGAGGACGGAGAGAGCCGACCCCACGTCGCCCACGAGGGAGTCGACGAAAGCGGCGTGCTGTCGGAGTCGATCGAAGTCGACGGCGATGTCATCGGCCATGAAGAGTCCTCTCGGGTGAGGCGGATTCGGCGTCGCGCAACTGCGCGACGATGGGGTCGTCGGCGCCCAGCAGGTCGGACACGGCGCGCAGGGTGCTCTCTCGCGCATCGGCCTCGGCCTGGCGGATGGTCGACAGGATCTCCGTCGCGAGGCGTTGGGCTCCGCGCGCCAGAGCCGCTTCGCTCAGTCGAAGGTCGACGACGCGGCCCGCGGAGTCCACCTGCGCGACGATGTCTCTGCCGCGCGAGCGGCCCGTACCGCGAACGCCGTCGACCGCGGCCTCGAAGGCCGGCATCTGCGCGGCTCGCAGCTCGGCACGACGAACATCGGCTTCCACCTGCGCGAACGACTCTTCGGGATCCAACGGCACGGCAGAAATTTATCGACAGCGCGCGCGAGAACGAATGCTCATCCGTCGAAAATCGCGTCAGATGAGAGGAATCTCACGTGGGTCTCACGAAGCGTTCCTCGGCGGGTGACGAGATCAGGCGAAGGATCCGCGTCAGGAGCGTGCCCACCCGTAGCGCGCCGCGAGAGCGTCGGCGACGGCATCGAAGCGCTTGCGGTCGAGTGCGGCGGCCTCGCGCCGCATACCCGCGTCGTGCACCAGATACACCTGCTCGACGTCGATCCACGAGGGGCGTCGCTGGGGATCCCACTCCCCCGTGCCGAGGGACAGGTACTGCCGGTCGCCGTCGTGCGGCTTGCTGGTCAACCTCACTGCGTAGGAGCGGGTGGCATCCGCTCGCCCGAGGACGAGGACGGGGCGATCCTTGCCCCGCCCGTCGCGCTCCTCGTACGGCACCCACGTCCAGACGATCTCTCCGCCGTCGGGGGCGTTGTCGCGCTTCGGCGCGTACGAGAGGGTCAAGCGCCTCGGGGGATCGATCTCGACCGTCTCCGTGCCACGAGGGGCGCTCTGACGCGGTGTGGGCTGCGCCGGGGTGGATCGACGCGTGGGCGGCGCGGAACGGAACATCCCGAGAAAGGCCGACAGCAGACGAGACGTGGTTCCCATACCCACACCCTAGGCACGACGAACGGGGCGCCACCGACGAATCGGCGACGCCCCGTTCGGGGTGAGGCGGGTGTCAGCCGCGGACGTCGGAGAGCACGTAGCCCTCTTCGCCGTGCACGACGGTGTCGATACCGGCGATCTCGTCCTCGTTCTTCACGCGGAAGCCGATCGTCTTCTCGATCGCGAAGCCGATGATGAAGGCCAGCACGAAGGAGTAGACCAGGACCGCGAGGGCGGCGATCGCCTGGACGATGAGCTGGTTGAACGAGCCGCTGTAGATGAGGCCGCTCGTGTTGGCGAAGATGCCGAGGTAGAGCGTACCGAGCAGACCACCCACGAGGTGGATGCCGACGACGTCGAGCGAGTCGTCGAAGCCGAGCTTGAACTTGAGCTCGATGGCGAGGGCGCAGACCGCACCGGCGAGCAGGCCCAGCACGATGGCCCAGATCGGCGTGAGAGCCGCGCAGGCCGGGGTGATCGCGACGAGACCGGCGACGGCACCGGAGGCGGCGCCGACCGACGTGGGCTTGCCGTCCTTGATCTTCTCGACGATCAGCCACGCGAGCAGGGCTGCGGCGGGAGCGGCGATCGTGTTGACGAAGGCCAGGGCGGCGGTGTTGTCGGCCGCGAGCTCGGAGCCGGCGTTGAAGCCGAACCAGCCGAACCACAGCAGACCCGCGCCGAGGAGGACGAACGGCGGGTTGTGCGGGACGTGGGCGCCCTTCTGGAAGCCGACGCGCTTGCCGAGGACCAGGGCGAGAGCGAGGGCCGCGGCACCGGCGTTGATGTGCACGGCGGTTCCACCGGCGAAGTCGATCGCGCCGACGCCGAAGACGTCCTGCAGACCGTGCGTGATCCAGCCGCCGTAGCTGAAGGAGCCGTCCTCGGCGAGGCCGAAGTTGAAGACCCAGCTCGCGACGGGGAAGTAGACGACCGTGGCCCAGATGCCGGCGAAGATCATCCACGCGCCGAACTTGGCGCGGTCGGCGATCGCACCCGAGACGAGGGCGACGGTGATGATGGCGAAGGTGGCCTGGAAGGCGACGAAGGCGAGCGGCGGGTACGCGGCGCCCTCGGGGGTGGTGAGAACGTTCGCGAGGCCGAAGTCAGCGCCGTCGATGTGCCACGGGGCGTTGGTGACCCCGGCGTCGGTCGCGGGGAACGCGATCGCGTAGCCGTAGAGCACCCACAGCACGCCCATGAGACCCATCGCGCCGAAGCTCATCATCATCATGCTGATGACGCTCTTGGCCTTGACGAGACCGCCGTAGAAGAATGCGAGTCCTGGCGTCATGAGCAGCACGAGGGCGGCTGCTATCAGGATGAATGCGGTGTTGCCTTGATCCATCTCGGAGGGAACCTCTCTGCAGGGACGCAGGTAAAGCGTCGGGTCCCCTCAGTGTCCACAGCCCCGGTTCCGTCGCCGTTCGCCCCGTGTTTCGGGGGTGTTACAGCCGGGCCGCTCAGGTAAACATCGCGTTTCCTGCGCCCGCGAACCGGCGATGAACTCGCCTCAGGAGTGCGTGAGCGCGACGAGGCGCGAGACCGCGCGCAGGTACTTCTTGCGGTACCCGCCGCCCAGCATCTCCTCGCTGAACACCGTGTTCAACGGCACGCCGGTGGCCCGGATCGGAATCTGCGCGTCGTAGGCGCGATCGACGAAAGCGACCAGACGCAGTGCCGCCGACTGGTCGTGGAGCACCTGCACGTCGCGCAGGCCGATCACGTCGACCCCGTCGATCAGCCGGATGAAGCGTGAGGGGTGAACCCGAGCGAGGTGGTCGACGAGGTCCAGGAATGCGTCGTCGGCGACGACCGAGCCGGAGGCTGCGGCATCCATCGCCTCTCGATAACCCTCGTCGGTCAGGACCTTGGCTTCTCCGTCGATCGCGCGCTGACGGAAGTCCGTGCCGTCGATGCGGATCGTGCGGAAGCTGTCGGCCATCGACTGGATCTCGCGGAGGAAGTCCTGGGCCGCGAAGCGCCCCTCGCCCAGGGCATTGGGCGGGGTGTTCGAAGTGGCGGCGAGCCGGGTTCCGGATGCCACGAGCTCACCGAGCAGGCGCGTCATGACCATCGTGTCGCCCGGGTCGTCGAGTTCGAACTCGTCGATGCAGAGAAGATCTGAGCCGCGGAAGAGCTCGACGGCCTTGGCATAGCCCAGTACGCCGACCAGCGCGGTGTACTCGATGAAGGAGCCGAAGTACTTCCGGCGAGCGGGCATCGCGTGATAGATCGCGGCCAGGAGGTGGGTCTTTCCGACGCCGAAGCCGCCGTCGAGGTACACACCGGGCTTGACGGGGGCGACCTTCTCGGCGCGACGGAAGAAGCCGCCCTTCTTGGCGGGAGCGGCCTGCTTTCCGGAGAACTCCTGCAGCAGCACCTTGGCCTCCTGCTGCGAGGGGTAGGCGTCGTCGGCGCGGTACGACTCGAAGGTCGCGGCGTCGAACTGCGGCGGCGGGACGAGGGCGTTGACCATGTCGGCGCCCGATACCGCGGGCTCGCGCTCGGTCAGGTGGATGAGGCCGGTCGTGGCGGGAGTGGAGGTCATGGCCGTCCTGTGTCCAAGTCTTACGGGGAGGGTGCGTGCCCCATGCCGCGGATCTAGGGTCGATGGTGCGGTGTCCACCCTATGCCGCACCGTCCATCGCCTTGACCGAGGAGTACCCGTGACCGTCGAGTTCGACACCACCTCCCCCAAGTTCGCCGACTACGCCGAGCCCGGACGACTCGTCACGGCTGAGTGGCTGGAAGAGCGCCTCGGTCAGCCGGGCCTCGTGGTCGTCGAGTCCGACGAAGACGTGCTGCTGTACGAGACGGGTCACATCCCCGGCTCGGTGAAGGTCGACTGGCACACCGAACTGAACGACCCGGTCGTGCGCGATTACGTCGACGGTGCGGGCTTCGCCGAGCTTCTGAGCGCCAAGGGCATCTCGCGCGACGACACCGTCGTCATCTACGGCGACAAGAACAACTGGTGGGCCGCGTACGCGCTGTGGGTGTTCTCCCTGTTCGGCCATGAAGACGTGCGTCTGCTCGACGGCGGCCGCGACAAGTGGATCGCCGAGGGACGCCCGAACACCACCGACAAGACGGTCGTCGAGCGCACCGACTACCCCGTCGTCGAGCGCGACGACTCCGCGCTTCGCGCCTACAAGGACGACGTGCTCGCCCACCTCGGCAATCCGCTCATCGACGTGCGCTCCCCCGAGGAGTACTCCGGCGAGCGCACCACCGCGCCTGCCTACCCCGAAGAGGGTGCGCTCCGCGCCGGCCACATCCCCAGCGCCCAGAGCGTGCCGTGGGGCAAGGCCGTCGCCGAGGACGGCGGTTTCAAGTCGCGCGAGGAGCTCGACGCCATCTACCGCGACGGTGCGGGGCTCGCCGATGGCGACAAGATCGTGGCCTACTGCCGCATCGGTGAGCGCTCGAGCCACACGTGGTTCGTGCTGAAGCACCTGCTCGGCTTCGACGACGTCCGAAACTACGACGGGTCGTGGACGGAGTGGGGCAGCGCGGTGCGCGTGCCGATCGTCTCGGGGTCGGAGCCCGGCGAGGTGCCCTCGCGCTGACCGCAGCCGACGCGGGCGTGGGAGGATGACGGTGATGTCCGACAACAATCTCCCCGCCCGCTTCGCCGAGATCCGCGACGAGTTCCTCGAGCTCGACGAGCCCGACCGCTTGCAGCTGCTGCTGGAGTTCTCGCAGGAGCTGCCCGAGGTTCCCGAGGAGTTGGCCGATCACCCCGAGTTGCGCGAGCGCGTGGTGGAGTGCCAGTCCCCCGTGTTCATCATCGTCACGGTCGACGGCGACGACCGCGTCGCGATGCACGCCACCGCTCCGGCCGAGGCGCCGACCACGCGCGGCTTCGCGAGCATCCTCGCGCAGGGGCTGACCGGTCTCAGCGCCGAGGAGGCCCTCGCCGTGCCCGACGACTTCCCACAGAGCATCGGTCTCACGCGCGCCGTCAGTCCGCTCCGCATCGCCGGCATGACGGGCATGCTCATGCGCGCCAAGCGTCAGGTGCGCGCGAAGCGCGACGCCTGAGCAGCACGCGTCGCCGGGGGCCGGCATCCGGAATCACTCCCGAGAGAGGCCCTGCCCGCGCACCCAGTCCTGGATCGCGGTGGTCCACCGCGTCTCGTCGTAGTTCCACAGCTTCGTGTGCCGGGCGACCGTGAAGGTCTCCATCGTGACGAGGTCGGGACGCGCCTTCGCCAGAGCGTGCGGGGCGTCGGCGGGGACGAAGCCGTCGTCGTCGCTGTGGAGGATGAGCACGGGATGCCGGAGCTCGACCGCCCTCGACACCACGTCGAGGCGATCGAGAGGGATGGGTTCGCCGCTGCGCAGCGCGGTCGCTCCCCAGGTGGAGACGAGTACGCGTTCGGCCATCGCGATGACGGGCGTGGGCAGGTGCATCGCGCGACCCTGGAAGTCGAGAACCGTGCGCCAGTCCACCACGGGCGACTCGAGGACGAGACCGGCGATGACGTCGGCGTGGGGCGATTCGAGGGCGGCCTGGAGCGACAACGCTCCCCCCATCGACCACCCCATCAACAGCACGCGGCGCGCCCCCCGACGGCGGGCGTAGCCGATCGCGGCGTCGACGTCGCGCCATTCGGTCGCGCCCAGGGCGTACGTGCCCGAGGGGCTGCGAGGGGCATCTCCGTCGTTGCGGTACGACACCACGAGGCTCGAGATGCCGAGCGTGTGGAAGACCGGGACGGCGCGGAGGGCCTCGGACCGCGTCGTTCCGCGCCCGTGCACCTGAACGACCCAGACGTCGGAGTCGCCCTCGGCGGGGAACTCCCAGGCGGGGCACGAGCCGACCCCGGCGTCGACCTCGAGCGCCTGGAACGGGAGCATGAGGTCTTCGGGCTTGTCGAAGTACCACCCGCTGAAGGCTGCCTCCGAGGCGAGATCGCCGTCGGCGGGGACATGCGTGAGGAGTTTGCGGGTGACGGTGGTCTCGTCTTCTCCGACGATCGAGCCGAGTCGCAGATAGTCCACCGAGCCGACGGTGAAAAGACCGTATCGGCCGGGCAGCGTCGTGTCGGGCGTGCGCTCGAGGGTGATCGTCTGCGACGCGGCGTCGAGACGCACGATACGCGTGTCGGGGCGTCGCCCGGCGGGGCGGACGACCGTGCGCGCCATGCGGAGCGAGACCGCCCCCAGCGTCGTCGCGGAGGCGGCGAGGGCGATGCCGAGGGCCGCGAGGGTGGCGCGCACACCGGTGGTCGAGCGCTGCGATGCGCGGGAACCCGCGGCGCGCCTGGGAGCGTTCATCGAGGCCTCACTCTAGTCTGTGGCCGTGAGTGACCAGCGCCCGGCGGAGGCCGACAGCCCCTTCGCGCGAGCCGTCGAAGAGGTGCGCGACACGACTTTCCGCGACGATCTGGTCGTCCGGCAGATTCCGTCGCCCTCCGGCTTGGCCCCCTTCTCTCTCGCTCTGGCGGGAGACGTGCGGCCCGAAGAGCACGCCACCGACTCGCCCTTCGGGACCGGGCGGTTCATCCTGCTGCACGACCCCGAGGAGCCCGAGCCGTGGGGCGGTGCCTGGCGCATCGTCTGTTTCGCGCAGGCGCCTCTCGAGCCCGAGATCGGCGTGGACCCCCTGCTGTCCGAGGTCGCCTGGTCGTGGCTCATCGATGCGCTCGACTCGCGCGGTGCCGATCGCCACTCGGAATCGGGCACCGCCACCAAGACCCTCTCGACCGGCTTCGGGGCCCTGGCCTCGCAGGGCGAGGGGTCGCAGATCGAACTTCGCGCGTCGTGGTCGCCGCGCGGTCCCTTCCGCCCGCACCTCGAGGCGTGGGCGGAGCTCGTGTGCATGCTCGCAGGCCTCCCCCCGGGGTCGGAGGGCGTCGCTGTTCTCGGAGCCCGGAGGCCCACGCGTGGTTGAGTACATCGTCATCGAGGATGCCGCGGGCTTCCTCGCCGCCTGCGAGACCCTGAACGCGGGGAGCGGTCCCGTCGCGGTCGACGTCGAGCGTGCCTCCGGCTTCCGCTACTCGCAGCGCGCCTACCTCATCCAGGTCTTCCGCCGCGAGGCCGGGGTCTTCCTCTTCGACCCCTCGACGATCGAGGACTTCTCGCCCCTTCAAGACGCCATCGGCGACGTCGAATGGGTGTTTCACGCCGCGAGCCAGGACCTTCCGTCGCTGCGTGAACGAGGGCTCGAGCCCCCGCGCATCTTCGACACCGAGCTGGGCTCGCGCCTGCTCGGACACGAGCGCGTCGGTCTCGGGGCGGTCGTCGAGCAGACGTTGGGCATCACGCTGGCCAAGGCCCACTCCGCCGCCGACTGGTCGACGCGCCCCCTGCCGGCATCCTGGCTCGAATACGCGGCCCTCGATGTCGAGCACCTGATCGACGTGCGCGACGTGCTCGACGCCGAACTGACCGAGCAGGACAAGACCGAGATCGCACGCCAGGAGTTCCAGGCCGTTCTCGATCGTGAGCCGAAGCCCCCGCGCGACGACCCGTGGCGTCGGTTGAGCGGGCTGCACAGCGTACGCGGTCGCCGCTCGCTGGCCGTCGCCCGGTCGCTCTGGCAGGCGCGCGAGGACTACGCCCGCGAGCAGGACATCGCGCCCGGCCGACTCGTACCCGATCGCGCCCTCGTCGCGGCCGTGCTTGCCGACCCGGCGAGCAAGCAAGCGCTCGCGGGCGTGAAAGAGTTCAACGGTCGCGCCAGCCGTACCCAGCTGGACCGCTGGTGGAACGCCATCGTCGCCGGTCGCGAATCGACGGATCTGCCCGCCGATCGCGTGCCCAGCGACACCCTCCCCCCGCCGCGCGCGTGGGCGGACCGCAACCCCGAGGCCGACCGCCGGTTGAAGAAGGCCCGCCCGGCTGTCGAGGCACGGGCGGAAGAGCTGCGGATGCCGACCGAGAATCTGCTCACGCCCGAGACCCTGCGCCGTCTGGCCTGGGCGCCGCCGGCCGAGCTCACCGCCGATTCTGTCGGGGCAGCCCTCGCCGAGCTCGGCGCGCGCCCCTGGCAGATTGACCAGACCTCACAGGTGATCGCCGATAGCTTTGTAGCTTCCCTCAACACCGACGACGACGGGTCCGCCACCGATTCGTAGGTTCGGACAACCGATTCTGCGCAGCAATCTCGCCTTCCTAGGCTGGGGTCATCCCAAACTTTGGAGGCAGAGTGGCCGAGATGACGGACGTCTTCTTCGTCGATGGAATGCGTACCCCCTTCGGGCGCGCCGGCGAAAAGGGCATGTACTGGAACACCCGCGCCGACGACCTCGTGGTCAAGGCGATCATCGGGTTGATGGAGCGCAACGCAGACGTGCCGAAGGACCGGATCGACGACGTGGCCATCGCGGCGACGTCGCAGACCGGTGATCAGGGACTTACCCTCGGGCGGACGGCGGCGATCCTGGCCGGGCTGCCCATGACCGTGCCCGGTCTGGCGGTCGAGCGCATGTGCGCCGGCGCCATGACGAGCGTCACCACCATGGGCGCGTCGATCGGCGTGGGCATGTACGACCTCGCCCTCGCCGGCGGCGTCGAGCACATGGGCCGACACCCCATCGGCGGCAACGTCGATCCCAACCCCCGCTTCGTCGCGGAGAAGCTCGTCGACCCGGGTGCGCTCAACATGGGCGTGACGGCGGAACGCATCCACGACCGGTTCCCGCACCTCACGAAAGAACGTGCCGACCGCTTCGGCGTCGCGAGCCAGCACAAGGTGCAGGCCGCCTACGACGCCGGCAAGATCCAGCCCGACCTCGTATCGGTCGCGGTCAAGGACGCCGACGGTGCGTGGGGCCTGGCGACGGAGGACGAGGGCCGTCGGCCCGAGACCACGCTCGAGGGCCTCGCGACGCTGAAGACGCCGTTCCGTCCGCACGGTCGCGTCACCGCCGGCACCTCGTCGCCGCTCACCGACGGCGCGACGATCAGCCTGCTGGCGGGAAGCGACGCCGTGAAAGAGTTCGGTCTCGCGCCGAAGATGCGCATGGTGTCGTTCGCCTTCGCGGGGGTCGAGCCCGAGATCATGGGCATCGGACCGATTCCCTCGACCGAGAAGGCTCTGAAGAAAGCCGGACTCACGATCGACGACATCGGTCTGTTCGAGCTCAACGAGGCCTTCGCCATCCAGGTGATCTCGTTGCTCGATCACTTCGGTATCGCCGATGACGACCCCCGGGTGAACCCGTGGGGCGGTGCGATCGCCCTGGGCCACCCGCTCGCGGCATCCGGAGTCCGTCTCATGATCCAGCTGGCCGCGCAGTTCGCGGAGCGCCCCGACGTCCGCTACGGCCTCACCGCCATGTGCGTGGGCCTGGGCCAGGGCGGCTCGGTCATCTGGGAGAACCCGTTCTTCGACGGAAAGAAGAAGCGCAAGTGACCGACTACACCGCGATCGACTTCACGCCTCTGGACGCCCTGACGGGCGATGAGGTGGTCACCCACTCCCCCGTCCGCGACGTGCGACTGCCCTCGGGCAACGTGCTGGCTCTGATTACGCTCGACAACGGTCGCGATCACACGCGGCCGAACACGCTGGGGCCGGGGACGCTCGCCGAACTCGGGCGCACGCTCCAGACGCTCCAGGAGCGTGCCGCTGCGGGCGAGATCCACGCCGTCGCGATCACCGGCAAGCAGTACATCCTCGCCGCCGGCGCCGACCTGTCCGACGTCGCCAAGCTGCCCTCGAAGGACGTCGCCCGTCTCATCGCGCAGCGCGGCCACCAGGTCATCGGCTCACTGTCCGAGCTGGGCGTGCCCTCGTTCGCCTTCGTGAACGGTCTCGCCCTCGGCGGTGGTCTCGAGATCGCGTTGAACTCGACGTATCGCACGGTCGACGCCTCAGCCGCAGCCGTCGCGTTGCCGGAGGTATTCCTCGGCCTCATCCCCGGCTGGGGCGGTGCCTACCTGCTGCCGAACCTCATCGGCATCGAGAACGCGCTCGAGGTCGTCATCTCGAACCCGCTCAAGCAGAACCGCATGCTCAAGCCGCAGCAGGCATTCGACCTCGGGATCATGGACGCCATCTTCCCCGCCGCCTCCTACCTCGAGGATTCGCTCCGCTGGGCGGATGGCGTGCTGACCGGTCGGGTCCGCGTCGAGCGGAAGAACGAGCCGGGCAAGCTCGAGCGCCTCACGAAGTGGCCCATCGCCATCAAGATGGCCCGCGGCATGCTCGAGTCGAAGATCGGTACCGTCCCCCGCTCCCCCTATGTCGCGCTCGACCTGCTCGACAAGGCTAAGAGCGGCACGAAGGCCGAGGGCTTCGCCCGCGAAGACGACGCACTGACCGATCTCATCACGGGCGATCAGTTCGCGGCATCCATGTACGCCTTCGACCTGGTGCAGAAGCGCGCGAAGCGTCCGGTCGGAGCCCCCGACAAGGCGTTGGCGAAGAAGGTCACGAAGGTCGGCGTCATCGGCGCGGGGCTCATGGCCTCGCAGTTCGCGCTGCTGTTCGTGCGCAGGCTGCGCGTGCCCGTGATCATCACCGACCTGGACCAGGGCCGTGTCGACAAGGGCGTGGCATCCATTCACGACGAGATCGGCAAGCTCGAGGCCAAGGGGCGTCTGGACGGCGACACGGCCAACCAGCTGCGCGCGCTCGTGCACGGCACGACCGACCGCTCGGAGTTCGCGGACTGCGACTTCGTCATCGAGGCCGTGTTCGAAGAGGTCGGCGTCAAGCAGGACGTCTTCTCGGCGATCGAGAAGATCGTGTCCGAAGACGCCATTCTGGCGACCAACACCTCGTCGCTGTCGGTCGCCGAGATCGGTTCGGTGCTGCAGCACCCCGAGCGGCTCGTCGGCTTCCACTTCTTCAACCCCGTCGCGGTGATGCCGCTCATCGAGGTCGTGAAGACGGATGCCACCAGCGACGCCGCCCTCTCGACGGCGTTCGTCGTGGCGAAGGGCCTTGGCAAGAACGCAGTGCTCACCGCCGACGCCCCCGGCTTCGTCGTGAACCGTCTGCTGGCGAAGGTCATGGGCGAAGCGGCGAGGGCGGTGTACGAGGGAACGCCCATCGCCGTCGTGGAGAAGGCTTTCGCGCCTCTCGGCCTGCCGATGGGGCCGTTCCAACTCATCGACCTCGTCGGGTGGAAAGTCGCCGCGCACGTGCAGGACACGATGGCGCACGCCTTCCCCGACCGGTTCTTCTCGTCCGAGAACTTCCACGAGCTCGCCGCGCTCCCCGAGGTCGTCGAGAAAGACAAGGGCGGTCGGGTGACCGGCTGGACCAAGGCCGCGCAGAAGGTGCTCGTCACCGGGAAGGCGCCGGTCGCGCCCGAGACGATCCTCGCCCGCGTACAGGACGGCCTCGCTCAGGAGATCGGGATCATGCTCGACGAGGGTGTGGTCCCCGAGGTGCAGGACATCGACCTGTGCCTGATCCTCGGCGCCGGTTGGCCGTTCATCGATGGCGGTGCCTCGCCCTACCTCGACCGCGAGGGGGCGTCCGAGCGTGCCTTCGGCGACACGTTCCATCACCCGCCGATCCGGGGCATCGGAGCCTGATCCGCGGGCTTCACCGGCGGCGCCGTCCCCTCGGGGGCGGCGCCGCCGTCGTTCGTGTTCTCGTGACGCAGGGTGGGGCGCGTCACGAGAACAGGCTGTGCGACGAGAACAGGCCGAATCGGGCGGTTCCGTCCTGTTCTCGATGCACTCTCCTGTTCTGGCGACCGTCGGACGGACGCCGGAGATGCAAGACCGGGCCGGGATAACGGCATCCCGGCCCGGTCCCGATGGTGCTATCGCCTTAGGGGCGCGAGTTCTCCCATGCCTCGATCGTGGGGATCGAGCCGGTCGGCGTCTGCCGTGCCATGGGGATCCGTGTGCCGAGCACCTGGGCCACGACATCGTGGGCGATCTTGGCGGCGGTGAGGCCGGCATCCTCGAGGATCTGCTCGCGCGTGGCGTGATCGATGAACTCGTCGGGGATCCCGAGCTCGTCGACGGCCGTGTCGACCCCGGCTTCGCGCAGCACCTGGCGCACGCGTGTGCCGACGCCGCCGACGCGGATGCCGTCTTCGATCGTGATCACCAGGCGGTGCGCGCGGGCGAGCTCGATGACGGAGGGCTGCACGGGGATCGCCCAGCGCGGGTCGATCACCGTCGCCCCGATTCCCTGCGCCTTGAGGCGCTCCGCGACCTCGAGGGCGAGGTGCACCATCGGACCGATGCCGACGAGCAGCACGTCTTCGCTCGTGCCGCGGCTCAGGACGTCGACGCCGTCGTGCAGGCGTTCGGTGGCCTCGACGTCGTCGTTGACCTTGCCCTTGGGGTAGCGCACGACCGTGGGGGCATCCTCGATCGCCGTGGCCTCGCGGAACTCCTCGCGAAGCCGCGCGGCATCGCGAGGAGCCGCGATCCGGATGCCGGGAACGAGCTGCAGCATCGCGAGATCCCAGATGCCGTGATGGCTCGGGCCGTCGGGACCGGTGACCCCGGCGCGGTCGAGCACGAAGGTGACGCCGGCCTTGTGCAGGGCGACGTCCATCATGACCTGGTCGAACGCGCGATTCATGAACGTCGCGTAGATCGCGACGACCGGGTGCAGACCGCCGAAGGCGAGACCGGCGGCGGATGCCACGGCGTGCTGCTCCGCGATGCCCACGTCGTACACCCGCTCGGGGAAGCGCTCGGCGAACTTCTGCAGCCCGGTCGGACGCAGCATCGCGGCGGTCATGGCGATGACGTCGTCGCGCTCGGCTCCGACCTTCACCAGTTCTTCGGCGAACACGTCGGTCCACTGGAGACCGCCGGCCGCGCCGAGAGCCTCACCCGTGAGGGGGTCGATCTTGCCGACGGCGTGGAACTGGTCGGCCTCGTCGCTCATCGCCGGCGCGTAGCCGCTGCCCTTGTCGGTGATGGCGTGGACGATGACGGGCGCACCGTACGACTTGGCGAGCTCGAGCGTCTCGATGAGGGACTCGAAGTCGTGTCCGTCGATGGGGCCGAGGTACTTGATGTCGAGGTTGCTGTACAGCGCCTCGTTGTTGGTGAAACGCGACAGGAAGCCGTGGGTGCCGCCGCGCACGCCGCGATAGACGGCGCGGGCAGCCGGGCCGAGGCGCCGGAAGAGCGTGTCGGACCCGCGGTGCAGCGTGCGGTAGGCGTCGTTCGTGCGCACACGGTTGAGGTAGCGCGCCATGCCGCCGATGGTCGGCGCGTAGGACCGACCGTTGTCGTTCACGACGATGACGAGGTTGCGCTCGTTGTCGTCGCTGATGTTGTTCAGTGCTTCCCAGGTCATTCCGCCCGTGAGTGCGCCGTCGCCGACGACGGCGACGACGTGGCGGTCGCGGCGACCGGTGCGACTGAAGGCGCGCGAGACGCCGTCCGCCCAGCTGAGGGAGCTCGAGGCGTGCGACGACTCGACGACATCGTGAGCGCTCTCGGAGCGCTGCGGGTAGCCCGCGAGGCCGCCGCGCGAACGCAGGGCCGTGAAATCCTGACGCCCGGTGAGCATCTTGTGCACGTAGGACTGGTGCCCGGTGTCGAAGATGATCGGGTCGGACGGCGAGTCGAAGACCTTGTGCAGAGCGATCGTCAGTTCGACGACGCCGAGGTTCGGTCCGAGGTGTCCGCCCGTGCGGGAGACGTTCTCGACGAGGAAGGAGCGGACTTCTGCGGCCAGCTGCCGTAGCTGGTCGGGGGTCAGCCCGTCGAGGTCACGGGGACCGTGAATGCCGGGTAGGAGAGCCATAAGACTCCTCTCGTGCGATGCGCGCGGGGTCCGCGCGTACGGGTCGATTCTAGTCTCCGAGGGGTGAACGGGCCCGGCAACGGCTTGCGCGGATCGCGTCCACGTGGTCTCTGCGGAAAGCGAAGTGCCCCGAAAGCGCGAGGCTTCCGGGGCACTTCGCCTGCGGGTCAGACCAGCGAACGCAGCACGTACTGCAGGATTCCGCCGTTGCGGTAGTAGTCGGCCTCACCGGGGGTGTCGATGCGGACCACGGCGTCGAACGTCACGGTCTGCTTGCCCTCGGACGAGAACTCGCTCGGCTCGGCGGTGACCTTGACCGTCTTCGGCGTCACACCCTCGTTGAGCTGCTCGAGGCCCTCGATCGAGACGATCTCGGTGCCGTCGAGGCCCAGCGACTTCCAGCTCTCGCCGGCCGGGAACTGCAGCGGAACGACGCCCATGCCGATGAGGTTCGAGCGGTGGATGCGCTCGAAGCTCTCGGTGATGACGGCCTTGACGCCCAGCAGGTTCGTGCCCTTGGCCGCCCAGTCACGCGAAGAGCCGGAGCCGTACTCCTTGCCGCCGAAGATCACCAGCGGGGTGCCCTGCTGCTGGTAGTTCTGGCTCGCGTCGAAGATGTAAGACTTCGGGCCGCCCTCCTGGGTGAAGTCGCGGGTGTAACCACCCTCGACCACCGTGCCGTCGTTGACGGCCGCGGTGAGCTCGTTCTTCAGGCGGATGTTGGCGAAGGTACCGCGGATCATGACTTCGTGGTTGCCACGGCGCGAGCCGTACGAGTTGAAGTCCTTCTGCGCGACGCCGTGCTCCATGAGGTACTGCGCAGCGGGGGTGCCCGCCTTGATGTTTCCGGCCGGGCTGATGTGGTCGGTGGTGACCGAGTCGCCGAGCGTCGCCATCACGCGCGCACCGGTGATGTCGCGCACGGCATCCGGCTGCATGGTCATGCCGTCGAAGTAGGGGGCCTTGCGCACGTAGGTCGAGTCGGCATCCCACTCGAAGACCGGGCCGGTCGGGGTGGGCAGGTTCTTCCAACGCTCGTCGCCCTCGAACACGGTGGCGTACTGCTGGATGAACTGCTCGCGCGAGATCGATGCGTCGATGATCGTCTGCACCTGGTCGGGGGCGGGCCAGATGTCCTTGAGGAAGACGTCTTCGCCGTTCTGGTCCTTGCCGAGGGCGTCGGTCTCGAAGTCGAAGTTCATCGAGCCGGCGAGGGCGTAGGCGACCACCAGCGGCGGCGAGGCCAGGTAGTTCATCTTCACATCGGGGCTGATGCGACCCTCGAAGTTGCGGTTGCCCGAGAGGACGGCCGTGACGGCGAGGTCGTTCTCGTTGATGGCCTCGGAGACCTCTTCGATGAGCGGACCCGAGTTGCCGATGCAGATCGTGCAGCCGTAGCCGACGGTGTAGAAGTCGAGGCCCTCGAGTGCCTTGTCGAGACCGGACTTCTCGTAGTAGTCGGTGACGACCTTCGAGCCCGGGCCGAGCGTGGTCTTGACCCAGGGCTTGCGCTTGAGGCCCTTGTCGACGGCGTTCTTGGCGAGGAGGCCGGCCGCGATCATGACCGAGGGGTTCGAGGTGTTCGTGCAAGAGGTGATGGCTGCCAGAGTGACCGCGCCATTGTCGAGCAGGTACGACTGGCCCTCCGGCGTGGTGACGCGCACCGGGTTGGAGGCGTTCGCGGGGTGACCCGACGAGACGAGCACCTCGGTCTCGGTGACGTGCTCGTGCTCTTCGCCGGGGACCGAACCGGGGTCCGAGGCCGGGAACGTGCCGTCGACCTCGAGGTCGACGACGGAGTCCGAGGTCGCGCCGCCGGCGTAGTTGAGGATGTCCTTCTCGAACTGCGACTTCGCCTCGGAGAGGAGGATGCGGTCCTGCGGGCGCTTGGGGCCGGCGATCGAGGGGACGACCGTCGACAGGTCGAGCTCCATGTACTCGCTGAAGGCCAGCTCTCGGTCGGCGTCGTGCCAGAGCTTCTGCTCTTTGGCGTACGCCTCGACCAGGGCGACGGTCTGCTCGTCGCGACCGGTCAGACGCAGGTACTCGAGCGTGACGTCGTCGATGGGGAACATCGCGGCGGTGGAGCCGAACTCGGGGCTCATGTTTCCAATGGTGGCGCGGTTGGCGAGCGGAACCGAGGCCACACCCTCGCCGTAGAACTCCACGAACTTTCCGACGACGCCGTGCTTGCGCAGCATGTCGGTGATCGTGAGCACGACGTCGGTCGCGGTCACGCCCGCGGGGATCTCACCGCTGAGCTTGAAGCCGACGACGCGCGGGATGAGCATCGACACGGGCTGGCCGAGCATGGCCGCCTCGGCTTCGATGCCGCCGACGCCCCAACCGAGAACGCCCAGGCCGTTGACCATGGTGGTGTGCGAGTCGGTGCCGACACAGGTGTCGGGGTACGCGCGCAGCACGCCGTCGACGGAGCGGTCGTAGATGACCTTGGCGAGGTGCTCGATGTTGACCTGGTGCACGATGCCGGTTCCCGGGGGGACGACCTTGAAGTCGTCGAAGGCCGACTGGCCCCAGCGAAGGAACTGGTACCGCTCGCCGTTGCGCTCGTACTCGATCTCGACGTTGCGCTCGAGGGCGTTCTCGCTACCGAACAGGTCGGCGATGACCGAGTGGTCGATGACCATCTCGGCGGGCGAGAGCGGATTGATCTTGTTCGGGTCGCCGCCGAGGGCGGTGACGGCCTCGCGCATGGTGGCGAGGTCGACGATGCAGGGCACACCGGTGAAGTCCTGCATGACCACGCGCGCCGGGGTGAACTGGATCTCGGTGTCGGGCTCGGCCGTGGGGTCCCACGAGCCGAGCGCCTCGATCTGCTCCTTGGTGACGTTGGCGCCGTCCTCGGTACGCAGAAGGTTCTCGAGCAGCACCTTGAGGCTGAACGGGAGCTTCTCGTGACCGGCGACCGTGTCGATGCGGAAGATCTCGTAGTCGGTGCTGCCGACCGTCAGGGTGCTCTTGGCACCGAAGCTGTCAACCGTGGACACGATCGTCTCCTTCGTCGGCGAATGCGCAGGCGTCGGCCCGCATTTCTCCATCTTCCCCGCGGGGAGAGGTCGATTCCAGGAAGGTCGACCTAACCGCCCGAGGCAGCGGATTTATCTTGATGTCAAGATAATATCAGGACTCTCGACGAGGGTGGAGGGCGCGGACGACGAGCCACGTCACCGCCAGCA
The DNA here is from genome assembly GCF_026625865.1 of Microbacterium sp. SL75. Lineage (NCBI taxonomy): Bacteria > Bacillati > Actinomycetota > Actinomycetes > Micrococcales > Microbacteriaceae > Microbacterium > Microbacterium sp. SL75. The sequence goes on along the minus strand of NZ_CP113067.1, from coordinate 3,129,119 downwards.
TCGGCGCGAACAACGGCAGGCCCATGACGATCTTGAGCGTCCCCAGCGCCGTCACGTCTCCCGCGAAGTACAGCGGCAGCTGCACCGCGAGACGCGCGGCGAACAGGGCCGCCCACGCGATCGAGAGCCACGTGTAGGCGCGGCGCTTGCGGCGATCGGCGCGCCAGCGGGTGCCTTCGCCGAGCAGGTAGCCCGCCACCAGGCCGATCAGCGGCCAGCCGATCAGCGCCGACACCAGGAACGCCGTCCCGTATGCGCCGTTGGTGAAGAACCCCGGCACGAAGTTGTCTTGACCGCGCCCGGTCACCAGCGACAGCACGGCTGCTCCCGCCGTCGCGAGCAGCCCGCCGATCGCAGCGCTCGGCGGTGACTTGGCGATGAGTCTCGCGAGCGTGAAGGCGACGGCCAGCCCGACCGAGACGCCCAGGCTCAACCACAGGTTTCCCTGGCGCGTCTCGGGGTCGATCGTGATCGTGAACAGCACGACGAACGCGAGCGAGGGCAGGACGGATTCCAGGATGCCGCGCACCCCGCCCATCGCCGACCACACGGCGGCGCCGGTCGAGGTGTGCTTGGCCGGGTCGAGGCCTGCGCGACGCGCGGCGTTACCGAGAGCCGCACTCACGCTCTCCGCCGCGGAGGGCGGGTCGAGGGGGACGCGGTCGTCTTCTCGCGCCGGGCGGGTGGAATCGTCGCTCATGCCGTTCCGGGGCTCGACGGCATCCGGAGCGGGATGAGATCGCGCGGCGGCATCGGCGAGGATCCGCGGACCACGACGATCGAACGGAAGAGGTCTTCGACAGCGGCGGCGGCCTCGACATCACTGGTGGCCGCTCCCCCGACGACGCCGCGCAGGAACCAGCGGGGTCCGTCGACGCCCACGAACCGAGCGAGACGCTTGCTCGCGCCGTCCGCCGCGGCGACGGGGACCTCGGCGAGGAGCTCGGGACCGAGGGGGCCCTCGCGCTCTTCGACGCGGCCGCCCTGCTGCTTGACCTGCTGGCGGATCTGGTCGCGCGTCTCTTCCCACAGGCCGCTCGAGCGCGGAGCGGCGAACGGCTGCACCTGCAGGGTCGAGTCGGCGTAGTCGAGGCCGACGGCCACGATGCGCTTGGTCTGCTCCTCGACCTCGAGGCGGAGGTTCAGGCCCTCGCGCGGCAGGATCTTGATCCCGCCCAGGTCGATGTAGGGGCGCACGGGGTTGGCCTCGGCCTCGTCGAACGGGCCCGCGCTCTCGCGGTCGACCGGGGCGCTCTTGGTCGCCGGCACCGCCTCGGCGCCGGACTGATCGTCTTCGGTGGTCTCGGGCGTGGTCTGCGACTCGTCGTCGGTCATCGGGTGCTCCCTTGCAGAGTCTGGTATCCGCTCGATCCGAAGCCGCCTTGACCGCGCACGCTGTCGGGCAGTTCGTCGACGGGGACGAAACGCACGGTCGGGACGGGCATCACGATGAGCTGGGCGATGCGGTCTCCGACCGCGATGTCATAGACCTCGTCGAGGTCGGTGTTCAAAAGGGCGACCTTGATCTCGCCGCGGTAACCGGCGTCGATCGTCCCCGGCGCGTTCACGATCGTGATGCCGTGCTTGGCGGCCAGGCCGCTGCGCGGCACGACGAACGCGGCATACCCCTCGGGAAGCGCGATGCGCACCCCCGTCGAGACGAGGGCGCGGCGCCCGGGTTCCAGTCGAACCGCCTCGGCGGCGGTCAGGTCGGCTCCGGCGTCGCCGGGGTGGGCGAAGACCGGAGGCTCGGATGCGACAATGAGGACGTCCACCGTTTCGGTCACCCCACGAGGGTAATGCAGAAGAGGGGGTGCGGCATCCGCACCGCAGCCGAGTATCGAGAGCGTCTCAGCCCGTCGCTGTGGGCGCTGGTCGCCGCAGCCGTGTGCGGTCCGATGGCGGCGGTCGTCTTCTCGCCGCTCGACACGACCCTGGCTCTGTTCATCGGGCTCGTGGTGTCGGTGGGGATCGTGTCGGGTCTGCTGGCGATCGCCCCCGTGATCGAGATCCGTGACGGCGAACTGCGGGCGGGACGCGCGCACATCCCGGTCGACCTCCTGGGTGCGCCCGTCGGCGTTGTCGCCGAAGAGGCTCGTACCGCCCGTGGGAGTGGTCTCGACCACCGGGCCTGGCACGTGATCCGCGGCGGTATCGACGGCATCGTCACGGTTCCCGTGACCGATCCCGACGACCCGACCCCGTCGTGGGTGGTGTCCACCCGCACGCCGGATCGCCTGGTCGCGGCGATCCAGCGTGCTCAGGTCAGGCTGCGCACTCCAGGCAGATGAAGCCGGGGCCGCTCTCTTCGGCGATCTGGGAACGGTGCTTCACGAGGAAGCAGTTCATGCAGGTGAACTCGTCTTCCTGAGCGGGAAGCACGACGACATCGAGCTCGATGTCGGAGAGGTCGGCGCCGGGCAGTTCGAAGCCCGAGGGGTTATCGGCATCCTCGTTGTCGATCGACCCCGACGCCTTGTCGGGCACGCGCTCTTTGAGGGCCTCGATCGACTCGCTGTCGTCCTCGGTCTTGCGCGGTGCGTCGTAATCGGTTGCCATGCGTGCAGGTCTCTACTTCCGGATTTCGTGGTGCTATGCCCCATCGGGTGCCCGATCGGGCGGCCATAGTTTGCATGACCCGTCCTCGATAAGCAAATGCTCCGAGAGGGGCGAGCGTGTCAGGCCTGACGGGAAACTCGCGGCGCGCCCGCGATATTCCCGGTTGCGGGCGGCACGCGTGACAGCATGAACGCTGACCGCAGATCGGAGGGGTGTTTCGTATGGAACAGCTCAAAGTCATCGGAACCGAAGATGACGTCCTCGTCGTGGCGACGCAGGCGGGCGAACGCTTCGCCCTCGCGCTCGATGAGGTGCTGCGCGCTGAAGCGCGCCGTGCGCGTCGGGACCGTGAGGACGACGACCGTGCCCCGCGCCCGAGCCCCCGAGAAATCCAGGCGCACATTCGCGCCGGCATGTCGGCTCGTGAGGTGGCGACGCTTCTGAACGCCCGCGTCGAAGACGTGGAACGTTTCGAGGGTCCCGTCCTCGCCGAGCGCGAGCACGTCGTGGCTCAAGCCCTCGCCGTGCCGGTGCTGCTGGGCGGCACCCTCGAGCACGACTCCCCCATCACCTTCGGGGCGGCCGTGCGTGCCAAGCTCGCCGAGGCCGGTGCGTCCGCGGAGCGTTGGACGAGCTGGAAAGAGAGCTCGGGCTGGTCCGTGAAGCTGGAGTTCACCGCCAACGGCATCGACCACGACGCGCGCTGGAGCTTCGACCCGCGTCGCAGCGTCCTCTCGCCGCAGAACTCGGACGCCATCCAGTTGTCGCGCCAGGGCTCGCTTCCCGAGGGGCTCATCCCCCGTCTCCGCGCCCTCGACAACGTCTCGAAGGACGACTCCCGTTTCGACAGCGGAGCGTTCGGGCCTCGCCGCATCGACATCGATGACGAGCCGGGTGTGGAGGCCACCGGTCCCGTCGCCACCGCCGTTCAGGCTGCCGCCATCAAGCGTGCACCCGATGCGCCCGTCACCTCGGCCGAGACCGCCGACCTGCTCGAGGCGCTCCGTCGCCGTCGGGGTCAGCGCGAGCCGCTGCCCGGTGCCTCCGAGGTCGCCGAGCCGGAGCCGCGTCCCTCGAGCCCGCCGGTCGCCCTGTTCGACGCCGTCGAGCCGGGCTACGTCGACGAGAGCGAAGAGACGCCGAGTGAACCCGAGCGTCCCCAGGCCGACAACGGTCGCCGCGCGAAGGGGCGACCGTCGATGCCGTCGTGGGACGAGATCGTCTTCGGCGCTCGTTCCGACGAGAGCTGACGAGGGATCGACTTTCTTGGCCGGTTCCTCGGTCGCCCGATCCGGGTCCGCCCGAGACGGATGCCGACACCCCGGCCTTAGGGCTGTGCTCAGGCGAACGCGCCCAGACGGAGGAGCGGCACCGTGCGCTCTTCGTCGGTGAGCGAGCCGTGCTGGCCCACCATGCGCTGCGGGCGCTTGTCGGGCTCGCGGTCGTCGTAGTACGCGAAACGTCCGCGCGCGGCGACGAGCACGTCCCCGATGCGCGGGCGGACCTCGGCGTCGACGTCGCCGAAGAGGCCGGCCGCGATGGCCTCTTCGCGCGTGAGCACCCAGGCCCGTGCCGCCTCGGTCTCCCGCCACAGCGCGGCCACGGCATCCGCTCGCCCCGCATGGGTGTACAGGTGGAGCATTCGGGGCTCGCCGCCGATGAGAGCGACGCCCTCGAGCAACGGGTCCCCCTCTCGGAGCAGGACGTGCTTGTGGGCGGGGACGTCGACCATGCCGTGATCGGCCGTGACGACGACGCCCGTGCGCTGGTCGATGGACTCGGCGAGGCGGCGGGCCGCGGCATCCACCCGCTCGAGGGCGTCGGTCCATCGGTCGGATTCCCACCCGTCCCGATGACCCGCGGTATCGAGCTCGGGGGCGTACAGGTAGGTCAGAGATCCCGGATGCCGTGCGGCCAGATCGGCCGCCAGGCGTACGCGCTCGTCGATGTCGTCGGACGAGGCGAACTCCGCCCCGCGCAGCGTCGCCTCGGTGAAGCCGGTGCCGGTATAGCTCGGTCGTGAGACGACGAAGCTGCGGAGCCCGGCGTCGGCGCGCAGGGCGAAAAGCGGAGTGCGTCTCTGCCAGGTGAGCGGGTCGAGGCTGTCGGTCTCCCACCCGTGCAGCTGATTGGCCGCGATGTCGGTGCCGGGAATGCGGGTGCGGTAGCCCACGATGCCGTGGCTGCCGGGCTCCGCGCCGGTGAGCAGGCTCGTGAGCGCCGCGGCCGTGGTCGAGGGGAACACCGTGCGTGCGACGTCCTTGCGACCGCCCACCGAGCCCAGGAACCGTGCGTGGCCGCGCCGGGCCGCCAGGTTGTGTGCGCCGAGCCCGTCCACGAGCATGACGATGGCGCTGCGGGCGTGAGCGAACCACTCCGACTCGCCCCTCAGGGCGGCGATCGACTGGGGCACCACACCGGTGAGGCTCCGAGAGCGCGGCGGGTCCGCCGGTAGGCTGAGTGACATCGGACCCAGTCTTCCACAGGAGTCCAGATCCCCGTCGAGACGCGACGCCCGCCCGACCCGAGGCCGTATCTATGCCCGATTCCCGTTCCTCCTCTCCCTCGAACTCGTCCGTCGTCGAGCGCATCGAAGACGTCGATGTCTCGACCGAGATGCAGGGGTCGTTCCTCGAGTACGCCTACTCGGTCATCTACTCGCGCGCCCTGCCCGATGCGCGCGACGGACTCAAGCCGGTGCAGCGCCGCATCCTCTACCAGATGGCGGAGATGGGCCTTCGGCCCGACCGCGGCCACGTCAAGAGTGCGCGGGTCGTGGGCGAGGTCATGGGAAAGCTGCACCCCCACGGCGACGCGCCGATCTACGACGCTCTCGTCCGGCTGGCGCAGTACTTCTCGTTGCGGGTTCCCCTGGTCGACGGCCACGGCAACTTCGGCTCGCTCGACGACGGGCCCGCCGCCCCGCGTTACACCGAGGCGCGCTTGGCGGCAGCGGCGCTGGCGCTGACCGAGAACCTCGACGAGGACGTCGTCGACTTCATCCCCAACTACGACGGACAGTTCCAGCAGCCCGAGGTTCTTCCGGCGGCGTTCCCGAACCTCCTCGTGAACGGGGCGACGGGCATCGCGGTCGGCATGGCCACGAACATGGCGCCGCACAACCTCATCGAGGTCGTCGCCGCAGCCATCCACCTGCTGCAGCACCCCGAGGCCACGGTCGAAGAGCTCATGGAGTTCGTCCCCGGCCCCGACCTGCCCTCGGGCGGAATCATCGTCGGCCTCGACGGCATCAAAGATGCCTACACGAACGGCCGCGGAACGTTCCGCACGCGCGCGAAGGCGTCGATCGAGTCGCTCGGTCCGCGTCGCACCGGCATCGTGATCACCGAGCTGCCGTATCTCGTCGGCCCCGAGCGCGTGATCGAGAAGATCAAAGACGCCGTGCAGGCGAAGAAGCTCACGGGCATCGCCGACGTCACCGACCTCACCGACCGCAACAACGGTCTGCGCCTCGTCATCGGGATCAAGACCGGATTCGACCCGAAAGCCGTGCTCGAGCAGTTGTACCGGCTGACCCCGCTCGAGGACTCGTTCGGCATCAACAACGTCGCGCTCGTCGACGGGCAGCCGCAGACACTCGGTCTGCGCGAGATGCTGCGCGTCTACATCGATCACCGCATTCGTGTCGTCACGCGACGCAGCGAGTACCGATTGGCCCGCAAACGGGAGCGTCTGCACCTCGTCGAGGGTCTACTCATCGCGATCCTCGACATCGACGAGGTCATCCAGGTCATCCGCTCCTCCGACGACGGCGAGCAGGCGCGCACCAAGCTGCAGGAGGTGTTCGACCTCTCGCACCCGCAGGCCGAGTACATCCTCGAACTGCGCCTGCGCCGGCTGACGAAGTTCTCGCGCATCGAGCTCGAGGCCGAGCGCGATCAGTTGAACGCCGAGATCGCCCAGCTCGTCGAACTGCTCGGAAGCGAGACGCTCCTGCGCCAGCAGGTGGCCAGAGAACTCGATGCCGCGGCCGAGGCGCACGGCACCCCGCGGCGCACCATGCTGCTCAACGGCGGACCCGTGCAGCCCCGGTCGGCGAAGGCCGCCGCCGCCGCGGACCTGCAGATCGCGGACGCACCGTGCCGTGTGTATCTCTCGGCCACCGGCCGCATGGTCCGCGCCGAGCTCGTGGCCGACGCCCCCGCCGGCGGCGTGGTCCCGCCCGCGCGTCGGTCCAAGCACGACGCGATCCGCTCCTCGGTCGACACGACCACCCGTGGTGACATCGCGGCGGTCACCTCGGCCGGGCGCCTCGTGCGCTTCTCCCCGGTCGACCTTCCCTCGGTGCCGGCCAACTCGGTGCAGGTCGCCGCCGGAACCAAGGTGGAGCAGTATCTGGCGCTGGCGAAGGGCGAGAAGGTCGTCGCCCTCGTCCCGCTGGTCGACTCCCCCACGATCGCCCTGGGCACCGAGCAGGGGGTGGTCAAGCGCGTCGCCGCGACCGAGCTGGGCTCGAAGGACGAGATCGAGATCATCTCGCTCCGCGACGGCGACCGCGTCGTCGGCGCCGCCCCCGCGGGCGACAACGCCGAGCTCGTCTTCGTCGCGAGCGACGCGCAGCTCCTGCGTTTCGAGGCCTCGTCGGTGCGACCGCAGGGACGGTCCGCGGGAGGTATGGCCGGCATCCGTCTCTCCGACGGCGCGCGCGTGATCTCGTTCGCCGTGGTGGGCGCCTCCGCCTTCGATGCCGTCGTGGTCACCGTCGCCGGCTCGTCTGCCGCGCTCCCGGGCACCGACGCGGGCAGCGCGAAGGTGTCGGCGTTCACCGAGTTCCCCGCGAAGGGCCGCGCTACCGGTGGCGTGCGTGCGCAGCGTCTGCTCCGCGGCGAGGACGCCCTCGTGCTCGCCTGGGTCGGCTCCGACCCGCGCGCCGTCGGCACCGATGGTTCGGTGCGGGCCCTGCCCGAGTCGGGCGCGAAGCGCGACGCCTCGGGCCAGCCGCTCGAAGCCGTCATCGGCGCGATCGGGACCGTCGTCCGCTGAGCCCGGCTGCTCCCCCGTCGGCTCGCCTTGTGTGCCGTCGTGCGGAGTTGATCGTTGGCGCCCCGGGGCAGGGGTGGCTGGGGCGGCGTGTCGGGGTGAGAGTCCGCCCGACGGTACCTTTCGGGCCGGCGGTGGGAGCGCCCTCTCTGGGTGTGGCGAGGAGCCGTCGTGCGGAGTTCGTCGGTGGCGCGCGCGGGCAGGGGCGGCAGGGGCGGCGTGTCGAGCCCCGAGTCCGCCCGACGGTCCGGCACAGAGGCGCACCCGAGCGGGGCGTCGACGAAAAGGGCGTCAGACGTCGATGCGCTCGCGCGCGAGGCGGTCGCTCGAGTCGATGATGAACTCGCGGCGCGGGGCGACGTCGCTGCCCATGAGCAGATCGAAGACGGATGCCGCGGCCTCCATGTCCTGCACGCGAACGCGGCGCAGCATGCGGCCGCCGCGATCCATGGTCGTCGTCGCGAGTTGATCGGCATCCATCTCGCCGAGGCCCTTGTACCGCTGCACCGGCTCTTGCCAACGCTTGTTGCCGCGCTTGAGCTTGGTGAGCAGGGTGTGGAGCTCCTGCTCGCTGTAGGTGTAGATCGTCTCGTTGGGCTTGGTGCCCGGGTTCATGACGATCACGCGGTGCAGCGGTGGTACGGCGGCGAAGACCCGGCCCTCCTCGACGAGCGGGCGCATGTACCGGAAGAACAACGTCAGCAGCAGCGTGCGGATGTGCGCGCCGTCGACGTCGGCGTCGCTCATCAGGATGATCTTGCCGTAGCGGGCCGCGTCGAGATCGAACGATCGACCTGAGCCCGCGCCGATCACCTGGATGATCGAGGCGCACTCGGCGTTCGACAGCATGTCGCTGATCGAGGCCTTCTGCGTGTTGAGGATCTTGCCGCGGATGGGCAGGAGCGCTTGGAACTCGCTGTTGCGGGCGAGCTTCGCCGTGCCGAGGGCGGAGTCGCCCTCGACGATGAACAGCTCGGAGTCGTTGACGTCGTTGGAACGGCAGTCGACGAGTTTCGCGGGAAGCGAGGAGGACTCGAGGGCGTTCTTTCGACGCTGGGTCTCTTTGTGGGTGCGCGCCGAGATGCGCGCCTTCATCTCGGAGACGATCTTCTCGAGCAGCTGAGCGGTCTGCGCCTTGTCGTCGCGCTTGGGCGAGGCGAAGCGGGCCGACAGTTCTTTCTGAACGACGGATGCCACGATCTGCCGAACCGCGGGAGTGCCGAGGATCTCTTTGGTCTGGCCTTCGAACTGCGGCTCGGGAAGGCGCACGGTCATGACGGCGGTGAGGCCGGCGAGCAGGTCGTCCTTCTCGATCTTGTCGTTGCCGACCTTGAGCTTTCGGGCGTTCTGCTCGACCTGCGAACGCAGCACCTTCATCAGGCCCTGCTCGAAGCCCTGCTGGTGCGTGCCGCCCTTGGGGGTGGCGATGATGTTGACGAACGAGCGGGTCGTCGTGTCGTAGCCGGTGCCCCAGCGCACCGCGATGTCGACCTCGCACTCGCGCTCGACCTCGGTGGGGATCATCGATCCGCCGGGCTGCAGCACGGGGACGGTCTCGGTGAAGGTACCGGTGCCGGTGAGACGCCAGGTGTCGGTGACGGCGGCGTCGGGTGCGAGGAACTCCGCGAACTCCGAGATCCCGCCGTCGAAGCGGTAGCTGGTCTCGACGCGCTCCTCGCCCCGTTGGTCCTGCACGACGATCTCGAGTCCCGGCACGAGGAACGCGGTCTGGCGCACGCGCTGCACGAGTTCATCGAGGCCGAAGGCGGCGTCTTTGGTGAAGATCTGTCGGTCGGCCCAGTAACGGATGCGCGTGCCGGTGACACCGCGCGGCGCTTTGCCGATCACGCGCAGCTCGCTGCTGCGTTCGAACGGCGTGAACGTGGAGTCGGGGGTGTCCCCGGCGAACAGACCGGGCTCGCCGCGGTGGAACGACATCGCGTACGTCTTGCCGCCGCGGTCGACCTCGACGTCGAGTCGCTCGGACAGCGCGTTCACGACCGAGGCGCCGACGCCGTGCAGACCGCCGGAGGCAGCGTACGAGCCGCCGCCGAACTTGCCGCCCGCGTGAAGCTTGGTGAAGACCACCTCGACACCGGTCAGGCCGGTGCGGGGCTCGACGTCGACCGGGATGCCGCGGGCGCGGTCGCGCACCTCGACGCTGCCGTCGGCGTGCAGCACGATGTCGATGCGCGAGCCGTGTCCGCCGAGGGCTTCGTCGACGGAGTTGTCGATGATCTCCCACAGGCAGTGCATGAGACCGCGGGAGTCGGTGGACCCGATGTACATGCCCGGGCGCTTGCGCACGGCTTCGAGGCCCTCGAGGACCTGCAGATGATGGGCGGAGTACTCGGACGTCACGATCTCTGAGCGTAATCGGGGCCACCGACATCCACTGCCAGACACACAGGCGGGTCGGGTCACCGTACGCGCACAGCGAAATGTGATCAAGCCGCGGCATAGGGGAAACATCCGCGTGGTTGTATATGGAGACTCGCCCACGACCACCTGAGGAGGGCACCCGACATGACCACCACGACTGCACCCGAAGCGTCAGCCGTCCTCGACCACCGCCTGACGGCGGCGGATCGCTGCGACTCCTGCGGCGCACAGGCGTACATCGCCGCAACGGTCAACGGCAGCGAGCTGCTGTTCTGTGCGCACCACGGCCGCAAGTACGAAGAGAAGCTCCGCAGCGTCGCCACCTCGTGGCACGACGAGACGGCGCGACTGAACGCCGCCGAGTAAGACCACGTCATCGAAAACGGGCCCCGCGCACCTCGTGCGTCGGGGCCCGTTTCGCGTGTCAGGCTCGATCGGTGAGATAGGACCTCGGCACGGTGGGAGACACGCGCAACGCGATCTCTTCGCCGATCGTGTCGATGAGTTCGGCGAGGTCGGTGACGCCGTAGAGGGCGCCCGAGCCGAACAGCACGATCTCGTCACCGGGAGCGGCGCCCGCCCACGGGGCGAGCACCGTCTCGGTCGGGGTGATGGCCTCGACGCGGCGAGGCCCGTCCGGCGTGGGCGCGTCGAAACGTCCGCCGAGGGCGCTCGGCAGCCCGTGCAGGCTTCCGACGTCGAGGTGGACGCCCGCGGCGTCGACGGCGGTCACCGTGGCGGTGAGGCGGCTGATCGCCTCGATGCCCAGCTCGACCTCGCTGGGTCCGCCGGCGGGACGGATGCCGTACGAGAACGCCCCGACGCGCACCAGATCCTCCCGGAACTCCCCCCGGGCGAAACCTGCCGCACTGGCGGCCAGATGTGAGAAGCGGGGATCGAGCCCTGCGGCGCGCGCGGTCTCCCGCGCCGCCAAGAACACCGCACGGGCGTCGTCGTCATCGGCATCCGAGGCTTCCGAGATGTGGGACCAGATGCCCTCGAACACGGCGCGGCCGTCGGCGACCAGCGCGGCGGTCTGCGCGAGTGCGGCGTTCCACCGCTCGGGACGGATCCCGTTTCGGTGCAGGCCCGTGTCGATCTTGAGGTGCACGCGTGCGGGGCGCTCGAGGCGAAGACCCGCGAGATCGTCGAGCAGCGCTTCGTCGCCGATACCGAGGTCGAGGTCGGCATCGACGCCCGCGGCGAGGTCGTCGCTCCCGCCGATGAGCCACACGAAGATGCGGACGTCGGATCCGGCGATGCGGCGGACCTCGGTTCCGGTGACCACGTCGAAGGCGCCGATCCAGCGAACGCCCTCTTCGACGGCACGCCTCACGATCGGTTCGAGCCCGTGGGCGTAGGCGTCGTCCTTGACGACGAGCATGGCAGTGGCGGGGGCGACGGCCTCGCGCACGCGGCGGAGATTCCGGGCGAGAGCGTCGAGGTCGACGCGGTAGACGGCGCTCACGCGGTCACCCTCCGATCCGCGCGGACACCCACGACGGCGACGATCTCGGCTGGGGTGAGGCCGGTGGCATCCGTCCACTCCTGCAGCGAGGGGTGACCCGCGGCAGGGTCGCCGAAGAAGACCACCTCGGAGCCGCGCGGCACGACGGCGTCTTCGACGTCGACGACGCAGACGTCCATGGCGACGCGCCCGACGATGCGATGACGTCGGCCCTCGATCGAGACCGAGACCGCGTTGCCCAGGGATCGCACGACGCCCTGGGCGTAGCCGCCGGTCACCAGGGCGACGGTGGTGTCGAGGGGCGCTCGGTGGGTGTACCCGTACGAGACGCCCTCGCCGCGCAGCAGGGGCTTGGTCCCGAGCGCTCGACCGCGCAGCGACAGCACGGGGCGAGCGTGCGAGCCGGGCAGGCCGAACAGGACCGCGGCGTCGAGGGGTGCGGCATCCATCCCGAGATCCGAGAGCACGGATGCCACCCACTCCGCGCCGTGGCCCCAGGCATCGGCGGCGAAGACGTCGTCGGCGCGTGAGCCGGTGCCGGCCGCGAGGGCGAGCGGGGCGTTCTGACGCAGGGCGGACTCCGAGACGAGCGCCACGGGCGCCACTCCCCCGGCCGCGGGCAAGCGGGCAGGGAGCGTGGAGGTCACCCCTTTAGACTAACGGGGTCCTCCTTCCCCGACCCCGGAGCCACATGCCTCAGCAGGGTTTCTCCCCCGTCACGCGCCTTCGCTACCTCGCCGGACGCGCCCGCCGCATCGACGTCGGATCCGTCGTCGAACGCGCCAAAGAAGCCTCGGCCCAGCACGGCAAGGCCCTGCCGCTCGTCGTCGCCGACATGCTGTTCCAAGCGGGTGTGAAGAACGTCGGCTTCCAGGACTACATCGACTACGACTTCGCGATCCTCACCCCCGCCGAGCGCGCCACCTACATGACGCATCCGGTGTCGAACCAGATCTCGCAGAAGTACGACCACCCCGACTACCGCGGCCTCTTCCAGGACAAGGTCGAGTTCGACCGCACGTTCAGCGAGTTCCTCCGCCGCGAGTGGATGGTGGTCGACGCAGACAACGCCGACGAGCTGCGCGCCTTCACCGAGCGTCTCGGCACCATCGTCACGAAGGAGCCGGTCGGTCAGGCCGGAACCGGCGTGCACCGCTACCACGCGGCCGAGGTCGAGGACTGGGAGCAGTTCCACCGCGGGCTGCTCGAGCGCGGCGAGATCCTCGTCGAAGAGGTCATCCGCCAGCACGACGACCTCGCGGCCGTCTGCCCCGGCACGGTCAACACCACGCGCGTCACGGCCTTCTTCGATGGAGACAAGACGCACATCCTCGCGATGGCGCAGAAGTTCGGCCGCGGAGCGGTCAGCGACCAGATGACTTTCGGCGGCTTCTACACGATGCTCGACGAGAACGGCCACGCCCTCGGCGCCGGCTACGACTCGCACGGGCATGTGCACGAGCTGCACCCCGACTCGGGAGCGCGCATCGCCGACTTCCAGCTGCCGATGATCGACGACGTGAAGGCGTTCGTCGACCGGGTCGCGCGCGTCGTGCCCCAGGTGCAGTACGTCGGCTGGGACATCGTCGTCGGCCCCGACGGACCCGTGCTCGTCGAGGGCAACTGGGGCGCCGGCGTGTACGAGAACAAGCCGAGCGTCACCGGAATCCGCACCGGCCACAAGCCGCGCTACCAGGCCGCCATCGGGTTCTGACCCCGCGCGTACGAAGGCCCGCTTCCCGCGTCGGGGGCGGGCCTTTCGCGTGGGCCCTGGACTCGGTGCCCGGCGCGCGTGGGCGGTCGCCGTCTTCGCCGCGTGCCCCGCGGCATCCGGATAGCGAGAAGGCCCGCTCCCCGGAACGGGAGCGGGCCTTCTCGTCGGATGGTCTCAGCTGTGGCGGACGATACCCAGCGGCGTGGACTCGTGTCCCTGGCCGAGCGGGTTGTCCTTCAGGATTGCGACGAGACGCTTCTCGCCGGCCTTGTCCATCGTGGAGCCGAGGATGTTGCCACCGAGGTCGTTGATGTCGACCACGGCAACCTGCAGGTCACCGCCGAGCAGCGACTTCAGGCGCGCGGCGACCTCGCGAGGACGCTCAGGGCCGAGGACGACGGCCTGGTTGTACGGCGGGATCGTGCCCTTGGTGGGGCCGTCGATCGCGCGCGCCTTGTCGCCGGCGATGCGGTAGAAGTCGCCCTTGCGACCCATCGCCTTGGTCACGGCCGAGACGGCGGCGGCGAACAGGATGCGGGGCGTTCCGCATTCGCGCAGGGCCATCTCCATGGTCTCGGGCATGCCGAGACCGATGCCGTACGGCGTGCGAGTGACGTACTTCGACAGGAACAGAGCCAGCTTTCGGGGCTTGATGGTGTCGAGTTTGAACGAACGACCCTGCGTGATGGCGACGATCTTCTCGGTGACGAACAGCAGGTCGCCCGGCTGCACGGCATCCTTCGCGTACTCGAGGATGAAGGCGTCGAGGTCGTCACCCGGCATGACGACCCGCGTGCGGATCGGGATGCGAGCGTACGAGGTGCCCTCGACGGTGACGGTGAGCGCCTTGCCGGCGTTGGCCTCCGCGCTCATTCGAGGTAGTCCCGAAGCGACTGCGAACGGCTCGGGTGACGCAGCTTCGCCATCGTCTTCGACTCGATCTGACGGATACGCTCGCGCGTGACGCCGAACGTGTCGCCGATCTGGTCGAGGGTCTTGGGCTGACCGTCGCCGAGGCCGAAGCGCATGCGGATCACGCCCGCCTCGCGCTCGCTGAGCGAGTCGAGGAGCGACTCGAGCTGGCGCTGCAGCATGGTGAAGCCCACCGCGTCGGCCGGGACGACAGCCTCGGTGTCCTCGATGAGGTCACCGAACTCGCTGTCGCCGTCCTCGCCGAGAGGGGTGTGCAGGGAGATGGGCTCGCGGCCGTACTTCTGAACCTCGATGACCTTCTCGGGGGTCATGTCGAGTTCGCGCGACAGTTCTTCCGGAGTGGGTTCGCGACCGAGGTCCTGCAGCATCTGGCGCTGAACGCGAGCCAGCTTGTTGATGACCTCGACCATGTGCACGGGGATACGGATGGTACGGGCCTGGTCGGCCATGGCACGCGTGATCGCCTGACGGATCCACCAGGTGGCGTAGGTCGAGAACTTGAAGCCCTTGGTGTAGTCGAACTTCTCGACGGCACGGATGAGGCCCAGGTTGCCTTCCTGGATCAGGTCGAGGAACTGCATGCCGCGACCGGTGTAGCGCTTGGCGAGCGAGACGACCAGGCGGAGGTTGGCGCCGAGCAGGTGGCTCTTAGCACGCTGACCGTCACGGGCGACCCACTGCAGATCGAGACCGAGTTGGCTCGTCTTCTCGGCCGCGGTCATGTTCGACAGCTTCTCTTCGGCGAACAGACCCGCCTCGATGCGCATGGCGAGCTCGACCTCTTCGGCCGCGTTCAGCAGCGGAACCTTGCCGATCTGCTTCAGGTAGTCCTTGACCGGGTCGGCGGTCGCGCCCGTGATCTGCGCGGAGTAGACGGGGACGTCGTCCTCGTCGCTCGACGAGATGACGATCGCGCCGGTGGGGAGGGCCTCGGCGGGCGCCGCCGGGGTCTCGTCCTCGTCGTCGTCGTCGGACTTCTTCGCGTCTGTCTTGGCCGCGTCGTCGGAGTCGTCGCTGTCGTCGGCGTCGTCGATCTCGACATCGCCCACTTCGACGTCTTCCTCGTCTTCTTCGAGGTCGTCGTCCTTCTTGGCCTTCGTCTTCGCCTTGGCGGGGGCCGCCTTGGCCTTGGCCGGAGCCTTCTTCGCGGGGGCCTTCTTGGCGGTCGTCGTCTTCGACGCCGTCACGGTCTCCTCGGAGTTCTCGAGTTCGGTGTCCTTCGCACTCCGGGAGCGGGTCTTGGTTGTCGTGTCTGCCACGTTTCGCCTTTCACCGGGAACGCACGCTGCACGGCCACCGGTCGTTCTCGGACACTAGTAAGACCCTTGTCAAGTCCCGAACCGAGGAGCGGGGGCTCCTGGTCCGGTTGACAACGGGTCAGGTTCTTCATTGTCTCACATTCCCGGACCGGGACTTGACGTGGGCCTGGGATCTATGCGTAGACAACGTCCGCGAGCAGGAAGGCATTCCCGGATGCCTTCTTCTCGGCAACCGGGAACGTGCGGTGCAGGACCGATCTCAGCCGAGCTTGCCGCGGCGATCGTCGTCGCCGGGCCGGGTGGCGAGGAAGCGCTCCAGCTCGGCGGCCAGTTCGTCGGCGCTGGGGAGATCGCCCGTGTGGATGATCGGGGTGGCCTGCGTGGAGCCCGCCATGTAGGCGTCGTAGCGCTCCTCGAGGTTCTCCAGCATGCGGGTCAGCTCGTCGCTCGCCTCGACCTGCTCGGTCACCTTGCCGAGAAATTCGCGGTTCTCTTCGCGGAGCACTTCGCCTGCGAACACCAGACCGGTTGCGACCGTAAGGCTGTCGAGGGCGGCGAGGGCCGCAGCGGGGTACTCGGTATCACCGAGATAGTGCGGAACGAGGAGCGCGAAACCAGCGACCTTGGCGCCGGCTTCCGCGAAGCGGTACTCGAGCAGATGGCCCGCGGTCGAGGGGACCTGCGTGTGCGGACGCCAGACGGAGTGCGCCTCGGCGAGGTCGGGGCGCGTCCCGCTGACGGTGGTGCCGATGGGGCGCGTGTGCGGCACCGGCATGGGGATGGCGTGCACCCAGGTGATCGACGACACCTGCAGACCCGCCGACAGCTCGAGAACGGTTTCGGCGAACGCTTCCCAGAGGAAGTCGGGCTCGTACCCCGCAAGAAGGAGGAACGGCTGTCCGAGTGAGTCGTGCGCGAGCGAGAGCTCGAGGCGCGCCGGACGGAAGTCGGTGAGGTGGTCTTCGACGAAGGTGATCGCCGGGCGACGCGCGCGGTAGTCCAGAAGCGAGTCGTTGTCGAAGACGAAGAGGGCGTTGGGCTGCACGTCGTTGCGGAAGTACTCGACCAGTCGGGTCACCGCCCCACCGGCATCCGTGAAACCGGTCAGTGCGATCACGAGCGGCAGGCCCGACGGCACGGGTGGCGCCGCGGGGGCGCGGTCGTACAGCGGGGCGGAGGAACGCATGTCTCCACTCTACGAGCGTGCCGGATGCGTCGGTCGCGGTGCGTCCCGCTCCTAGCGAACACGCTCGAACCTAGGATGGATGCCATGCCGTTTCCCTCCGTGGCGTACACCCACGCCCCCGCTCTCGAGTCCGACGCCGATGCGATCCTGCTGATCGTTCCCACCCTTTCGGAGGGATCCCCGGATCCCGACGGTTGGGAAGGTCTCGGGTCGGCTCTGTCGGCGGTCGGGTTCACCGGTGCCGCCGGATCGTTCCAGCGGGTTCACGTCCCGGGAGTGGCGACACCGGTCGCCGTCGCAGGTGCGGGTGCGAACCCCACCGAGGCCGCGCTTCGCGACGCCGCGGGCACCGGTCTTCGTCAGCTGACCGGCTTCGAGCACATCGCCGTGCAGTCGCTCGCCTCCTCCGCCTGGCGCCCGATCGCCGAGGGCGCCGCCCTGGGCGGTTACCGTTTCGCCGACTACAAGAAGAAGGCCGCGAAGGTGCGCGCCACGCGCGTGACCGTCGTCGCCGAGGAGGCGCCCGCTGACGCCGACGCCGCGGCGGTCGCGGCCGTCGCCGGAGCCGTGGCTCTGGTGAAGGACCTCGTCACGACGCCCGCCGAGTGGCTCGGCCCGTCCGACTTCGCCGACGCCGCCGTCAAGGCCGTCGAGGGTCTCCCCGTCGAGGTCGAGGTGCTCGACGAGACCGCCCTGCGCGAGGGTGGTTACGGCGGCATCCTCGGCGTGGGTCAGGGGTCGGATCGCCCGCCGCGCATGGTGCGCCTCGACTACTCCCCCGCCGGTGCCGAGCGCCACGTCGCTCTGGTCGGCAAGGGCATCACGTTCGACACCGGTGGTCTCTCCCTGAAGCCGCCGGCATCGATGGTCGGAATGAAATACGACATGTGCGGCGCTGCGACGGTGCTGGCGGTACTCAAGGCCGCGGCCGAGATGCAGTTGCCCGTCCACGTCAGCGCCTGGCTCTGCATCGCCGACAACATGCCGTCGGGCCGTGCGACGCGCCCGGGCGACGTGCTGCGCACCCTCGACGGCACCACGGTCGAGGTACTGAACACCGACGCCGAGGGGCGCCTGGTGCTCGCCGACGGCCTCGCTGCGGCCAGCCGCGAGAACCCCGATCTCATCGTCGACGTCGCCACCCTGACGGGCGCCATCACCGTGGCGCTCGGCAACCGCCACACCGGCGTGATGGGCGACGACGACGCGGTGGCGAAGTACCTCGCGGCATCGGCCCGCACGGCAGAACTCGCCTGGCAGCTGCCGCTGCCCGACCACATGGTCGATGACCTCGACTCCCCCATTGCGGACCTGCAGAACGCGAAGATCGGAGACCCCGCGGGCGGCTCGCTGTTCGCCGGGCTCTTCCTCCGTCACTTCGTCGGCCGCGTCTCTGCGGAGGCCGACGCCCCCCGCATCCCGTGGGTGCACCTCGACATCGCCGGAGTGGGAATGAACAAGTCCGCACCGTTCGGCTACACCGACAAGGGCGTGACGGGAGCAACGGTCCGCTCGCTCGTCGAGATGCTGGCCACGGACGGCGCGCGGTGACCGAGTACACCGCCGACGTCGTCGTGCTCGGCGGGGGAAGCGGCGGGTACGCCGCAGCTCTGCGCCTCGCCGAGCTGGGCAAAGATGTGGTGCTCGTCGAGAAGAACAAGCTCGGCGGAACGTGCCTGCACCGCGGCTGCATCCCCACCAAAGCGCTGCTGCACGCCGGAGAGGTCGCCGACGCCGCCCGCGGCGCAGCCGATATCGGCGTCGACGTGACCTTCTCGGGCATCGACCCGGTGCGGGTGCGCTCGTACCGCGAGGGCATCGTCGCCAAGAAGTTCAAAGGGCTCGAGGGGTTGATCTCGGCCCACGGCATCCGCGTGGTCCGCGGCGAGGGCTCGCTCGAGGCCGGACCCGCGGTGCGCGTCGGCGACGACCTCTATCGCGGCACCGACGTCATTCTCGCGACCGGCTCGTACAGCCGCAGCCTGCCCGGTCTCGATGTCGGTGGACGTGTGCTGACGAGCGAGCAGGCGCTCGAGCTCGACGTGATCCCCGAGCGCGTGATCGTTCTCGGCGGTGGCGTGATCGGCGTCGAGTTCGCCAGTGTCTGGCGTTCGTTCGGCGTGGACGTCACGATCATCGAGGCGCTTCCGCATCTGCTGCCGGCGGAGGACGTGGCATCCAGCAAGGCTCTCGAGCGGGCGTTCCGCAAGCGCGGGATCGCTTTCCAGCTGGGGCGACGCTTCGCCTCGCTCGCGCAGACCGCGGGCTCCGTGACGGTGACCCTCGACGACGGTTCGGAACTCGTGGCCGACTACGTCCTGGTCGCGGTCGGACGAGGTCCCGTCACCGCCGGGCTCGGTTACGAAGAGGCCGGGGTCGTGCTCGACCGAGGCTTCGTCCAGACCGACGAGCGTCTGCGCACCGCCGCTGCCCACGTGTGGGCCGTGGGCGACATCGTGCCGGGTCTGCAACTCGCGCACCGCGGCTTCCAGCAGGGCATCTTCGTCGCGGAGGAGATCGCGGGTCTTTCGCCCGTGCTCGTTCCCGATGTCGACGTACCCCGCGTCGCCTACTCCCACCCCGAGGTCGCGTCCGTCGGACTGACCGAGGCGCAGGCTCAGGATCGTTACGGATCCGATGCCGTGAAGGCGTACGAATACAACCTGGCCGGAAACGGCCGCAGCGAGATCATCGGTACCTCGGGCATCGTGAAGATCGTCCGGCGTGTCGACGGGCCCGTCGTCGGTGCCCACCTGGTGGGCGATCGCGTCGGCGAATTGATCTCGGAAGCGCAACTCGCGGTGGGCTGGGAAGCCCACCCCGAGGACATCGCGCCGTTCGTCCACGCACACCCCACCCAGAGCGAGGCGCTCGGCGAGGCCTTCCTGGCCCTCGCGGGCAAGCCCCTGCACGCACTCTGACCGCAACCGGTCACTAAGCTAGGTACCGCATCCGGTACGAAGGAGACATACCCATGAGCACTTCCGTCGTCCTCCCCGCTCTCGGCGAGAGCGTCACCGAGGGAACGGTCACCCGCTGGCTCAAGCAGGTCGGTGACACCGTCCAGGAGGACGAGGGTCTGCTGGAGATCTCGACCGACAAGGTCGACACCGAGATCCCCTCGCCCATCTCGGGCGTGATCGAGGAGATCCTGGTCCAAGAAGACGAGACGGTCGAGGTCGGCGCGGTCCTCGCGAAGATCGGTGACGGCTCGGGCGCTGCGTCGTCCGACGACGCCCCGCAGGCGGCTCCCGCCGAGCAGGAGTCCGCGCCCGCGGAAGAGGCCGCTCCCGCCGAGTCCGCTCCGGCCGAGCAGGCGGCTCCCGCCGAGCAGTCGGCTCCGGCCGCCGCCGGCGACTCGACCGAGGTGAAGCTTCCGGAGCTCGGTGAGAGCGTCATCGAGGGCACCGTCACCCGTTGGCTGAAGGCCGTCGGCGATGACGTCGCGGTCGACGAGCCCCTCCTCGAGATCTCGACCGACAAGGTCGACACCGAGATCCCTTCGCCGGTCGCCGGCACGCTGCAGGAGATCCTCGTGCAGGAGGACGAGACGGTCAACGTCGGTGCCGCTCTCGCGCGCATCGGCAGCGGTGCGGCCCCGGCCGCTCAGCCCGAGGCCCCGGCGCCCGCCGCCGAGGAGAAGCCGGTGGAACAGCCCGCGGCCGAGCAGAAGCCTGCCGAGCAGCCCGCCCCCGCCGCGGAAGAGAAGCCTGCGGCTCCCGCGCCCGCCGCCGAGAAGCCCGTCGAGCAGGCTCCCGCCGCGTCGTCGAACGACGACATCACCTACGTGACCCCGCTCGTGCGTCGCCTCGCTCAGCAGCAGGGCGTCGACCTGGCCTCGGTCAAGGGCAGCGGCGTCGGTGGACGCATCCGCAAGGAAGACGTTCTCAAGGCCGCCGAGGCCGCGAAGTCGGCTCCGGCGGCGGCTCCCGCCGCTGCGGCTCCCGTTGCTGCCGCCCCCGTCGAGGTCTCGCCGCTTCGCGGCACCACGCAGAAGATGTCGCGTCTGCGCAAGGTCATCGCCGAGCGCGCCGTCGCATCGATGCAGGCCACGGCCCAGCTGACCACTGTCGTCGAGGTCGACGTGACGAAGCTCGCCGCCCTGCGCGATCGCATGAAGGGCGAGTTCCAGCAGAAGACGGGCGACAAGCTCTCGTTCCTGCCGTTCTTCGCCATCGCGGCTATCGAGGGCCTCAAGGCCTACCCGATCATCAACTCCACGGTCGAGGGCGACGAGATCGTCTACCCGGCTCACGAGAACGTCTCGATCGCCGTCGACACCGAGCGCGGCCTGCTGACGCCGGTGGTCAAGGACGCCGGTGACAAGAACATCGCCCAGCTCGCGCGCGAGATCGCCGACCTCGCTGCCCGCACGCGCGACAACAAGCTGAAGCCCGACGAGCTCGCCGGTGGCACCTTCACGCTGACCAACACCGGTTCGCGCGGCGCGCTGTTCGACACGCCCATCGTGTTCCTGCCCCAGTCGGCGATCCTCGGCCTCGGCGCCGTGGTGAAGAAGCCGGGAATCGTCTCGGTCGACGGAAAGGACGCCATCGCGGTGCGCTCGTACGTGTACCTCGCGCTGTCGTACGATCACCGCATCATCGATGGCGCCGACGCGGCCCGTTTCCTGGGGACGGTCAAGGCTCGCCTCGAGGCGGCGCAGTTCGAGGGCGATCTCGGGATCTGATCCCGCCGAGCACCAGCTCATGATGGCTGGTCCGCGACCGTTCTGGCGGCGCGGACCAGCCATCTCTCGTTCTGCCGCACGAGAGTGACGTACTGCGTCGATCCTGCGGCGTCGACGCGTACGACGGTCACTCCCCCGAAGTCGTCGACCACCTCGATCTCCCCCGCGGCGGCATCCGCGAGCAGAGGCTCCCGCGGGAACACTGAGTTCTCCTCGTAGGACGACGCGCAGGCCTTGTCGTCGTGGCATCCGGCGATGTCCGTGAAGAGCCTTCGCGCGATCTCTTCGACGTCATCGGAGAGCGGGCGTCTTTCATCCACCGGCGGTGGGTCCGACAGCCACGGCGTGGAGGAGGTCGGTGCGGGATCCATCAGCGTCCGTTCGGATGCGGCCGGCGCCGAGCTGTGCTCCGCCGGAATGAGCGAGAAGCCGATGACCGCGATCACGGCGAGGCCCCCTCCGACGGTCGCGAGTCGAAGCATCCGTGAGGTGCGCCAGCGCTCGCGGATGCCTTCGAGAGCGCTGCGCGTCGCCTCGGCCAGATCGGCGTCGACCAACTCGAGCACACGCGCCACCGCACCCTCGCGCTCAGGTGAAGGCGCTGCGGCTTCGACGGACGGGATGAGCGGGCCGAGGACGAGAGGCAGCGGCGCCGCGTGCGAGAAGAGGCGTCTTTCGACGGCATCCCAATCCCGGGGAGGGCGGGTCAGGACGCTCTCTCGTGCTCGACCGAGGATGTCGCGGGTGGGCGGGTCTGCGGCGATCTCGGCGAGGTGCGCGAGGCTCTCCGCCGTCGCGGCGACGCCGTCCTGTCCGCCCGGGTCGTCCACGGCCACGGGGCAGCCGGTCGCCGTCAGCCACCACGTCGTTCCCTCTCGAGCGGCGGCTGCCCCGCGGCATCCGCGAAGGAGGCCGACGGCCGCGGTCACCGCCTCCCCCGCGGTGAGGGGGACGGTGCTGCGCGCGCGACGCCGCAGGTACGCATCGAACGGTTCGGCGAGAACGGATGCCGTGGAGCTGCTCATCCCGCGATGGTGGCGGAACCGCTCCGACCGCGTGTCGAGAAAAGTCGGAAGCGGGGACCATCCGGCGGAACCGTCCGCTGGGGAGGAAGGTCTCGCGGCAAAGATAGAATCAATTCATGGCCGCTCGCACCACCACGCCCGAGAAGCGTCCGGGCTTCTTCTCGCAGCTGAAAACCCTGTACACCTTCACGCAGAAGGAGTACCGGTGGCTGCCGTTCCTGCTGGCCGGAATCGTGCTGGTGGGCATCGCCCTCGGCGTGCTCGTCGGCTTCCTCATCCCGCCGCTCGCCGCATGGAGCGTCATCCTCTGGGGTGTGACGGGTCTGCTGGCCGGCATCCTGGCCTCGATGATCACCATGACACGTCTCTCGACGACGGCCATGTACAAGAAGATCGACGGCATGCCCGGCGCGACCGGGCACGTGCTGTCGTCGTCTCTCGGTCGTAACTGGCAGGCCTCGGAGGCGCCGATCGGCGTCAACCCCCGCACGCAGGAGGCCGTCTACCGCGCCATCGGCCGCGGTGGCGTCGTGCTCATCGGCGAGGGCAACCGCAGCCGACTGACGCGTCTCGTCGGCGAGGAGCGTTCCCGCGTGACGCGTGTCGCGGCCGGCGTCCCCGTCACCGTGCTCTACGTCGGTCACGGCGACGACGAGGTGCCGATCGCCAAGCTGGCCTCGACCATCAAGGCGCTGCCCAAGAAGGTCGACCGCTCGACGATGGCTGCCGTCATCAAGCGTGTGTCGTCGGTGTCGCAGGGCCTGTCGTCGTTGCCGATCCCGAAGGGTGTCGACCCGACCAAGATGCGCTCACCGCGCCCCCGTTGATTCGATGAGAAAGGCCCCCGCTGTGGCGGGGGCCTTTCTCATCGGTGCTCGCGGGTTCAGGTGCGGACGAGAACCGTGCCGACCACCTTGTCGTGCAGGCCACGCTGATCGGCGTCCCAGACGACGGCGGGGATGATCACGGCCAGCAGTACGGTGCGGACGATCGGGCGCCAGACGCCCACCCAGCCCCCGGATGCCAGCTCGAGCCGCATCCCCATGATCCGGTGCCCCGGGCTTCCGCCCAAGAGCGGGATGAACAGGATCTGCACGGTGAAGAAGATGAGGTTCGTCGCGATCGGGTTCGCGAACGGGACGCCGGTTACAGGGTCGGGGGCGGAGAAGAACGCGTATCCGATCAGACCGGCGCTCGCGACGTCGATCAACAGCGCCGCGATCCGGCGCCCCGGCCGGGCGATGGAGCCGCGACCCTCGCGGGGAAGGCCGAGCCGCTGGCCCGGATAATCGTTCTCGGCGGGGAGGCTCACGGCATCCAGCGTAATCGGGGCCCCGTAACATCCCCGAAACATGCGAGATATGACCGGGACACCGGTTCTGGGTATGGTCGAGGAGGCTGGCCGAGGCCGGCATGATCCCGAATGTTCTACCTCTGGAGTCTTCATGTTCAAAGATTCGTCCGAGGTGCTCAAGTTCATCCAGGACGAGGACGTCAAGTTCCTCGACATCCGTTTCACGGATCTTCCTGGTGTGCAGCAGCACTTCAACATCCCCGCCTCGACCGTCGACGAGGAGTTCTTCACCGTCGGACAGCTGTTCGATGGCTCGTCGATCCGCGGGTTCGCGAACATCCACGAGTCGGACATGCAGCTGATCCCCGACGTGACCACGGCGTACGTCGACCAGTTCCGCGAGGCCAAGACCCTCGTCATGATCTTCGACATCTACAACCCGCGCAACGGTGAGATCTACGGCAAGGACCCGCGCCAGGTCGCCAAGAAGGCCGAGAAGTACCTCGCCTCCACCGGCATCGCCGACACCGCGTTCTTCGCCCCCGAGGCTGAGTTCTACATCTTCGACGACGTGCGTTACGAAGTGAAGCAGAACTCGAGCTTCTACTCGGTCGACTCCGAGGAAGGCGCCTGGAACACCGGTCGCGAAGAAGAGGGCGGAAACCTCGCCAACAAGACCCCGTACAAGGGCGGCTACTTCCCCGTCTCCCCCGTCGACAAGACGGCGGACCTCCGCGACGACATCACCCTCAAGCTGATCGAGGCGGGTTTCGCCCTCGAGCGCTCGCACCACGAGGTCGGCACGGGTGGTCAGCAGGAGATCAACTACCGCTTCGACACGATGCTGCACGCGGCCGACGACATCTTGAAGTTCAAGTACATCGTCAAGAACACCTGCGAGCAGTGGGGCAAGGTTGCGACCTTCATGCCGAAGCCGCTCTTCGGTGACAACGGCTCGGGCATGCACACCCACCAGTCGCTGTGGAACGACGGCAAGCCGCTGTTCTACGACGAGACCGGCTACGGCGGGCTCTCCGACATCGCCCGCTGGTACATCGGTGGTCTGCTGGCGCACGCGCCCGCCGTCCTCGCCTTCACCAACCCGACCCTCAACAGCTACCACCGCCTGGTGAAGGGCTTCGAGGCGCCGGTCAACCTGGTGTACTCGGCCGGTAACCGCTCCGCCGCCATCCGCATCCCGATCACGGGCACCAACCCCAAGGCCAAGCGCATCGAGTTCCGTGCGCCCGACGCCTCGGGCAACCCGTACCTGGCATTCGCGGCCCAGCTGATGGCCGGCATCGACGGCATCAAGAACCGCATCGAGCCGCACGAGCCCGTCGACAAGGACCTCTACGAGCTCCCCGCCGAAGAGGCCAAGAACATCCCGCAGGTTCCGAACTCGCTCCTCGACTCGCTCGAGGCTCTACGCGCCGACCACGAGTTCCTGCTCGCCGGTGGCGTCTTCACGCAGGAGCTCATCGACACCTGGATCGAGTACAAGATCGAGAACGAGATCCAGCCGATCGCCCAGCGCCCGCACCCCTTCGAGTACGAGCTGTACTTCGGGGTCTGATCGCCCGATCGTCCACGTCGACGCCCGTCCCCGCCGTTTCGCGGGGGCGGGCGTCGACGTTCGCGAAAGGGGCACGGGGGCCGGGACCGGCTCAGCCCGCTCGGGCCGCGCGCTTCTGCTCCTGGAAGACGCGGATCGCCTCGTATCGCTCGGCGGAGCGGGCCTGCCGCTTCGCCGCCTCGACCTCGCGAACCTTCGGCGGGGCGTTCGTCACCAGATCGTCAAGCAGGTGCCGGACGGATGCCGCGATCTCAGCCACGGCGCGATCGAAGACGTCCTGATTGGCCCGAGACGGCGTGGTCGTCCCCACGATCTTGCGTACGAACTGCAGCGCGGCGTCGTGGCACTCGGCATCCGTCGCGGGGGGTGTGAAGTTGTGCAGGGGAACGATGTTGCGGCACATGCCCGACAGGCTAGGCCGATCGACCGCTCATCGCGAGGGGCGCTGCGTTTCCTCGCGGGACATGTCCCGCCAGGCGCGGACCAGGCGCACGGTGAGAGCGGCGCCGTAGACGAGGCTGAGCACGGCGAACGGGCCGCCCACCCAGACCATGACCCCGGCGGGGATGTGCCTTCGGCCGGAGCCGAGCGCCTCGTCCCAATCGATGCTGCCGGCGCTGAGGTCCGCGAGGATCGAGAGCACGTACCCGCCGAGGAGCGACCCGAACACGACTGCACCCAGGATCAGGAGCACCGCCCAGGTGCGTCCGCGCGCGCGTAACTGCCGATCCAGCTCTCTGGTCCACCGCCCCCCGGCGCGACTCACGGGGCCGGGATCTCGACGAGGCGGAACCAGCGCCCGGCCGGACGCAGGCGCGAGAGGGCGGGGAGGAAGTGCGGGTCGCTCACGTGTCCGTCGAAATCGACCATGGTGAGACCGCGATGGGCGAGGATCGTCATCGCGCGGCGGATGCACCCCTCGACCAAGTGCTCCCCTTCCGGCTCGTTGCGTGCGATCGTCTCGGCGACGATCAGCGCGGGGTCGGTGTCGCGGAACGTGAGAGCGAGGGCTCGGATGCGGCCCGATTCGTCGACCGCGAGAGCCGAGGCCTCGACGTCCAGCTCGTCCCAGAGACCTCCGGCGAGAGAGGTTTCGAAACCGGCTCGCACCGGGCTCCAGGTTTCGTGCGTCCAGCGGTACAGCTCCGCGTACGCCGACTCGATGCGCGAGCTGTCGGCACCGGCGAGCGGTTGCACCCCGGGGTGGGTGCGCAGCTCCGTCAGTGCGTCGAGACTCGCGCGCGCCGGCGGGACGGTCTGGATTGTGCGAGCACCCAACGCATCGGCGAAGTGCATGCTCTCGTCGTCGACGTAGCCGCGTGCCATGAAGGGCAGGTCGCGCGAGCGCAGCGTCGACAGGTGCTGTGTCAGCGCGGTTCCGATGCCCCGTCGGCGTCGTTCGGGGTCCACGACAATCTCGAGCCAGAATCGATCCTCGTGCAGTCGCGAGAGCCAGATCGCTCCCGCGGCGACGATCTCGCCCCCGTCGACGACAACCGCTGATCGGGTATCGTCGTCGCGCCAACGGTCGCGGGCGAGTGAGCGATCAGCCCACCAGGAGGGAGGGACGGCGAGGTCATCGTCGGCCAGCGGTCGGAAGTGCACTTCCCCATCGAACCAGGTCGCCGACTTCGCGGCATCCCTTCAGGTCAACCGCCGCCGCCATGTCGGAGGGGCACGCAAGGATAGGAGTATGCCCGAGTCTCCCTACGCGTCGCGTCCGTGGTCTGCCTCCTACGCCGAGGGTGTCCCCCTCGAGATCGACGAGCCTTCGCAGACGCTCCCCGAAATGCTGGCCGCGTCGGTCGCCCAGTTCGGCAAGAAGACCGCACTCGAATTCTTCGGCGCGCCCACCACCTATCGCGAGCTCGGCGACCAGGTCTCCCGGGCTGCCGAGGGACTACGGCGCCTCGGCGTGAGGGCCGGGGACCGCGTCGCTCTCGTGCTTCCGAACTCCCCGCAGCACGTGGTCGCCTTCTACGCTGCGCTCCGACTCGGTGCCATTGTCATCGAGCACAACCCGATCTACACCCCGCGCGAGCTCCGCCACCAGTTCGAGGACCACGGCGCGCGGTTCGCCATCGTCTGGGACAAGCTTGCTGACACGGTCGCGGAGTTCCCCGCCGACCTCGCGCTCGAGAAGATCGTCAGCGTCGACATCACGGCCGCACTCCCCCTGGCTAAGCGCCTCGCGCTGCGTCTCCCCATCGCGAAGGCGAAGGCCGCGCGTGAGCAGCTCACGAGCACCCCGCGCTCGAAGCGGCCGCTCGCGTGGGAGAAGCTGCTGACGCATGGCACGCTCTCGCGTAAGCACGCGGGGCCGGTTCTCGACGACATCGCACTGTTGCAATACACCAGCGGCACCACAGGTACGCCTAAGGGTGCGGTCCTCACGCACTCCAACCTCCGCGCGAACGCGATGCAGGGTCGCGCGTGGGTACCCGGCCTGCGCGACGGTGAAGAGACGTTCTATGGCGTGCTCCCGCTCTTCCACGCCTACGGACTCACGCTCTGCCTCACATTCGCGATGAGCATCGGCGCGAAACTCGTGCTGTTTCCGAAGTACGACCTCGAGCTGGTGTCGGCGGCGGCGAAGAAGAGTCCGCCGACGTTCCTTCCGGCCGTTCCTCCTATCTACGACCAGCTTGCGCGCGCCGCAGCACGCGGCACCGTCGATCTGAGCACCGTGCGGTTCGCGATCTCGGGCGCGATGAGCCTGCCCGTCGCGACCGTCGATCGCTGGGAGGCCGCGACCGGAGGGTTGCTCGTGGAAGGCTACGGCATGACCGAGTCCTCGCCCGTGGCCCTCGGCAACCCGATCGGACCGTCGCGCCGACCCGGAACGGTGGGCGTGCCGTTCCCCAGCACCGACATCCGCGTCGTGGACCCCGACGACCCCACCGTCGACCGGCCCCAGGGCGAGGCCGGCGAGCTGTTGCTGCGTGGTCCGCAGGTCTTCCAGGGGTACTGGAACCGTCCGTCCGACACGGCGGCGACGCTGCTCGACGGCGGCTGGCTGCGGACGGGCGATATCGCCACGGTCTCGCCCGACGGATTCGTCACCATCGTCGACCGACTGAAAGAGATCATCATCACCGGCGGCTTCAACGTTTCGCCGAGCGAGGTCGAAGACGTCCTCACCTCGCACCCCGACATCGCGGGAGCAGCCGTGGTCGCCCTTCCGAAGTCCAGCGGCCAAGAAGACGTCGCCGCGGCGATCGTGCTGCGCGAGGGTGTGCATGTCGAGCCCGACGCCATCCGTGACTTCTGCAAGGCGCGACTCGCGGCCTACAAGGTTCCGCGTCGAGTCGTCATCGTCGACGACCTTCCCCGCTCGCTCATCGGCAAGGTGCAGCGCCGTGAGGTCCGCGAACGCCTGATGTCCAAAGCATGAGAGGAAGGGATGCCGCGGTCTCGCGGCATCCCTTCGCTCGCGGCCGTCAGCCGTAGAAGAGCTTGTCGAAGACGCGGCGGGCGCGGCGGGTGGCGCCGAAGTAGTCTTCCTCGACCTGCGTCGCGGAGCGCGGCGCGTACTCGAGGATGCGGCCGATGCCGTCGAGTTTGGCGCGGTCGACGGGGAGGACGTTGCTCGTCTGCCCCGACAGCAGGGTGTTCGCGGAGCGCAGACGGCTCGCCAGGTGCCACGCCGCTGCGAGTTTGTCGGCCGCGTCGCTCTCGATGTGACCCGCATCGACGGCCGCTTCGAGCGCCTCGAGGGTAGACGTCGTGCGCATCGCGGGGGTCGCGCGAGCGTGCTGCAACTGCAGGAGTTGCACGAGCCATTCCACGTCGCTGATCGAGCCCGGGCCGAGCTTGAGGTGTCGCGCCGGGTCGGCGCCCTGCGGCAGACGTTCGTTCTCGACACGGGCCTTGATCCGGCGAATCTCGCGCAGGCCGTTCGGGTCGGCCGACTCCGGGTAACGCACCTCGTCGGCGAGGTCGAGGAACGCCCCGATCAGTTTCACGCTGCCGGCCACGCCACGGGCGCGCAGCAAAGCCTGCGCCTCCCACGACAGCGACCATCGCCGGTAGTACTCGGCGTACGCATCGAGAGAGCGGGCCAGGGGACCGCTACGCCCCTCGGGGCGCAGCTCGGCGTCCAGGTCGAGCGGCAGGCGGTGGTCTTCCGAATGCTCGCGCAGGCCCGCGACGAGTTTGAGCGCGAGTTGGCCCGCCCGCTGAGGGTCGACGCCGTTCGCGCGGTAGACGTACATGACGTCGGCATCGGAACCGAATCCGATCTCCCGGCCGCCGAAGCGTCCCATCGCGATGACCGCGAAGTCGAGGTCGTCGTCCTCGGGCGGCACGACGACCCGGCGCACGGCGCGCAGGGTGGCCTGGATCGTGACCTCGGTGATGGTCGTGAGAGCGTCGGAGAGTTCCTCCAGCGACACGGTGCCGAGCACCGCGGCCATCGCGACGCGCAGCATCTCGCGGCGGCGGAGGGCGCGCACCGAGCGCATCGCGTCATCGATGTTCTGCCACCGCGTCTGGATCGCTCGCGCCTCTTCTTCGAGGGCCTTGCCCGAGCGGGGACGCAGCAGGGCGTCGTCGTCGAGCCAGGCGACCGACTCGGGGATCCACTCCATGAGCTCGCCGATGTACCTCGAGCCGGACAACACGCGTGTGAGGCTCTCGGCAGCGCCCGCCGAGTCGCGCAGCATGCGCAAGAACCACGGGGTGTTCCCGAGCCGCTCGCTGATGCGGCGGAAGACGAGCAGACCGTAGTCGGGGTCGACGCCGTCGGCGAACCAGCGGATCATGATCGGCATGAGGTGCCGCTGGATGGTGGCCTTGCGGCTGAGCCCACTGGTCAGCGCCGCGATGTGGCGCAGCGCGCCGGCCGGGTCGCGGAAGCCGATCGCGGCGAGCCGATCGCGCGCCTGCTCGGTCGAGAGCGTCCGTTCCCCCTCGGGGAGGGCGGCGACGGCCGAGAGCAGGGGGCGGTAGAACAGGCGCACGTGGATGTCGCGCACCTCGCGTTTGATGCCCTCCCACACCGCCTGCACTCCGGATGCCGAGTCGGCCAGGCGGGACGCTCGTGCGAGCACCCGAAGATCGTCGTCCTTCTCGGGCAGCAGGGCCGTCCGGCGCAGACCCCGGAGCTGAAGGCGGTGCTCGAGCAGCCGCAGCAGACGATAGTCGCGGCCGAAGGCCTCGGCCTCGGTGCGACCGATGTAGCCCTCGGCCACGAGAGCGTCGAGCGCCTCGAGCGTTCCGCGCTGGCGGATGCGCTCGTCGGTGAGACCGTGCACGAGCTGCAGCAGCTGCACGGTGAACTCGACGTCACGGATGCCGCCGGGGCCGAGCTTGAGCTGACGGTTGACCTCGGCTGCGGGAATGTGGTCGGTCACGCGCTCGCGCATGCGCTGCACGCCCTCGACGAAGTTCTCGCGCGCGGCGCTGTGCCAGACGAGCGGTTGGACCGCCGCGACGTACTCAGCGCCGAGCGTCGCGTCCCCCGCGATGGCCCGGGCCTTCAGCAGCGCCTGGAACTCCCAGCTCTTGGCCCACCGGGCGTAGTACTGCTCGTGCGAGGCGAGGCTGCGCACCAGCGCGCCCTGCTTGCCCTCGGGGCGCAGATTCGGGTCGACCTCCCACAGGGGCGGCTCGATTTCGGGTCCCGAGATGCCGCGCATCGTCTGAACGGCGAGGCGGGTGCCGATATCGATCGCCCTCGCCTCGGAGACCACGTCTTCGTCGGCGGTTCCCCCGACGAAGATCACGTCGACGTCGCTGACGTAGTTCAGCTCGCGTGCGCCGGTCTTGCCCATTGCGATGATGGCGAACCGGGTCGCCTCCACCTGTTCGCGCGGAAAGGACCCCGGCCCGGCACCGGACACCCGCGCCCGAGCCACGCTCAGCGCGGCTTCGAGGGCGGCTCCCGCCAGATCGGCGAGTGAGGAGGAAACGACGGGGATCGCCCCCGCCGGGTCATCCTGGCCGAGGTCGTACGCCGCGATCCGGGCCAGCAAGCGGCGATAGCGCACGCGCAATGCGACCCACGCGGCATCCGAGGAATCCGACGCGAAACCCTCGACATCGCCGACGGATGCCAGGAGCTCGGCCCTCATGGTGGGCTCGTCCGGCAGCGTCAGACCGGCACCCGACAGGTGGGCGAGCTCGTCGGGGTGGCGGAGGTAGAACTCGGCGAACCCGTCGGAGGCGCCGGCCAGATCCCACAGGGCCCGCCACGCGCCGGCGTCGGCGGCCGTCGCGCGAACCGCGTCACGATCCCGGCGGGCGACCTGCAGGATCGACAGGAGGGCACGGTCGGGATCCGCCACGCGCTGCGCGAGCTGCATGGCATCCGCCCGTCCGACCCCCACCGACTCCTCGAGCTCGCCGAGCAGGGAGTCTGCTTCGGCGAGCCGCGAGAAGCCGGTGCGAGCCAGGGCGGTGAGCGCGGTGGAGCGATCGCCCGAGGTCATGGAACGACCGTCAGAGTGCTTCGAGGTTGCTCGCGAGCTCGAACGGCGTCACCTGGGCGCGGTACTGCTGCCACTCGCGACGCTTGTTGAGCAGCACGTACTTGAAGACCGTCTCGCCCAGCGTCTCGGCGACGAGCTCCGACTCCTCGAGGTACTCGAGGGCGTGGTCGAGGCTCGCGGGAAGCGGCGCGTAGCCGAGGGCACGGCGCTCGGTGTCGCTGAGCGACCACACGTTGTCCTCCGCCTCGGCGGGGAGCTCGTACTCCTGCTCGATGCCCTTGAGTCCGGCCGCGAGCATGAGCGCGTACGACAGGTAGGGGTTCGCGGCGGAGTCGAGGGCGCGGTACTCGACGCGGGTCGACTGGCCCTTGTTGGGCTTGTACAGCGGCACGCGCACGAGAGCGGAGCGGTTGTTGTGGCCCCAGCAGATGAAGCTCGGTGCCTCGTCGCCGCCCCACAGACGCTTGTACGAGTTGACGAACTGGTTCGTCACGGCCGAGATCTCGTTCGCGTGGCGGAGCAGGCCCGCGATGAAGTGGCGACCGACCTTCGAGAGCTGGTACTGCCCGCCCTCTTCGTAGAAGGCGTTCATGTCGCCCTCGAAGAGCGACAGGTGCGTGTGCATGCCGCTGCCGGGCTGGCCGCTGATGGGCTTGGGCATGAAGGTGGCGTACACGCCCTGCTCGATCGCGACCTCCTTCACCACCGTGCGGAAGGTCATGATGTTGTCGGCCGTGGTGAGCGCGTCGGCATACCGCAGGTCGATCTCGTTCTGACCGGGACCGCCCTCGTGGTGGCTGAACTCGACCGAGATGCCGAGGTCTTCGAGCATGCGCACCGAACGGCGGCGGAAGTCGTGCGCCGTGCCGCCGGGGACGTTGTCGAAGTATCCGGCCGAGTCGACGGGCTGCGGGCGTCCGTCCGCGCCGAGCTGCGACGACTTCAGCAGGTAGAACTCGATCTCGGGGTGCGTGTAGAACGTGAACCCGGCGTCGGCCGCCTTCGCGAGCGTCCGCTTGAGCACGTGGCGAGGGTCGGCGACGGCCGGCTGGCCGTCGGGCGTCGTGATGTCGCAGAACATGCGCGCCGTCGGGTCGATCTCTCCGCGCCACGGCAGGATCTGGAAGGTCGTGGGATCGGGGTGCGCCAGCAGGTCCGACTCGTAGGAGCGCGTGAGCCCCTCGATCGCCGAGCCGTCGAAGCCGAGCCCCTCGGTGAAGGCGCCCTCGACCTCAGCCGGGGCGATCGCCACCGACTTCAGCGTGCCGACCACATCGGTGAACCAGAGGCGGACGAACTTGACGCCCCGCTCCTCGATCGTGCGCAAGACGAAATCGCGCTGCTTGTCCATCGTCATCCCTCGTTTCGGTGGGCGTTCAGCGGGCGGAGCCGGAGCCCCAGTCGTCGCGGGCGTCTTCTTCGGCCCACTGCTTCGACCGCTCCTTCATGAGCTGCGGCGCATTGGCCGCTTCTTCGGCGGTGTCGAAGGGACCGGCACGATCCACCGCGGGCGACTCGTACCCCTGCTCGACCTTGCCGGTCTCAAGGTTGTACCAGTACTTCTTGTCTTCGTCGCTCACGATCGCTCCTCACGTGGATCTCGCGTCTCGGCGCGAACCGCCGGTGCTCCCCCGATCCTACTGATCCCGACCGTGCGGCTGGATAGGCTGAGGGGTATGGCAACGAATGCGTCTCGTGCGGTCGGAGTGGACATCGGCGGAACCGGCATCAAAGCCGGAATCGTGGATCTGGATGCCGGGGAGCTCGTCAGCGACCGCGTCAAGGTCGCAACCCCCGCGGGCGCGGAGCCTGCCGACGTGCTGGCGGCCGTGCACCAGGTGCTCGAGACCCTCGAAGCGCCCGCGGATCTGCCGCTGGGCGTGGCTTTCCCGGCCATCGTGAAGGGCGGCCGCACCCTGTCGGCCGCGAACGTGTCGAAGTCGTGGATCGGCTTCGAGGCCGAGAAGTTCTTCGAGCACGGGCTCTCGCGCGACATCCACTTCGCCAACGACGCCGACGTCGCCGGCATCGCCGAGGTCCGCTACGGCGCGGCGAAGGGTGTCGACGGTCTCGTCATTCTCACGACGCTCGGCACCGGTATCGGGTCGGCCATGATCTACGACGGCGTGCTCGTGCCCAACAGCGAGCTGGGTCACCTGCAGCGCGCCGGCCACAAGAAGGACGCCGAGCACTTCGCGGCCTACTCCGCGATGGAGCGCGAGGAGCTGTCGTGGGAGAAGTGGGCGAAGCGTCTGCAGTGGTACTACGACTACGTCGAGTTCCTCTTCAGCCCCGACCTCATCGTCGTCGGCGGCGGGGTCTCGAAGCACTCCGAGAACTTCCTGCCGCTGCTGAAGCTCCGCGCGCCGATCGTGCCCGCGAAGCACCGTAACAACGCGGGCATCATCGGTGCGGCCTCGCTCGCCGTGCCGGTGCCCGAGGCCCTGCCGGCGGTCAAGTAGCGCTCACGCGGCGTTCTCGATCCGTCGGACGCTGACCGCGTTCCGCCACACGACGGGCGCCCAGTGCCCGCCCTCGCACGGCACCTCGAGCATGACGACGCGGTCGTTGCCACCCGTCGCCCAGGCGGGCTCGCGGGTCGCGGCGCGGTTCGGCCAGGTCACCCATGCCCACACCGGGCGCTTCTGCGGATACCAGTCGATCGCTCGCGCCCCCCACGTCTCGGGCTGCAGCGTGCAGGGGGCGATGGATGCCAGCACCCGGGCGACCATCTCGTCGCTGACCCTCGTACCCATGCGCCGGACCCCTTTCCCGGCCGTGCTCGAGTGTAGAACATATGTGCGACACTCGACATCGGTTCGACGAGCCGACGGTCTTGCGCTCGAGCTCGGCCTCGACGGCCCTCCGGCGCGCGTGTCCCTCGCGCGGCGTCTGTTCGGGCCAGGTCTGCGGTGACGTCGGTGAGAACGGCGAGTCGGCGTGGAAAAGCGCGAATGGGCCGGCCTGTACGCCGGGTTCTGTCCGGGGGTCGAAACCCCGTGGACGGTCATCTCTCTCGGCGACACGTTGCCGTGCCGCTCCAGCGGCCTACCCGGGGACTCGGCGAGCCGCGTCGTCATCCCCTGTCTGGCCTTGCTCCGGACGAGGTTTACCTCGCGGGTCGTGTCACCACGACCCCGGTGGTCTCTTACACCACCCTTTCACCCTTACCCCGGCCCCGAGGGGCCGAGGCGGTCTGCTCTCTGTGGCACTGTCTCGCGGATCGCTCCGGGTGGGCGTTACCCACCGTCCTGCCCTGTGGAGCCCGGACGTTCCTCGGCACGGGCGAACCCGTGACGCGACCGTCCAGCCGACCCATTCGCATCGGCCAGTCTACGGCGGCCTGGCCTCACCGATTACCGAGTGGCGAGGAGGATGCCACCGAAGATGACCGCGGGCACGCCGAAGACGAGCGCGAGCAGGATCGCGACGTCCCAGCAGACGGAACGTCGTTGCAGACGCCGCCCTGCGGCGGCGACTTGCGTGCGCGGAGACGATGCCCGCGGGTCGGTGTACGGCGTGGCCTGCGTACGGACTTCGGCGCCCAGGAGGGCGGCGAAGCGCAGGAGCGCGGGCACCTCGGTCTCATCCCGACCCCGCCGGAATCGGGTGGATGCCACGAGGAGGAGATCATCGACGATCTCGGCATCCCAGTCACGTCCGTGGTCGAGGAGGCAGACGAGCACGTCGGGTGTGAGGACCTGCAGAGCGTCACGCGCGTAGCCGGGAGGGGCGTAGACCGCGAAGTGGCGGTCCATCTCGCCCTCGAGGGAGACCCGTTGCACGCTCGGTAGCTCGGATCGGAGGCGTCCGTTACGCACGGAGTCGATCATGATATGCGGCATCGGACGGGGCAGCCGCAGAGCGAGGAAGCGAAAAGCGGGCCGCGGCCCGCGCGCGGCATCCCGGCCGCCCTGGAACGTGGCGACGCCCAAGCGAAGCGGAGCATCTTCGAAGGGTGGCCGGTACAGCTCGAAGGTGCTGCCATACGAGGGATCGGCTCCGGGGGCCCGCTCGGCGAAGAAGACCCCGCCCATCTCGAGAGGTGCGCCGAACCGCGCGTACGACAGTCCCGCAGAGCGCGCGAAGCGGTGCAGGGCAATTTCACGCCGCACGTCGGCGGGATGGGCAACGAGTGCCGCCCCGAGCACCAGCCCGAGGACGCCCGCCCACAGCAGGACGACAGCAACCAGCCCCGCGACCGTATCAAGCCACGGGGCTCTGATGACCTCGAACTGCACGAGTGCCCATCCGCCGAGGAGCAGGAATCCGAGGGCGACGATCCCCGCGCCCGACGCAGCGAGGCGATAGGCGAATGGATCGGCGTCCCTCACCTCGGCGTTTGAGGCGCGTCGGGGGGTACGGCGGCAACTCGATCACCCTTCGAGCGTACCGAGCGCCCGTCAGCCCTTCTCGGCCGTTTCGCCGATGCGAAGGTCCAGGGGGAAGTCGATCGGGAACGTCCCGAACAAGAGGCGCCCGGCGGCGGTCGCCGCTTCGCGCACCGCCTCGGCGACGGCATCCGCGTGCTCGATCGGGGTGTGCACGACGATCTCGTCGTGCAGGAAGAATGCCAGGTGCGGTCGTCGCGAGAACACCGGGCCAGATGCCGTGGCCGGCACATCGTCATCTGTCGCCGGAAGCGCCGCCAGGCGCCCACGGAGATCGGCGAGCCACGCGAGCGCCCACTCGGCCGCGGTACCTTGCACGACGAAGTTGCGGGTGAAGCGTCCGCGGTCGCGCGCGGAGCGGCGCGCCCGGTTCTCGTCGATCCCGGATGCCGAAGACTCGCTCGCCATCGACTGCAGAGCGCGCCACGATTCCCCCGCCGGGGGCGAGGTGCGGCCGAGCCACGTATGCACGACGCCACCTTCTTCACCGGTGCGCGCGGCCTCGTCGACGAGCTGCATGGCCCGGGGGAAGGTGCGACGAAGGCGTGGCAGGAGTCGACCGCTCTCCCCGGTCGTGGCGCCGTACATGGCGCCCAGCATCGCGAGCTTCGCCTCGGCGCGGCTGGCGACCGCGCCGCGCTCGACGATCCCGGCGTACAGATCGCGACCGGCTGCCGCCTCGGCCAGGGCCGTGTCGCGCGCCATCGCGGCGAGGACGCGCGGTTCGAGCTGGGCGACGTCCGCGGTGACGAGTGTCCATCCCGGGTCGGCACGCACCGCGGTGCGGAGATTGCGCGGGATCTGCAACGCTCCCCCGCCCGACGATGCCCAGCGGCCCGTCACGACCCCCGCGGGGACGTAGACGGGTCGGAAGCGTCCGTCGCTGACCCACTCGTTGAGCCACGCCCAGCCGTTCGCGGTGTAGAGCCGCATGAGCTTCTTGTAGGCGACGAGCGGGGCGACGACCGGGTGGTCGTGCTCTGCCAGCTCCCACCGACTCGTGGATTGGACGAGGAGTCCCGCGCGGTGCAGCGACCGCAGCAGCCGCGGCTGTGAATCCAGCGAGGCGGCGGGATCGTTGAGGGCCGCGCGCACGGCCGCTGCCGTCTTCTCGACGGTTTCCGGAAGCCCGCCGCCTCGCCGCGGGCCGAGCTCGCTCTCAAGCAACTTCTCGTGCGCTGCGGTGCTCCACGGCACGCCCGCCGCGTGCAGTTCGACGGCGATGAGGGCCCCGGCCGACTCTGCGGCGCAGAGCAGGCGCAGCGCCCCGGGACTCGTCGACGATGCGATGGCCGCTCCCTGCCGCCGGTACTCGGCGAGGGCCGCGTCTGCACTCTCGGGAACCCCGGATGCCGACTCCCCGAGATCGAAGAGGGTGTCGCCGGCTGCGGGGGCCGAGGCGGTGGCATCCCAGGTCATGGCCGCGCGGAGGCCGTGGTCGTCGACGACCGCGGAGGCGTCGCGGAGGATGGCGTGGACCAGGCGCAGGTCCCAGGCCCGCGCCACCCGCACGCCGGCCGCCAGGAGTCGGGCGTACAGCGCGGCGGAATCCGCCCATACCCAGCGGATCTCACCCGCTGCTTCGCGCGTCGAGACGACGGAGGCCAGCTCGTTTGCGGCGATCTCGATCGTGCGCGTCGGTAAGCCTTCTGAATCCAGATCGATCAGGGCGATCCGCCCGGCGGAGGTGGTGCCGACGACGACCGTGTCAGACGGCACGGCCGTCTCGGGTCATCGTGACTCTTCGGTGCGAACGAGAATGGCGCCGCACTCGGGACAGAACACGACCTCGTCGGTCTGGGCGCGGCGCACCGTGGCGACATCGCTCGGCGGGAGCACCATGCGGCACGCCTCGCAGGCGCCGGCACGAAGGAGCCCGGCTCCGTTGCCACGGGCGGCGAGACGCTCGTACAGTCCCAGCAGGTCGGCGGGAACCGAGGCGGCCACCGCGTCGCGATCGCGGCGGGCGCCCTCGAGGCGTGTCGTCGCATCGGAGACGGTGGTTTTCGCCTCGGCGCTCAACCGCGTGCCCAGGGCATTTGTCTCGGAGATGAGGGCCTCTTGCTCCGAGACCGCGGCGTCGGCGGTCTCGAGGCGTTCCATGAGCGCGATCTCCAAGTCTTCGAGGTCACCCTTGCGCCGCTTGAGCGAGGCCAGCTCGCTCTCGAAGCCCTGCGCCTGCTTGGCGTTCGACGAGGCGGCGAGGCGCTCGGTGTCGCGCGCGATGCGGGCGTCGACGACGGCCACGTCGGACTCGAGACGCTTCAGCTCGGCGGTGATGTCATCGCGCGCGTTGGCGCGGGTCGACAGCTCTTGCGTGAGCGTCGCCCGCTGCGCGAGGAGCTCGCGCACGCGCTCGGCCTGCGGCGGGTTGGCCGAGACCTTCTCGTCACGACGGATACGGGCGTCGAGGTCGGCGAGGTCGAGCAGTTTGCGCTGGTCGGCGGGATCGGCATTCACGGGTTCCACGCTACCCCGGGGCTCCGACATCGGCGGTACGCGACCGCCGCGCCACCGGGCGAGGTCTGTGGTGCGCGGGGCCGAAGCTGCCTATGGTCCAGATCGCGCGGCCTCGGCGACGAGCCGCGACCGTGAGAGGACCAGATCACGCGACCTGGGCGAGGACGCACGACATGCCCCGTGCCCTCGCCCGGTTCACGTGACCTCGCGGCGGCGGTGGCGCGGGCCAGGAGCCGGGCGGACGCTAGACTCGAGGCATCCAGGGCCTTTAGCTCAGCTGGTAGAGCGCCACGTTTACACCGTGGATGTCGTCGGTTCGATCCCGGCAGGGCCCACCGTCAGTTCAGGATGTTCACGCTGCGCGAGATCACGAGCGCGAGCAGGATGAAGCCCGACACCGCCTGCACCATCATGAAGAGCTTCGCGCGCGTGCTCAGCGGCATGACGTCGGTGGGGCTGAACGCCATGGCGTTGGATGCCGAGAAGTACAGGTAGTCGACGTACCCGGGTGCCCAGTCCTCGGTGTCGGAGGATCGGCGGGCCACCTCGCTCACGGCATCCCGATCCGAGTCCTGGGGGAACTGGAAGTCCGCTGGCGGCAGTTCGTCACGGGCGTCCCGGCGGCGGGCGATCGGGCCGCCGCGATCCATCTCCCAGTAGACGACGGCGTAGCCGATGACGTTGATGGCCCACACCTGCGCAGCCCCGAGCAGGGTTCCGGCGCCGCTGCCCTCTCCGCGCAGCAACTGCTGGATAAGCAGGAAGAACGCCACCTGGTTCGCCAGCAGCAGCACGGCGGTGAAGGCGAGGGCGAAGCCCCGGCCCACGGTGGATTCGCGCGACAGGCGTGAGGGGTTCGTCACCACCATGGGGATCGTGCACAGCACGCCGGCGCCGACGACGACGTAGCGGAGCACGCCCGACGTCTCGTTCGGGAGCACCGCGTACAGGCCCGTGCCGACGGCCAGGGCGATCAGGACCGGCCAGCGATGCTCCGGTCTGGTGCGGAAGCATTCGCTCTTGTGCGTGCTCACGCGGTCAGGCTAGACCCGCGCCCCCGCACGCCTCGCCCGACGCGGTGGCTTCAGGCGGTCTTGATAGGCCGGAGCTCGTCTCGACGTCGAAGCGTCTGCGCGGCGCGGGCCGGTTCGTCGCGGCCGTGGCGCATCCGATGTCGCCGCGACTCGCTAGGCTGGACGCTGGTTGATTGTGCGGAGCAGACAAGGGTTGCCGCACTCGTATGGCGATTCTCTGGCATGACCTGCCAGACGACGAAAGGTCTTCCGTGACTGTTCACGACCAGGATCCGTATTCGCAGGGGCCGCAGGACAGCGACCCGGAAGAGACCGGGGAGTGGCAGGAATCCCTGCGACAGCTGGTCCAGGCGAAGGGTCCGGCTCGCGCTCGCGAGATCATGCTGAGCCTTCTGAAGGGCTCCAAAGAACTCCACCTCAATGTGCCGATGGTTCCGACCACCGACTACATCAACACGATCTCGCAGAAGAACGAGCCCGAGTTCCCCGGTGACGAGGAGCTCGAGCGGCGCTACCGCAAGTGGATCCGCTGGAACGCCGCGGTCACCGTGCACCGCGCGCAGCGTCCCGGTATCGGCGTCGGCGGCCACATCTCGACCTACGCGTCGTCGGCCGCGCTGTACGAGGTGGGCTTCAACCACTTCTTCCGCGGTCTCGACGACCCGTCGGGCGGCGACCAGATCTTCGTTCAGGGCCACGCCTCCCCCGGCGCCTACGCCCGCGCGTACCTCGAGGGTCGTCTGACCGAGGCGCAGCTCGACGGCTTCCGTCAGGAGAAGTCACAGGCGCCCAACGGCATCCCGTCGTACCCGCACCCGCGCCTCATGCCGGAGTTCTGGCAGTTCCCGACCGTGTCGATGGGCCTCGGCCCGATCAACGCGATCTACCAGGCGATGTCGAACAAGTACCTCTCCAACCGCGGCATCAAGGACGTCGGCGACTCGCACGTCTGGGCCTACCTCGGCGACGGCGAGATGGACGAGGTCGAGAGCCGCGGTCAGCTGCAGGTCGCGGCGAACGAGGGTCTCGACAACCTGACCTTCATCGTCAACTGCAACCTCCAGCGTCTCGACGGCCCCGTCCGCGGTAACGGCAAGATCATCCAGGAGCTCGAGAGCTTCTTCCGCGGTGCCGGCTGGAACGTCATCAAGGTCGTCTGGGGCCGCGAGTGGGACGACCTCCTCGCCCGCGACACCGAGGGCGCGCTGCTCAACCTCATGAACAGCACGCCCGACGGCGACTACCAGACCTACAAGGCCGAGAACGGCGCGTACGTCCGCGAGAACTTCTTCGGTCGCGACCCCCGCGCTCTCGAGCTCGTCAAGGACTACACCGACGAGCAGGTCTGGGGCCTCAAGCGCGGTGGCCACGACTACCGCAAGGTCTACGCGGCCTTCAAGGCGGCCAAGGAGCACAAGGGCCAGCCCACCGTCATCCTGGCGAAGACGATCAAGGGCTACGGCCTCGGTCCGCACTTCGAGGGCCGCAACGCGACCCACCAGATGAAGAAGCTGACGCTCGACGACCTCAAGGCGTTCCGCGACGCGATGGACATCCCCGTCACCGACGCGCAGCTCGACGAGAACCCGTACCAGCCGCCGTACTACAACCCCGGTGAGCAGGACGAGACGATCAAGTACATGCTCGAGCGTCGTCGTGCGCTCGGCGGTTTCCTTCCCGAGCGTCGCACCACCCACGTCGGTCTCGAACTGCCGGGGGATGCCGCGTACGCGCTGCCCAAGAAGGGCTCGGGCACGCGTACGCGCTGCCCAAGAAGGGCTCGGGCACGCAGGAGATCGCCACGACCATGGCGTTCGTGCGTCTGCTGAAGGATCTGCTGCGGGTCAAGGACTTTGGTCACCGCATCGTGCCGATCATCCCCGACGAGGCGCGCACGTTCGGTATGGACGCGTACTTCCCGACGGCGAAGATCTACAACCCCAAGGGCCAGCACTACACCTCCGTCGACCGCGAGCTGCTGCTGGCGTACAAGGAGAGCCCGCAGGGTCAGATCGTGCACGTCGGCATCAACGAGGCGGGCGCTCTCGCGGCGTTCACCGCGGCGGGCACGGCGTACTCGACCCACGGCGAGCCGCTCATCCCGGTGTACGTCTTCTACTCGATGTTCGGCTTCCAGCGCACGGGTGACGCCCAGTGGGCCGCGGGCGACCAGATGGCGCGCGGTTTCATCATCGGCGCCACCGCCGGTCGCACCACCCTGACCGGTGAGGGCCTGCAGCACGCCGACGGTCACTCGCAGCTGCTCGCGTCGACCAACCCGGCCACGGTGTCGTACGACCCGGCTTATGGCTATGAGATCTCGCACATCGTGCGCTCGGGTATCGAGCGGATGTACGGCGGGAACCACCCCGACCCCAACGTCATGTACTACATGACGGTCTACAACGAGCCCTACGTGCAGCCGGCCGAGCCCGAGGGCGTCGACGTCGATGGCATCGTCCGCGGCATCCACCACATCTCCTCGGGCGAGGGCGACGGCCCCCGTGCCCAGCTGCTCGCCTCGGGCGTCGGCGTGCCGTGGGCTTTCGAGGCCCAGCGTCTGCTGAAGGACGACTGGGGCGTGGTCGCCGACGTGTGGTCGGTCACCTCGTGGAGCGAACTGCGCCGCGACGGCCTGGCCGCCGACGAGCACAACTTCCTGCACCCCGAGGAAGAGCCTCGCGTGCCGTACCTCACGGACAAGCTGAAGGAAGCCCAGGGCCCGGTCATCGCGGTCAGCGACTGGATGCACGCGGTCCAGGACCAGATTCGTCAGTGGGTCCCGCAGAACTACTGGACCCTCGGGGCCGACGGCTTCGGCTTCTCCGACACCCGTGCCGCCGCCCGTCGCTTCTTCAAGATCGATGGTCCCTCGATGGTCGTCCGCACCCTGCAGGCGCTGGCCGAAGAGGGCAAGGTCGACCGCGCGGTCGTCGGACAGGCGATCGAGAAGTACCGTCTCCACGACGTCAACGCCGGCACCACCGGCAACGCGGGCGGCGAGGCCTGATCGCGTGACGAGCACCACCGACGGGTCCGGTTCCGCCTCCACGGGCGGGGCCGGACCCGACCGGTCTGCGGGCTCGGTGGCCGCCGCCGCGCAGGAGAAGGCCGACACCCTCACCTGGCTCCGGCGTATCTCGGGCGATCTGGCCACGGCGACGATCCAGCGCCTCGAAGAGACCCTGCCCTGGTACGCCGAGATGCCCCCCGCTCGGCGATCGGCCGTCGGGCTCGTCGCCCAGGCGGGCATCACCTCGTTCCTGCAGTGGTTCGAGGAGCCGGCATCCACTCCCGCCATCGCCGCGGACATCTTCGCCGCCGCTCCCCGTGAGCTGCTGCGCAGCGTCAGCCTGACGCAGACGCTTCAGCTCGTCCGCGTGACCGTCGAGGTCATGGAGGAACGCGTGGCCGGCCGCAGCGAGAAGGTGCGCGAGGCGATGCTGTCGTATTCGCGCGAGGTCGCCTTCGCCGCCGCCGACGTGTACGCGCGTGCCGCCGAGGCGCGGGGGCTCTGGGATGCGCGTCTCGAAGCCCTCGTCGTCGACTCGATCCTCACCGGCGAGGCCGACGACGAACTCCCCAGCCGCATCGCCGCCCTCGGGTGGCACGGCCACGGAGAAGTCGCCGTCCTGGTGGGCACGACTCCCCCGCAGCTCGATGTCGACCAGGTTCGGCGCACCGCGCGCAAGCTCGGCGTCGACGTGCTCATCGGTGTGCAGGGTTCCCGCCTGGTGCTCGTGGTCGGCCGGGCCGACCTGCCCGCCCGCGCCGGCGAAGAGAACGCCGAACTGCCGTTCCCCGAGATCGCGAGGCGCCTCGAGCCCGGCTTCGGCACCGGGCATCTCGTGCTCGGGCCCGCCGTGCCCGCGCTGGTCGACGCGGGGCAGAGCGCTCGTGCGGCCCTCGCCGGCTTCGCCGTGGCCCGTGCCTGGCGCCACGCCCCGCGCCCGGTCGAGGCCGACGACCTGTTGCCCGAGCGCGCCCTCGCCGGCGACGCCGTGGCCAAGCAGACCCTGGTCGACCGCGTGTATCAGCCCCTGCACGCGCACAGCGCCGATCTCGTCGCGACCCTGTGGAGCTACCTCGACAACGGCCGCTCGCTCGAGGCCACGGCCCGCGAGCTGTACGTGCATCCCAACACCGTGCGGTACCGCCTCAAGCGCGTGTCGGAGGTCATCGGGTGGGATGCCACCGGGCCGCGAGAGGCGCTCATCCTGCAGACCGCGCTCATCCTCGGATCGATCGGAACGGATGCCACGCGCCGCCGGAGTCCGGTGGGCCGACGGTCGCCTCTGGCGCGTTGATGCACGGCGCGCACAAAGACACGCCGTATTTCTGTGTCGATATCTCCAGAAGCGCGTGCCCGATCCTTGACAGGATGGAACGGTGATCATCGCCGTCTTCCCCGGACAGGGCTCTCAGACCCCCGGGTTCCTTTCGCCCTGGCTCGAACTCGACGGGGCGCGTGAGCGTCTCGCCGCCTATTCCGAGCAGGCGGGCGTCGATCTCATCGCCGCCGGTACCGAGTGGGATGCCGATCGCATCCGCGACACGAGCGTGGCGCAGCCGCTGATCGTGGCGGCGAGCCTGCTGTCGTGGGCCGCGCTGAACGACCGCGCCGGCGCGTCGGTGCACGGGGTCGCGGGGCACTCCGTCGGCGAGATCGCCGCACTGGCGGCATCCGGTGTGCTCTCCGACGACGACGCGCTGCGTCTGGTCGGACTCCGCGGCCGCGCGATGGCCGAGGCCGCCGCCGCCGTCGAGACCGGCATGAGCGCCGTCGTGGGCGGCGACGAGCAGACCGTGCTCGAGCGACTGGACGTGCTCGGCCTCACCCCGGCCAACTACAACGGCGGTGGCCAGATCGTGGCGGCCGGTGAACTCTCGGCGTTGGCAGAGCTCGCCTCCGAGGCGCCGCGCGGTGCGCGCGTCATCGCGCTGCAGGTCGCGGGAGCGTTCCACACCCGTTTCATGGAGCCCGCCGTCGAGACCCTCCGCGCCGCCGCCGCCGACGTCGCAGTCTCTGACCCGAGCACGACGCTC
The DNA here is from genome assembly GCF_026625865.1 of Microbacterium sp. SL75. Classification (NCBI taxonomy): domain Bacteria; kingdom Bacillati; phylum Actinomycetota; class Actinomycetes; order Micrococcales; family Microbacteriaceae; genus Microbacterium; species Microbacterium sp. SL75. Next base: position 3,084,670 of record NZ_CP113067.1, on the reverse strand, counting down.
TGGACGAACTCCGACGGCTCCGTCGTCGCCGAGGGACGTCGCGCCCTCGACCTCGTCGTCGCTCAGGTCGCCTCCCCCGTGCGCTGGGACCGCTGCATGCTGTCGTTCGCCGAGCACGGCGTGACCGGCATCATCGAGATGTCCCCCGCCGGCGCCCTCACCGGGCTCGCCAAGCGCGCCCTCCGCGGCACCCCGACCGTCGCGGTCAAGACCCCCGACGACCTCGACGCGGCCGTCTCCCTGCTGAAAGAAGAACAGGCATGAGCACCCCCACCCTCCGCCAGCTGCAGGGCCCCGCGCACACGCGCATCTACTCGTACGGCGCCGCCCGCGGCGAGAACTTCGTGCCGAACGACGACCTCGTCGGCCCGATCGACTCGAGCGACGAGTGGATCCGCCAGCGCACCGGCATCGTCACGCGCGTTCGCGCGAACAAAGAGACGGATGCCATCGACCTGGCCACCACGGCCGCGCGCGAGGCCGTAGAGAAGTCGGGCGTGGCGCCCGAAGACATCGATGCGGTGATCGTGGCGACCATCAGCAACCCCAAGCAGACGCCGTCCGCCTCGGCCATCGTGGCCGACCGGATCGGTGCGAACCCCGCCGCCGCGTACGACCTCAACGCCGCCTGCGCGGGCTTCGCGTACGGCGTCGGTCAGGCCGACGCGCTCGTGCGGGCGGGCCTTGCGAAGCACGTCGTCGTCGTCGGTGCCGAAAAGCTCAGCGACGTCGTCGATCCCACCGACCGCAGCATCTCGTTCCTGCTCGGCGACGGCGCGGGCGCCGTGGTCGTGGGCCCGAGCGACACCCCCGGCATCGGCCCCACCATCTGGGGCTCGGATGGCTCGAAGGCGGATGCGGTGGGCATGAACGCCACCCTCACCGACTTCCGCGACGGGGTCGCCGCCTGGCCGACCCTGCGTCAGGAGGGCCCCACGGTCTTCCGCTGGGCCGTCTGGGAGATGGTCAAGGTCGCGCGCCAGGCCATCGAGGCCGCGGGCATCGAGCCCGCCGACCTCGCCGCCTTTGTGCCGCACCAGGCGAACATGCGCATCATCGACGAGTTCGCCAAGCAGCTCGGTCTTCCCGAGACCGTCGTGATCGGTCGCGACATCGAGACCACCGGCAACACGTCTGCGGCGTCCATTCCCCTCGCCACCCACCGCTTGCTCGAGGAACACCCCGAGCTCAGCGGCGGCCTCGCGCTGCAGATCGGCTTCGGAGCCGGACTGGTGTTCGGCGCGCAGGTCGTCGTGCTGCCCTGACGCAGCGCCGTCGAACTCTAGACTAATCGGGGCCCGACAGGCCCCGCCCCCAAGAAACAGGAGACATCATGGCATTCACCAACGACGAGGTTCTCGCCGGCCTTGCCGAGCTCATCACCGACGAGACGGGCATTTCGGCCGACGAGGTCGCGCTCGAGAAGTCCTTCACCGACGACCTCGACATCGACTCCATCTCGATGATGACGATCGTGGTCAACGCCGAGGAGAAGTTCGGCGTCACCATTCCCGACGACGAGGTCAAGAACCTCAAGACCGTCGGCGACGCCGTGACCTTCATCACGTCGAACCAGTCCTGACACCTCCCGGTGGGGGCTCCGGCCCCCACCGGTCACGACCTGTCGGCCGCACCAAGGATTTCTCGCTCATGAGCACACCCCGCATCGTCGTCACCGGCATCGGAGCCACTTCGCCCATCGGCGGCACGGCACCCGAGAGTTGGTCCGCCCTGCTCGCCGGAACCTCCGGCGCCCGTTCCCTCGAGCACGAGTGGGTCGAGCAGTACAACCTGCCCGTCACCTTCGCCGCCGAGGCCCTGGTGCGCCCCGAGACCGTGCTCGAGCGCCCCGTCGCCAAGCGCCTCGACCCTTCGTCGCAGCTCGCGATGGTGGCGGCGAAAGAGGCCTGGGAAGACGCCGGCTCCCCCGACATCGACCCCGACCGTCTCGGCGTCGACTTCGCCACCGGTATCGGCGGCGTCTGGACGCTGCTCGACGCCTGGGACACCCTGCGCGAGAAGGGCCCGCGGCGTGTCATGCCGATGACGGTGCCCATGCTCATGCCCAACGCGGCCGCCGGCAACCTCTCCCTGCACTTCAACGCCCGCGCGTTCGCGCGCACGGTCGCCTCGGCCTGCGCCTCGAGCACCGAGTCGATCGTGAACGCCGTGCAGCACATCCGCGACGGCCTGGCCGACGTGGTCATCGCCGGTGGCACCGAGTCGGCGATCCACCCCATCACGATCGCCTCGTTCGCGTCGATGCAGGCGCTCTCCAAGCGCAACGACTCCCCCGAGACGGCGTCCCGCCCGGCCAGCATCGACCGCGACGGCTTCGTCATGGGCGAGGGCGCCGGTGTCCTCATCCTCGAGACCGAGGAACACGCGAAGGCCCGCGGCGCGAAGATCTACGCCTCGATCGTGGGCGGCGGCGTCACGGCGGATTCGTATCACATCACCGCCAACGATCCCGAGGGTCACGGAGCCGCACGAGCCGTGCACATGGCGCTCGAGATGGCGGGAGCGTCGGTCGACGACGTCACCCACATCAACGCCCACGCCACCTCGACCCCGGTCGGCGACCCCAACGAGTACAAGGCGCTGCGCGCCGTGTTCGGCGCCCGTGTCGATCAGATCCCGGTGTCGGCCACCAAGGCCTCCACCGGCCACCTGCTCGGTGGAACCGGTGCCCTCGAGGCGATCTTCACGGTGCTGGCGCTTCAGAATCGCGTCGCCCCGCCGACGATCAACCTGACCGAGCAGGACCCCGAGGTCCCGTTCGCCCTGTCCGGCTCGGCCGTCGAGCTCGGAGCCGGCGACCAGCTCGCGATCAGCAACTCCTTCGGCTTCGGCGGTCACAACGCCGTCGTGGCCATCGCCTCGGTCTGAGCGCGGTCTTCCGCACGGCGAGAGCCCCCTGGCATCCCCCCGACTGCAATCGGGGATGCCAGGGGGCTCTCGTTTTGTCAGGCGAGGGATACGCGGTCCCGGTGCCGGGTGTGGTCACCGACCTCCGGTAGTGGCGCCTCCCCCGCCCGACGGTCTCAACCCACCTTGTGCAGCCAGACGATCTGCTGGTCGTCGCCGGCATGGCGGAAGGGCTCGAGCTCTTCGTCCCAGGCGGAGCCCAGGGCGACGTCGAGCTCGCGTTGCAATTCGAGAGCGTCGCCCGCGGCGACCTCCATCGCGTAGCGCACGCGGTCCTCGGCAATGACGACGTTGCCCGCGGAATCGGTCTGAGCGAAGTGGATGCCGAGTCCCGGCGTGTGCATCCAGCGGCCGCCGTCACTACGGGGCGTGGGGTCCTCGCTCACCTCGAAACGGAGGTGCTCCCAGCCGCGGATCGCACTCGCAAGGGCGGCACCGGAGCCGACAGGGCCTTCCCAGTAGAACTCCGCGCGACGACTGCCCGTGAGAACGGGCTGCTCGGTCCAGTCGAAGTTGACCGCGCGGCCGAGAGCGCGTCCCACCGCCCACTCGAGGTGGGGGCACAACGCGCGGGGCGCGGAGTGGATCAGGATCACTCCGCGCGAAGACGTGATCGCCATGGTTTCTCCTTCGTCAGGTACGTCTTCCCCTACGACCTGTGATGGAGTGCTGGCGATTGTTCGGTTGTCCGGCAATTATTGCCCGTGCATAACGAAATCACAACACTGTGATTTTGCCACGGGCCCCGCGCGTCGACCCGTGGTGCTCGACGGGTCGATTCAGCCGAACCAGAGAGCCCAATAGAGCGCGAAGTTGCGGTTGCCGTATGCGGAGCAGGAGTCTCCGACTCCCCAGCGCGCGGCCAGGGCCGCGGCGTTCGGCTGATAAGGCGTGTAGTTGTACAAGGCCGCGGTGGCAGCGTTCGCGATGGTGACCTCCGAACCCCCGCAGGAGGGGTCGGGCGAGTAGGCGAGGTAGTGCGTACCCGGTTGCCGCATGAAGTCGGACGCGCTGTAGGACTTCAGGTCGGTCGCGGCCTGGGCGACCTGTGCACCGAAGCCGGCGGCCCCGGCGTCGCAGGGGGCGGTGTCGGGGCATCGTGCGCCCATCGCCGCTCCGAGCTGTTCGGGTGAGGGAGCCCGGGCGGTGCGACCCGAGACGAGACTCTGCTCCTTCTGCAGGGTGACCAGGAGCACCTTCGCCGAGATACCGCACGCGCGCTGCAGGCGGTCGATGATCTGGGCGGCCGTGAGCTCTCCCCCGTCGTAGCCCTCGCAGACCGGTCGTCTCGGATGCGACGGGCCGCACGGTCTGCGAGGGCTACGACGGGGGAGAGCTCACAGACCGTGCGGCCCGTCGCATCCGAGACGACCGGTCCTCGTGCCGGCAGTTCGGAGCGCAGGACGGACAGACAGGCGTTGTTGCGACACTCCCCCACCTGATCGTCGAGGAAGGTCTGGATTTGATCAGCGGTGAGTGCGTCGCCGTCGTAGAACTGCTCGTCGTCGATCAGGTGGCCCGGGTCGAAGGACGTGAGGTCGATGGCCGCGCGACGCGCCTCGGTGTTCCACGCGGTGGTGAGCGAGACGAGCGGGACGACCGCGAGGGCGACCAGGCCGACGAGCACCGCGGCAACGGCGCCGAAGGCCAGACGCCGTCGGCGGATCTGCCGTTGCCGGGGCGTGCGGCGGCGCCGCCTGCGTGTTCTCGCCACCCGTCGATCGTGCCTCACCGCGCTGACCGCGCGCTGCACGCGAAGGGCGTGGCGCGCGGTCAGCGCGGGGTGGCGCTCAACTGCCCGGCGTGGCGGGCGGCGTCGGCGTGGTGCCCTCGGCGGGCGGGGTGGGAGCCGTGCCGTCGGCCGGGGGTGCGGGCGGCGTGGGCTTGTCCCCCTCGGCGGGCGGAGTGGGAGCCGTGCCGTCGGCGGGCGGCGCGGGCTTGGCGGCGTCGCCCTTGGGCGCACCGGGGCCGCATTCGCCCGGTCCCTTGCCTCCGCCGGGGGCGGCAGGAGCGGTGCCGTCGGCGGGAGGCGTCGGGGTGCTGCCGTCGGCGGGGGCCGAGGGCATGGCATCCGGGGTGGGGGCCGTCCCGGGAGTGCTGGTGCCGGGGCCCGTCGAGCCGCCGTCGGCGCTGGGGGCCGAGGTCGAGGAGGCCGCCAGCGGGCCCGTCCCGTTGCTCTGCGCCGCGAGCGCAGCGGTTCCGCCGGTGAGGCCCGCGGCCACGATCACGGCGCCGGCGATGAGCGCCGGCCCGCGCCAGGAGCGGCGGCGGGGTTCGCGGGTCTCCTCCTGACGCGGCAGCGGCAGGGTGGGATTGTCGTCGTTCATGGTTCTCTTTCCGTCCGGTGTCGGTCACCGGCTCTGGAACCAGACTTCGAGCCGGGACTGAAGCGAACCTGAAGCCCGCTCACCCGCCCGGTTCGCATACGCAAGCCATAAGTCCCGTTCAGCCGGTGACCGTATCGTCGCCCGGATGTCCCTCGCTGCCCGCGTGCTCGTCCTCGACGACGACGAGACGATCCGCGTCGCCGTCACCACGGCTCTGCGCGCCGACGGTTTCGTCGCCGAGGCGGCGCCCGACGGCACGGACCTCGCCGACCGGTTGGCGTCGTTCCGCCCCGACCTCGTGATCATCGACTGGATGATGCCGGGGCCCAGCGGCATCCGGTTGCTCCCGATCGTGCGGGCCACGGGCGACACGGCGGTCATCATGCTGACCGCGCGAGACGAGGTCGATGATCGCCTGCGGGGGTTCGCGGAGGGTGCCGACGACTACGTGGTGAAGCCGTTCACGATGGCCGAGCTCGTCGCGCGCAGCGGCGCGGTGCTTCGGCGGCGCGGAAGGCTGCCGCAGACCGTGTCGGTGGGAGATCTGGTGGTCGATCCGGATGCCGCGACGGCACATCGCGGTGGAGTGTCTCTCGAGTTGACGGCCACGGAGTTCCGGCTGCTGCACCTGCTCGCCGAGAGTCGCGGACGAACCCTCTCGAAGGCGCAGATCCTCACCCAGGTCTGGGGTTACGAGGACTACGACCCCAATCTCGTCGAGGTGCACCTGAGCGCGCTCCGCCGCAAGATGGAGCAGCGTGGACCGCGGCTGATCCACACCGTGCGCGGCCTCGGCTACCGCTTGAGCGAGGAACGGTGAGACCCTCGCCCCCGCTGAAGTCGGGATCGCTGCGCCGGCGGACGATCGTGGCGGTGGTGGCCCTGGTGGCGCTGCTGCTGGTCGTGCTCGCCGTCGTCGTCGACGTGGCCTTGGGGGCCCGCCTGCGCGGCCAGATCGAGGAGCGCTTACGGGATCGCGCTGCGGCCGCCGCCTCCCTGGTGGGAACGGTCGATGACGCCGACCTGGCCGAGCGATTGTCCGACCAGGGGCTCGCCGTCCGCATCGACAGCGCGGGGGGCGACTCGGTGGTCGCCGGCCCCAGCCCCGAGCAGTTGCGCGAAGCTCCACCGGGTGGACCCGGAGGCCCCGGCGCCGGTCCCGGTGCCCGTTCCACCCCTCAGCCCACGGTCTCGAACGACGTGAGCGTCATCGCATCCGAGGTCACGGGCGACGATGAGCTCGTGACGCTGCGTTCGACGCTCAGCGACGGCTCGAGTCTGACCCTGACGGCGTCGGTGGCGGGCGTCGACGACACGCTCGCTCAGGTGCGATGGATCATGGCGCTGTCGTCGATCGGCGTCCTCGTGCTCGCGGCAGGCGCGGTCACCCTCGTCGTGCGACGGAGCCTGAGGCCCCTCGATCAGGTGTCGAGCGTCGCTCGCGCGATCGGCTCCGGGGAGCGCCAACGGCGTCTGCACCCCACCCGCTCCGATACCGAGATCGGACGCGTCGCCACCGCCCTCGACGACATGCTCGACGACGTGGTGGGCGCCGAGCGGGCCGCTCTGGACGCCGAGCAGCGCCTGCGGGCGTTCCTGTCGGACGCGGCGCACGAGTTGCGCACGCCGGTCGCCGGCATCCGGGCGGCCGCCGACACGCTCGTGCGCGCCGACCTCGACGGACCCGAGCGCGAGGTGCTCGCCGCGCACGTGGCACGCGAGGCGGCGCGGGCTTCACGCCTCGTCGACGACCTGCTGACGATGGCCCGCGTCGATCGCGGTCTCGAGCTCTCGCGCACGGATCTCGACCTGCGGGCGCTCGTCGAGGCCGAAGTGGGCCGCGCCCCGCTCGTACACCCCTCCCTCGTCCTTCGCACGCAGACTCCGGATGCCGCGGTGCCGGTGCACGCCGACCCCGACCGCCTCGCCCAGGTGTTGTCGAACCTCATCGAGAACGCGGCGCGGGCAACCGGGGGAACCGGCACCGTGACCGTGGCTGTCGCCGTGCGCGGCGCGACCGCGGTGGTGTCCGTCGCCGATGACGGCCCGGGCGTTCCGGCGGCCGACCGCGAGCGCATCTTCGAGCGTCTCGTCCGTTTGGACGCCGCGCGGGCGGCATCCGGCGGGGTCGGTCTCGGATTGCCGATCGCGCGAGGGATCGCGCGAGCGCACGGCGGCGACGTGAGATGCGTCGACGGTGGGGTCGGCGCGCGATTCGAGGTGACGCTACCGCTCGAGGGGTGAGGGCCTGAGCCCCGTCATCGACCGCCGATGGGCTGCCGGTGCGGGGCCGTGGTCGCGGGGGCGATTCCCGCGGCGGTCAGGGTGAGCCCGTCGGCGCCGCTGGCGTCGTGCATCATCTGATCGACGAGCGCGCGATCGATCGCCGGCTCTCGTCCGCCGTAGAACTGCATGACGAGCGCGTTCGAGGCGTGGATCCACAGGCTGGCCTGTCGCACGCCTTCGTTGACAGGCAGTTGCAGCATGAAGCCCTCGTTACGGCGGAGCTTGTTCATCACGACGATGCGGAGGTGAGCGAGGATGCGGTCGTCGATGTCGAACGACGCGCGATCACGGTAGATAAGACGTCCCATCACAGATCCTTTTCTGGCTCGACGAATCGAACCGTGTTTCAAAGGGACCGCGCTGGGGCGCAGCAATGGGGGCCCTTCTATTGTGCCATTCGTCGCGAGGGCGGGAGCGGATTGCCGGAGGATTTGCCGCGGCGATCAGGCCCGTGGCGTCGGCCCAGCGGGCTCTCCCACCACCGACGCCAGCACGCCGAAGGCCGAGCGCGACAGGAAGGCGACGATCTCCGCCGCCGGCATCTCGGTGCCGAGAGCGAGTTCGACGAGCACCTCTTCGGCGAAGTTCACCCACGAGCGCAGGGCCACTCGAAGCAGAGGGGAATCGCCGGAACCGAGTTCGAGGAAGCCGTCGGTCACCCAGCCCGCGGTCACGTCTCGAGCGCGATCGACCTCGCTCCTCACCTCCGGGTCGCCGGAGGCGACGCCGCGCACGAGAGAGAAGAAGGTGCCCCGGTGCTCGCGAACGAAGGCGACGATGCGGGCGAGCGTGTCGTCGAGCCGCTCCCGCGGGTCGAGGTCTTCCCGCGGGACGGACGCCTCCAGCAGCGCCGCCGCGGCCGTGATCACGACCTCTCGGTGCAGGCCCTGGCGCGAGCCGAAGTAGTGGAAGACAAGGCCGCGTGAGACGCCGACGCGCTCGGAGAGTACTTCCATCGTGAGGTCGTCGAGCGGCTTCTCGGCGAGAAACGCGACACCCGAGGCGACGAGCTGGGCGCGCCTCTGATCCGGCGTGAGGCGCGTGCGACGGTCGCTCGACATGAGGGAACTCTAACGAAGCGATGCTGTCTCCAACTATTGACACTCTGTCAATGCGGCGTAGCCTGGCTTCGCTCGGCGACGGCGCCGGGCTCGCTTTCCGCAGGAGGATCGATGAAGTTCCGTAACCTGACCCGCTCCCGCACCGGCCGGGTCGCCCTGGCGACCGTGCCCGTCGCCGCCGTCGCGAGCCTTCTTCTCACCGGTGTCGCCCAGGGCGCGGTGCCCGTGTCCTTCGCCGTGTCGGGCAGCCAGTTCCAGATCAGCGCCTCGCAGCTGGAGGGCACCGGCTTCTCGCAATACGCTGGCGTCACCAGCGACACCGCCGGAGGCCAGCACAACGTCGCGATCGCCAACATCCGGTCGGCCACTCTCGCCGACCTCTGTCAGTCGGTCGTCAGCGACACTCCCCTGGGCAAGGTGGGCGTCCTGATCACCGCGGGTGGTGGCGGCGCCCCGGCATCCGCCTCCGACCTGCAGATCGGTATGACGGGCCTCCAGGGCGACTCCTCGTTCGGCAACATCCGCATCGGCGTGGACGCCTCGACGGTCAACACCTCGGCCAAAGGCACCCCGGGGGACTTCGCTCAGGATGCCGACACCATCTCGATCGCACATCTCAAGCAGACCGCGTGGAGCACGCAGGCCTCGGTCTTCACCCTCACCGGCATGAAGCTCGAGCTGACCGACGGCTCGAAGACCTGCTTCTGATCGGAGTCGTCATGACCTCCCCCGACCTCTCCTCGTCGGCGCGCTTTCGAACCTGGCGGCGGAGCCGTCCCCTCATGGGCGGCGTCCTGGTCGCACTCGGCGGCGTCGAGATGTTCTTCTCCGGGCAGCTCGACATCGGGCAACTGCACATCCAGCTCGGGATCGAGGGTCTTCAGGCCACGGTGATTCCGGTGGTTCTGGTGCTGCTCGGCATCCTGCTCGTCCTGATGCCGGCACACCGCATCTTCTACGGTGTCATCGCCCTCGCCGTCGCGGTCTACTCCCTGGTCGGCGTCAATCTCGGTGGCTTCCTGCTCGGGATGCTGGTGAGCACGGTGGGTGGGATCGTGGCCGTGTCGTGGGCGCCGCCGACCGCCTCCGCGCCGCGAGCCTCGGCACCGACCGTCGAGGAGGCGGAGAGCGCTGCCACCGGGGTCGAGCGATGAGGCGGGCCCGGGCTACGGCTGCGCTCACCGCTGCCATCCTGGTGCTCGGCGGGTCGACCGGCGCAGCCGCGGCCTCGGCCGACGACGGTCCTCGCCCTGCCCGGTTGTGCATTCCGATCCTCTTCCCGTGCGGCGAACCCGCGCCCTCCTCGACGTCGACACCGACGCCGACACCCGGGCTCACCGTGCCGGGCCTGCCAAAGCTTCCCGGTGCCGGCACCTCGACGCCCGCTACGCCGTCGACGCCCGAGGACTCCCCGACCTCCGCGCCGTCTGCCCCCTCCGCTGATTCGACCACGCCGCCCGCACAGGCAGCCGTCGCCGACGAGCGCGCGCCGGTGTTCACTCAGCCGTCGGCACAGCTGGGCGCCCAGTCGCTGTCCTTCCGCGGCATCCCCCTCATCAGTGTGGTCACGGTGCCGCTGGCCGACGGCACTCGTATCACCGCGCTGAAGATGACGGCGGACGAGATCACGATCGAGGGCTTCGCCCTCACGGTTCGCCGAGAGACGGGTCCAGCGCTCGTCACGACCGCCGACCGCATGACGTTGTCAGGGCACGTCTCGGTGTACCTGAACTCGCTGTCGGCCACCACCGCGGACGGCAAGACCCTCACCCTCGGGGCCGATACTCCTCCACCGGCCGACGGCATCGCACCCGGGCTTGCGCGCCTCACCCTGGGGCTCGTCGGCACCACAGCCGATTCGATCGTTTACACGAACACCGACCAGAAGATCACCGAACCGGGGTGAGCTCAGGGTCGGGCGAATCCCCAGCCTGAGCGGGACGCTGCTCGATACAGTCGACGTGATCATCGATCACCGACCCACGAGAGAGAAAACCCGTGAGCCATCACCGCGCCTCCACCGACCAGGAGGGCCGATCTTCGAGCCCCCTCTTTCCGAGAGGGGGTGAGATCTGATGCTGGCCGCGGCCCTGACGCTTCTGTTGGGGATCATCGTGACTCTGGCGATCATCGCCGCCTGCGGCTTCTTCGTCGCGCAGGAGTTCGCGTACATGTCCGTCGACCGTTCACGGCTGGCGGCGAAAGCCGAGAAGGGCGACGCTCAGGCGAAGCGCGTGCTCGCCATCACGAAGCGCACCTCGTTCATGCTGTCGGGTGCCCAGCTGGGCATCACCGTCACGGGACTGCTGATCGGCTACGTCGCCGAGCCGTTGATCGGTGAGTCGCTCGGCACCCTCCTGGGAGGGGTGGGCATCGACCCGGCCGTCTCGGTCCTCATCGGCACCATCGGCGCGTTGCTGCTGGCCACCGTCGTCACGATGATCTTCGGCGAGCTGTACCCGAAGAACCTCGCCATCGCCAGCCCGGAGCCTCTGGCCCGCGCGCTCGCGGTGCCCACCCGCATCTACCTGCTGCTGTTCGGCTGGCTCATCACCGTGTTCGACGTCGCCGCCAACGCCCTGCTGAGGCTGCTGCGCATCGAGCCCCTCGAAGACGTCGACGAGAGCGCCACCGCGCGTGACCTCGAGGCGATCATCGAAGAGTCCCGCGTCAGTGGCGACCTTCCCGACGACCTATCGATGATCATCGACCGCATCCTCGACTTCCCGCAGCGCGACGTCGAGCACGCCATGATCCCGCGTTCCCAGATCGACTCGGTCACCCCCGACACCACGGTCGGCGAGGTGCGCGCGCTCATGTCCACCGGTCACACCCGCTACCCCGTGATCGGCGACGAGGACTCCCCCGTCGGCGTCATCGAACTCATCGACGTGCTGCGCGAGCAGCCCGCCGACGATGCCCCCGTGGCATCCGTCATGCGCGCCGCCGTTGTGATCCCGACCTCGATGCTGCTCCCCGTCGCCCTCGACCGCATGCGTCGCTCCCGCAACGAGCTCGCGTGCGTGGTCGACGAGTACGGCAACTTCGACGGCATCCTGACGATCGAAGACCTGACGGAGGAAGTCATCGGCGAGCTGTCCGACGAGCACGACGTCGAGGTCGCCGAGGTCTCGGCCGACGGCGACGATGCCTGGACGGTTCCCGGCGACCTGCACCTCGACGAGCTCGAGCGTCTGCTGGGCCACGACCTCGCCGAGAGCGATGTCGAGACCGTGGCCGGCCTCGTCATCGAGACCCACGGGGATCTGCCGGCGGTCGGCAGCGTCATCCGGATCGATCTGCCCGAGCGCGCGTCCGAGACCGTGCAGGGGCTCGACCTCGAGCGCTGGCTCGCCGTCGAGGTCGTCGAGGTCGACCGGCACGTGCCCTCCCAGTTGAAGATCCGCCTGCACGAGGTGGATCGAGATTCCGAGCCCGCCGTGGAAGCATCCGCGATCGACGAGGAGGTGGCCCGATGAACGGCTGGACCGTCGCGATCATCACAACCGCGCTCATCGTCGCCAGCGCCTTCTTCGTCATCGTCGAGTTCGCCCTGCTCGCCGCTCGTCGCCACCGCCTCGAAGAGCAGGCCGCCACGAGCGCCTCGGCGCGCGCGGCTCTGCGCGGTGTGAACGAGCTCACCGTGATGCTGGCGTTCGCGCAGCTCGGCATCACGGCGTGCACCTTCTTGCTCGGTGCCATCACCAAGCCCGCGATCGACTACGCGCTGGCCCCCGTGTTCGAGACGTGGGGTCTGCCGTACGTTCTCGCCGACATCATCGCCTTCATGCTCGCGTTGATCGTCGTGACCTTCCTTCACCTCGTGATCGGAGAGATGGCGCCGAAGTCGTGGGCGATCGCGCATCCCGAAACCGCGGCGAAGGCCACCGGCATCCTGGCCCGCGCCCTCACCTGGCCGTTGCGTCCGTTCCTGCTGTGGATCAATCACATTGCGAACCGTCTCGTGAAGGCGTCGGGTGTCGAGCCGGTCGACAAGGCCGCCGCGGGCGGACAGGACGCCGACACCATTCGCGAGCTCGTGGCACATTCCCGCCAGGCGGGCACCCTCGAGAAGCAGTACTCCGAGCCGATCGCTCAGGCGATCGCTCTGGGCACACTGACGGTGGGTGACATCGTGCGCACCGACCGCTCCCCCACGAGCGTGCCGACGGATGCCACGGTCGCCGACATCCAGAAAGTCGCCGCCTCGTCGACGCACCTGCGAATCCTCGTCGGGGCGGGAGCGTCCTCGCGCGTCGCGCACGTGCGGGACACGCTCGCCGTCGACCCCGGGACGCCGGCGCTCGAGATCGCCCGTGATCCTCTGGTGCTCGAGCCCGCGGCATCCGCTTACGACGCTCTGGCACGCATGCGGCGCGGTCGTGTCCAGCTGGCGACGGTCGTGGAGGGCGAGCGTCTGATCGGCGTCGTGACGCTCGACGATCTGCTGCGGGAGATCCTGCCCGGGCCGGGAGAGCTGGCGCCTGCCGCCCGCTGACCCGGTGCCACGAGAGCCCCGTCCGTTCACCGCGGGCGGGGCTCTCACCTTGCCGTGCGGTGGTCGGGTGTCAACCCGAGGAGATTCTGAAATCCGCGGCGTACCGTCGCCCGCGTTCACCCCCTATCTCTCTCGGAGGACACTCATGAGCAAGACGTGGTTCATCACCGGCGCATCGAAGGGCTTCGGCCGCGAGTGGGCCGAAGCGGCTTTGGAGCGCGGTGACAACGTCGCCGGCACTGCTCGAAACCTCGACGACGTGAAGGCGCTGGTCGACAGCTACCCCGACTCGTTCCTTCCCCTCCAGCTCGATGTGACCGACCGTTCCGCCGATATCGACGCCGTGGCCAAGGCCCACGAGAAGTTCGGCCAGCTCGACATCGTCATCAACAACGCCGGCTACGGGCACTTCGGCATGGTGGAAGAGCTGACCGAGGACGAGGTCCGGGCGCAGCTCGAGACCAACTTCTTCGGCGCGCTCTGGGTCACCCAGGCCGCGCTGCCGATCATGCGGAAGCAGGGTTCGGGCCACATCATCCAGGTGTCGAGCATCGGCGGCATCAGCGCCTTCCCCACCGTCGGTGCCTACCACGCGTCGAAGTGGGCGCTCGAGGGTCTCTCGCAGTCACTCTCTCAGGAGGTCGCGGGCTTCGGCATCCACGTAACCCTCATCGAGCCCGGCGGCTACTCGACCGACTGGTCGGGCCCCTCTGCCCAGCGCAGCGACGAGATCGACGCCTACGCCGAGGTGCGGGAGCAGGCGGCCAAGCGCCCCTCTGCTGCCGACCCCGGTAAGCCCGAGGCGACGCGCGCGGCGATCCTGAAGGTGGTGGATGCCGAGAACCCGCCGCTGCGTATCTTCTTCGGCAAGGCGCCCCTGGGCATCGCCGAGCGCGACTACGAGTCGCGTCTGCAGACGTGGCGCGAGTGGCAGCCGGTGTCGGAGGAGGCGCACGGCTCGTAAGCCGGACGCTCGCTCCTCCGGGGTGCGGCTTGTGCGGTGGGGTGTCTGTCGAGCGCCCCGGTGCGCGGGCCGTGCCCCGTTGCCGCCGGACCGCCGAGCGTGGCGCGCGAGGCTCGGTGCGCAACTCGGGGAGGACGACGTCGGGCCAGACCTCGAGGCGCTGGAAGAACGGCCTCGCGACCCGTACGCCATTCGCCCTCTGGCGGCTGGCGGCACCTGGCTGAGTGCGATACCGGCGTTGCGATCCGGATGGTGTCGCCGGGAACGCGGGAGGATTCTCGGTATAGGCCGACCGCGTAAGAAACCTCGCGGCCCTCCGACCGCTGTCTCCGGGCCCATGACGCCTGCTCTCTCTGCCGCGGCTGTGACGGTAATGGGCGCCTCCGACATCGGCGTTCATCCGCTCGTGGTCGCGGCGCGTCCCGCTAGGGTCGGGGCATGACGATGCCCGCCATGCCCCCGCAGCAGCCGCCTTTTCTTCTGCCGCCGCGCCCGCTCCCGGCGGTGACGAACGGAACCGCCATCGCCTCCGTGGTGCTCGGACCCATCGCAGTCCTGAACGCCGCCTTCGTGCCGTTGCCCTACGTCGGCATCGTCGCGATCTTCACGGCTTTCCCTCTTGCAGTGGCGACGGTCGTCCTCGCCCACCTCGGACTCGGTACGGCCCGGCGCTATGGGGTGGGGCGCGCCATGGCGGTCGTGGGGCTCATCTGCGGCTATGTCGCGCTCGGGGTGATCCTGGCCACGGTGATCCTGTTCTTCTCGCAGTTCTTGCTGATCAGGCCCTACATGGTGGGCTGAGTCTGCCACTTGAACAGAGAAAAGACCCCCGACCAGGCCATGCCTGTCGGGGGTCTCGCGTAGGGCGGGTGGGACTTGAACCCACGATCGTCGGGTTATGAGCCCGCTGCCTTGACCAGCTTGGCCACCGCCCCCAGCGGCTTAGAGCCTACCGGCATCCGGTTATTCACAGTTGGTGAGCTCCCCTGCGAAGCGGCGAAGGGTTTCGCTATGGTGTTGGCAAAGCTGACACGAGCGGGGGCCCCGTGGCGGGAAGAACACACATCATCATGGACACCGAAGTCCTGGCAGAACAGGCGTCGACGCTGGGACGCGTGAGCGATTCGCTGGATGCCGCGGCGTCCGCCGCCGGAGCACCGCTCCCCGGCTCCGCATTCGGCGTTCTGGCGTCGGGAATCGTCGTCGGGGCCGCGAACGGTCTGGCGAGCAACACCGCGCAGTTGCTGTCGAGTGCGCGAGAGCTCGTTGCGACGATGCAGAAGGGTGTGCAGGTCGCCCGCGAGTCGTTCGACGAGGTCGAGGAACAGGCCGTCGCGGTGATGCAGGAGTTCGAGTCGTGAGCGGCGCTGCCGCCGTCGCTGCGCAGCTGCGCAGCGAGTCATGGGCTGCGGGCGCGTCGCGTTCTTCGGGTGGAGGGTGCGATGGCATCCCCGGCTTCGCCGGCTGGCTGATCACCTACGTGCAGCCGCTCCCCCAGTGGATGGACGAGCTGCAGGGCGATCCGGGGGCCATCGCGATGCGTTCGTCGGAGTGGCGCACGGTGGAGTCGTCGGTGTCGGACCTGACGCTCGACCTTGCGTCCGCCGCGCGGGCTCTCGACGACCTCGATGGCCGGACCGTGCGGGCCCTGCGCCAGCGGTACGAAGACGTCTCGCGGGTGTTGACGGACGTGCAGGACTGGGCGGGTGCCGCGTCGTCTGCGCTGGCCCTCGCGTCGACTCTCGTCACCGCCTGCCGGGATGCGATCTGCGGCCTGCTGAACGCCCTGGCGCGTCTGTCCGACTCTCTGACGAGTTTCACGCTCAACCCGTTCGACAAGCTCGACGCCATTCGCGAGTTCGCGGACGCGGCGTGGGACGTCATCGTCTTGGCGCGGGACCTTGTGCAGCAGCTTGTGACCGCATTGGGTCAGCTCGCTCGACTGCTGGCGGAGCTCGGGCCGATCGTCCAAGACTGGTTCACATTTTTTCGGGACTTTCTCGGCCGGATGCTCCCGGGAATCGCGATGGCGACAGGCGGCGCGCTGGGCTACCTCTTAGGCACGGGGTTGGGAGACATGCTGCGATCGGACCCCCGGGTAAGCGAGCTGTTCCCTGAAGATGCGGTGGAGAGTCAGTTCTACGACGATCTTATGAACCGCAGCGAGATCAGTTCTCCCGCTGATCTGCTGCAGGGGAACGAACTGATCGACGGTCTAGGCAAAGATCAGCAAACGGCGATCAGTGTGACGACCGTTCGTCGCCCCGATGGGTCGACGTACACCCTCGTCAATCTGCCCTCGACGCAGGACTGGGGCATTCTGAAGGGACTCATGGGCGGCGAGTGGGCGGACACGTACCGCGATGCCGGACCGATGAACGATCTCGACAGCAACATCGCCCTCATGATCATGGACAACCCCGTGTTGCGAACCCAATACGAACGCGCGGTGATGCAGGCCATGCAGGACGCGGGGGTTCCACCCGGATCGGATGTGGTCTGGTCGGGATTCAGCCAGGGCGGGATCATGGCAGGCAACCTCGCTGCCGATGGCTCGGTGCCGTACAACACCATCGGTGTCGTCACAAACGGCTCCCCGATCGACGGGTTCAATATCCCGGATAACATCCCGGTCATGCAGGTCGAGCACGTCTCAGACCCGGTGGCGAAGCTCGACCTCCAGACGCCACTGGTCCCGCAACCTCACGTCATCAACGGACCGATGGGACCGTCTGTCACAGTCACGCCGCATCTTCCTGACAATGTGGATTGGGTTGTCCTGGGTGATCCCGACGGCTCCATGAGCCCCGGTCAGACGCACAACGCACGTAACTACACTGACGACCTGCAGGATTACATCGACAACGGCGGTGGCTTCCGGAATGACTGGAGCTTCCTCAACGGCTCGGTCGAGGAGGTCTACGTTGCGCGGACAGGAGAGTGATGATGATTGATGACATCGACGCACGCGTAGAGGCGGCGCGAGCGCGTCTGGATGCTCAAGTGGCGGCCGCCCGGGCCGCCCATGCGAATCTGGACGTCGGTCTCGAGGAGCTGCGTAACGTCTCGGTGACGGTCCGCAGCCCGCGCAACGAATGCGAGGTCACTGCCACGGCTGAGGGCTCAATCACGCAGGTTCGGGTGTCCCCGGGCGCGGAGCTCGGCGCCGGACTCGACACCGCCCTCACTCGCACCATCGAGGCCGCGCAGTCCGCCGCTCGAGAGGCCGCTGCGGACCGGGCAGCTGTTCTCCTCGGCGAGGGCTCCTCTCTTGTCGCCGACCTCCGGGCCCGGCGCGCCCCGGCGCGGTGATGGCGGTGTCATCTCGTCTCGATGTCCGTCTGGGTCCTCTCTTGGATCAGGCTGCGCGACTGGAGGCCCAGGCGACAGAACTGGAGCAGACCTCCGCCGACCTGAAGAAGGCGATCGAGTCACTGCGCGCGACGACAAGTGGCGAAGCATCGGAGGCTGCGATTGCTTCCAGCGCCCGAGTCCTCGCCGAAACGGATACCCGCAGAGAGCGGCTGGCTCGCAATGCCGCCGTGATCCGGAAGCTTGCCGACGTCTACGACACCTGCGACCTCGCAGGCGCGAGGGCTCTCGGCTCATGAGTACGCGATTCACCGGACGTGTCATCTCGACAATGGCGGTCGCAGCGGCAGCGATGACGCTCGCGGGCTGTTTCTCGATGGGCGGGCCCACTCAAGACGAGCGAGCAGCTCAGTTGGCGGCAGAACTAGAGAGCGGAGGGCTCGGGGTATCTCAAGCGGAGGTGTCGTATCAGGATTCGTTTTCAGGGGATCTGACCGTCACCGTGACGCTCGAAGATAGCGTGATCGAGCCGGGGCTCAGCGTGTCCGCTCAGACGCTTGGCCCCATCCTCGGGGTGATGGCGCGCGGTGCTGAGAATATGCGCGTCGGAGCTGCAGGTTTCTATGCGCAAGATGCCGACGGCGTCGATGTCTCGATGGTGACGGCCGCTACCGACTTGGGAATCGGCGACGCCGTCCGTGGACGCTCGCTCTCTCTGTCGGGCGCGAAGCTCGAGCAGTTGTCGAAGTAGTGAGCCCATCGCGCGGCGGTCGCGCCCTGAGGGAGGGCGCTGTCGGCCTCGTTACCGCGGCAGGTGCCCCGGCATTGTGCCTAACGTCGTGTACCGGCGGGCTGAGCGCGGAGGAGAAGGCGAATCGCCCGTCTGCAGCGCTTGAGTCAGCTGGAGAAGGCATCGAGGGTGTAGAGGTGGTCAGCACGCCTTGCTCGGCGGGGAGCCTTACCGTCAGTGTGCGTGTGTCTCCTGAAGGTCTCGACTCCGCTGGTGCCGAAGTGAGAATCGGCCCCCAGACGCGCGTTCTCGAGGTGACGGCCGATAATGCAGGGGACATGAAGATCACGAGTCTCCGCCTCTACGCCGACGATCAAGCGGGTCCAGGTGTCTCGTTTGACAACGAGGCCGCCGATCGAGGGCTTCACAAGTCTCTCGACGGGGATTTCTTGACGTTGGTTGCGGAGGGAGGGACTTCCTACGCCAGAGGGTGAATCGCGCGAGCACATCGGCACTCAGGCGGTGCGGCCTCCTCCACGGCGGGTCTCACCGACGACGGGGCCGCCGTGAGGCCTAGACAAAGACGCCCTCACTGCACCCGAGGCTTCGCCAGCTTCCCGTCCGCCGTCACCTGAGGGTGGTGCTTGGTCAACTGGATCACGCCCCAGGTCGCGATCGCGCCGGCGATGACGAAGCCGATGAGCGCCCATGCGGGGGCCGTCGACGCCTCGCCGAGCACCAGCAGACCGATCAACACGGCCACGATCGGGTCGATCACGGTGAGGCCCGCGATGACGAGGTCGGGCGGGCCGACCGAGTACGCCGTCTGCACGAAGTAGGCGCCCACGGCGACGGCGGCGAGCAGCGCTACCAGGCACAGCATCGTCAGCCACTCGAAGTTGCCGGCCTGCGCGCGGCTGATGACGACCTTGGCGAGCGTCGCGACGAAACCGTAGATCACGCCCGCGGCCATGATGTAGAACAACGCCTGAGCGCGCCGGCGTACGAGCACCCAGAACACGCCGAAGACGATGACGACGACGGCCAGGATACCGAGGATGATCCACAGCTCGCGCTCGGTGACCACGTGCTCGGTGGCGAAGAACGCCGCGATCGTCACGAAGATGAAGATGCCGCCCACGCACAGTGCGATCGCGATGAGCGACTGCCGCGTCGGCTTCTGTCCCGAGACGCGGGCGTTCAGCACCGTCGTGATGACGAGGGCGATGGCGCCGAGCGGCTGCACGAGGATCAGCGGGGCCACCGACAGCGCCGAGAGCTGGCACACGATCGCCAGGCCCAGCATGACCGTGCCCGCAACCCACGAGGGACGCGTCAACAGGGACGTGAGCTGCTTGCGCGAGAGGCCACCGGTGGTCTTGCCCGAGAGGCGCTCGACCTTCTGCACTCCGCGGTGCTGATACTGCGCTCCGAACGACATGAACACCGCACCGAGCAGGGCCAGCGGGATGCCGAGGAGGATACGGGGATCGCGGAACACACCGACGAGCTGGTCGATTCCGTCGCTGAGGGTGGCATCGAGCGGGATCACCCTCCGACGATAGCCCGCCGCCCCCTGGATAGGCTGGTGACGTGGCCGTACTCCCGATTCGCATCATGGGTGATCCCGTGCTGCACGCTCCCGCTGCCCGCGTCGACGAGATCACCGATGAGGTGCGCACCCTCGTTGCCGACATGTTCGAGACGATGGACGCCGCTCCCGGTGTGGGCCTTGCGGCTCCGCAGGTCGGGGTGGGACTGCGCATCTTCACGTACACGTACGAAGACGACGAGGGGCAGCCCTGGCGCGGCGTCGTGATCAACCCCGAGCTGTGGATTCGCCCGATGGAACCCGGCTACCCCGACCCCGACGAAGAGAGCGAGGGGTGCCTCTCGTTCCCCGGCGAGCGCTTTCCGTTGCGCCGGTCCGATGCGGCACTGCTCACCGGCACCGATCTCGACGGCCACGCGGTCCGTATCGAGGTCACGGGTTGGCGCGCGCGCATCCTGCAGCACGAGTTCGATCACCTCGACGGCATCCTGTATGTGGATCGTCTCGACGAGGAAGACGGTCGGGTGGCGGCGAAGATCGCGAAGAAGCGCAAGTGGGGCAAGCCTGGTATCTCGTGGATGCCGGGTGTCGACGACATCGACGCGTGAACGGCCAGCCGCGGGGCGGCGCCGTCAGCTCTCGATGATGTTCGGCGCGAAGCGACAGAAGTAGTCCGTGATCGGTCCGTCGGATTCGCGGATGCCGACGCCGAACGCTTCCTGGTCGATCACCCATGAGCCGAGCACGGGGTGGTTGCTGCCGTTCTTCCCGGGGAAATCGGGGAGCTCGTGGTACTCCTGCCACACGCGCTCCCGGCCTATGCCCTCGCGCCGGTACTCATGGCCGTTCGAAGTGATGCTGCCGTCACTGCGGTGCACCTGGATGCCGTCGCCTTCTCGACCGAAGACGGGTTTGACGACGAAGTCGGTCATGCCGTTCGGGCCGTCGGCGTAGGCCGGCAGTAGGTTGGGGTGGCCGGGGAACAATCGCCAGAGGGCGACGAGCAGGAGCTTGTTCGAGAGGAACATCTTCCACGCCGGTTCGTACCAGCGGCCGAAGAGTCCGCGACCCGCAATGAGCAGCGCGCCGAACTCCTGGTCGCCGACGACGCGATCCTCTCCCGAGACGAGGTCCTCCCAGGGGTAGAGCTTGAAGAGGTTGCGGATGACGGGGTACTGCGTGCCCGGGGTGTCACCGGGAAGCGCCGCGATGCTGCGCGAGGAGCCCCACGGCTCGGGAACGCCGACGAACTGCCGCGCGCCGTGGTGCCAGCCGATCTCCTTCATCTCGATGCCGGTGTGCTCCCATCCGGCTTCTCCGGCGACGTCGCGCATGTAGGCGACGGTGTCCCAGTCCTCGCCGTAGGTGTCGGCATCCGAGTGGGCGACGAAGAGGCGTCCGCCCTCCCCCTCGTTCAACGAGCGGTGCAACAGGGTCCGCCAGCGCTCCACCAGGGCCTCGTGCAGGCCGTTCCACTGGTCGGTGTCGGCAGGGAGGACTCCGCTGTTGATCCGATCCTGCAACCAGAACCACTGGGTGACCGACGCCTCGATCAGACCGGTGGGGGTGTCGCCGTTGTACTCGAGCATCTTCACGGGTGAGCCGTCGCTGGCGTAGGCGAGGTCGAAGCGGGCGTAGACGTCGGGTTCGTTCTGCTCGAGCGACCACTGGGCGAGCTCGAACGCTTTCGGGCTGAGCCCCAGGTGACCGAGTGCACCGGATGCCATGTACTTGGCCGCCTCGAGACTCATGCGATGCAGCTCTTCGGTTTGCTTCTCGAGTTCTTCGACCTCCGGGAGCGTGAAGACGTACGCAGCGCCGTCGTTCCAGTACTCCACCGCCGTTCCGTCGTCGCGGACGGAGTGCGAGTAGATGAGGCCGGACTGCTTGATAGTGCGCTGCCAGTCGGGCCGCGGGTCGAGCTCAATGCGCCGCATCAGCTGCCGTGGCTTCCGTCGGAGCCCGATCCGCCGAAACCACCGCGCGAGACGCTGTCGCCATCGCTCGAGATGCCGCGGGCAGCGGTCTTCCCCGACGGGATGCTGTCGGAGCCGCCGGTCGCCGGCTGCCCCACGGCGGGTACCGTTCGGCTGCTCGAGCCGAGCGGCAGGTAGTACCAGTGGGCGCTTCCGCCGTGGTTGTTGCAATCGTCGTCGGGCAAGCGCTTCTCGGTGGAGTTGTCTCGGCAGATCTGGGCGTAGTCGTCCGAGACGTTCGTCCCCTGTCCGCACCCGGTGAGGGTGGCGGCGAGGGCGGCGACAACGCCGACGGTGACGGTGCGCGACGCGCGACGACGCACGACTGGCTGCATGGGGGGCTCCTTCGGAAATGCCGATCCGGCGACACTGCGCCGATGTTCTCACACCCTCGTTCGGGTGGTTTCAGACGCGGGATTCATGTCGGCGGGGGAAGACGTGCGACGGGGCGCCGGAGGCCGGCATCCACTCGCAGGTGAAGCTTCCGCGGTAGCCGAAGAGGAAGCCGAAACGGTCGTTGTCGACGCGCAGGTCGACGTGGAAACGACCGTCGCCGTCGTCGAAGCGTTCGCGGAGGGTGGCCCGGCCGCTGAAGAGCTGGGGGAAACGGAACCCGACCGGTCCCTCGTAGAAGCGCTGCTCCCCCGACCGCAGGAGCAGGCCGCCCTCGTCGTCGACGCTCAGGTCGAGGTCGACCGCGAGATGCTGGTGCGTGCCGAGGTAGTCGATCACGCGGCCGTCGTAGAGGATCATCGTCGCGTCGAACCGGGCGGGCCGACCTCTCACCTCGTACTCCCGCACGAAGGTGACCGTCTCTCGGCCGAAAGGGTCGAGGTACGGGCTGTTCCAGATGGTGAAGGGGACGTTCTCTCCCACCGTCGGCACGAGGATGTTCCGCAGTTTGCCGATCTGGAGAAACGGTACGGTCCACCAGGGCCCGCGCCGGATCTCGCTCATGACACCGCGACCGACGCACGCCTGGCCCTCGTCGAGGCCGACGCCGAAGCGTCGCTGCATCATCGGGTGCAGGCGGTCGAAATCGGAGCCCATCGCCTGCGCGAAGATCGACGTCATCGGTTCGCTCCCGGTGCGGGCAGCGTCGCAAGCGTGGCGGGGGCGTCGTCGAGGGCGCGCCGTCGATGCGGGGGGATTCGCTCGCAGCGCGAGGCGCGGGGGCGGTCCGTCCGCCAGAAGGCGATGGCGTGCCGGATCGACCACCGTTCCGGCTCGACGCCGGTTTCGAGCCAGATGCGCAGGCGGTCGAAGCTCCACGCGGTCGCCCAGCCGACCAGGGGACGCACGATCACGTCGAGGGGGCCCCACCCGGCCTCGTAGTCGTATCCGGTCGAGAAGCGGATGCCGTCGTCGACCGGCTCGTAGCGCCAATAGCCGCGACCGTCGCGAAGCGGTGACAGCCTGTCCTGGGTGGTGAAGCGCAGCGCGGAGGTGCGGGTGCCATCGGGTCGCGACGTCTCGCCGATGCTGATGCCGTCACCGCGGACGGTGTGCACGGGCGTCCGTCGTTCGTAGACGAACCGAGCGGCGCCGTCCCCCGTGCTCGTCGTGGGTGTGATCCGCGAGAAGCGGACGTCCCATCTCACGTGCTGCGACGGCTCCTGCGTCGCCGTCCAGACCTCGTCGAGCGTCGCGCGGATGGTGGTCGCGACATAGATCCCCCGTGCCCCCATGGCGTCAGCCTAGGCCGATCGGGCGGAGACGCCGTGCAGGGTGCATCGGGTGTCGTCAGCGCGACGAGAAAGAATGCAGCGCGAGGTCTTCGCTCAGGGCTTCGCTCGCGAGGCAGCCGCGGACGCTCGTGCCCTGTTCGTCGAGCGGTGGACTCACCACGGCCGCGCCGAGACGGCCGGGTGAGGACAGCACGATCGCGCCGGAGACACTCGACTTGGCCGGAATGCCGACCGCGCGCATCCACCGGCCCGAGCCGTCGTAGACCCCGCAGGTCGCCATCACCGAGATGACGTCTCGCGCGACCCGCTCGGGCACGACCCGTTCCCCCGTCCGGGGATTGATCCCCCCGAGCGCGAGCGTCGCCCCCATGACGGCCAGGGTCTCGGCATCCACCAACGTCGCGCAGGCTCGGGCGTAGACGGCGACCGCGTCGTCGGCCGAGGGCTCGAGGGTGCCCTCCGCGCGCATCAGGTGGGCCAGGGCGTGATTACGGTCACCGAGGAGGTGTTCGTTGTGGGCCACGTCTTCGTCGACCTCGAGCTCGCGTCCCGCGAACGCCGCGAGCCCCCGCGCGATGCGGGCGCTGCGCGCCTCGGCGTTCGTTCCGGCGACGAGCGAGGCGGTCAGCAGTGCGCCAGCGTTGACCATGGGGTTCGGCGGTCGGCCCGTGCCGCTCTCGAGCTTGATGGCGTCGAACGACTCGCCGGTGGGTTCGATGCCGACGCGATCGAGGGCCGCCCCCTCGGAGTCGACGAGCGCCAGAGCGAACAGGAACGGCTTGACCGCGGACTGCACGCTGAACGAGACATCGGCCTGTCGGCTCGCGTGCACCGAACCGTCGGGGAGGGCGAGGGCGAGGGCGCAGAGGTCGGGATGGGCGTCGGCGAGCTGCGGGATGCTGTCGTCGATTCGCCCCCTGCGTTCGGGCAGCAGGCGGGACCGCAGGGCGTCGAGGTCGTACGAAGCGGCAGCGGGAGGCGAGGTCACTCCCCCAGCCTCGCAGGCTCGCCGGGGGTTCGGGCCCGTACCCGTCAGTACAGACCCCGTTCCGCGAGGGCGCCGCGCAGGATCGGCGCCAGCCGTTCCGCGAACGCCGGCGTGATGTGGGTGTCGTCATAGCGCACCGGCGTGTCTCCCGCGAAGGCGGGACACACTCCCTGCCAGCAGCTGAAGGGCAGAGCGCTGATCGCGAGGTCGCCGGTGAGCGCCGCGCGGGCCT
The DNA here is from genome assembly GCF_026625865.1 of Microbacterium sp. SL75. NCBI lineage: Bacteria > Bacillati > Actinomycetota > Actinomycetes > Micrococcales > Microbacteriaceae > Microbacterium > Microbacterium sp. SL75. Next base: position 3,060,128 of record NZ_CP113067.1, on the reverse strand, counting down.
CGGTCGCCGTCTGCATCTGCATCCACACGTCGTCGATGCCCGCGAGACACGACGAGGGGCCCGTGAGCGGCGACACGCACCGCCCGAGATCGACTCCGTGCGGCGGGGGCGCCAAGTACACCGTGTGGCCCGCGGGAGCCCACCCCGTAACCTCGGACGCGATGGCCGAGACCAACTCGCCGGCATCCAGATCCCGCCCGTCGACCGAGCGGCCCAGGGTGAACGCGTTCGACACCACGAGCAGGTCGGCGGGTGAGGCGCCGACCATCGCCGCGACGTCGGCCTTGCGCTGCCCGCACGCGGCCATGACCGACGGATCGCGGCTCTCGACCAGGACGTCGGTGAAGCGGCATCCGTACATCCCGACCGTGGTCACACGCCACGCTCCCCCGCTGTCGTCGGCGAGCTTTGCGAAGGCGGGGGCGTACGCCATGGCGCTCGAGTCGCCCACGAGGTACAGGTGCCGCGGTGCGTCGGCGGACCCCCAGGTGCACCGCCCGGCGTCGAGGGGCACGCCCGGGGTGAAGCAGTCGTGAGCGCGGTTCGCCGACGACGAAGCGCGCTGCGCCTCGTCGAGGGAGGGGTGCAGCTCGGGCCAGGAGGTGGCGGTGCTCGCGGCGGCGAGCTCGCCCTGCAACACACTGAGCGCGTCTCCGGCTTCGGCGGCGACATCGACCGGGGCAGGCACCGCGGCCGGTAGTCCCGGGAGGGGCGGAGCGCCGTACGCCAGCATCACCGCGAGCGCCGTCGCTCCGGCGCCGATGGCGAGCGTGGCCCCGGCCATCGCCACGCGTGGGGCGAAGCGGGCGCGCCAAGCGGCCCACGGGGGTGCGGTGCCGGCGTCGATGGATGCCGGGGGTACCGGCATCCGTTCGTCTCCATCCGGCAGGCGGGGTGCCGAAGCGGTCGCCACCGCTAGCTCGGGCACAACGGCGCTCGTGGAGCGAGATCCGGGGTAGTACCTCTTGCCGGGGACGTACCCGGCGGGTCGCGAGGCGAGTGCGCTCGACCGACGCTCGGCGGGTACGGGTTTCGACGGGGTGGGTGCGGCGGGTTTCGGCTGTTCCACGGGGCCGCGGGTCGCCCAGGGTGCGCGATGGAGCGGCTGCTCGATGCCGAGGTAGGTCGCGACCGTCAGGACGAGCATGGCGAGGACCGTGATCGCTGTCGCGGCCGGTCCGGGAGCCAGCAGAACTCCGGCGAAGACGATCACGGGCAGGTGCCAGAGGTACAGCGAGTACGAGAGGTCACCGATCGTCACGGCGAGCGGGTTGGTGAGGACGAAGAGGTGGCGGTGACGCGGGTCGCCGCCGATGCCTGCGCCGATCACGAGCGCCGCGCCGAGTACGGGGAGCGCGGCGACGGGCGCGGGGAAAGGCGCCCCGGGATCGATGAAGAAAAACGCCGCCGTGATCACGGCCACCCCGATCCAGGCGAGGGATCCGCGAGCGGCTGCCGGGATGCGCGCGAGCACGGGAGCGGCGGCGGCGATCACCGCACCCGTGGCGAGCTCACCGGCTCGTGTCACGGTCGAGAAGTAGGCCAGGCTCGGATCGGCGGGCGTCTGGAGGAGGGCAGCGACTCCGGAGGCCACGACGACGGCTCCCGCGAGCAGGCCCACGGCAACGCGGCCCGGCCGCGCGCGTCGCGCCGCGACCGGCAGCGTGGCGACCGCGAGCAGCACGAGGAAAGGCCACGCCACCGAGAACTGCTCCTCGACGGAGAGCGACCAGAAGTGCTGGAGCGGCGAGACGTCCGAGACGGCGAAGTAGTCGCGACCAGCGAGGCCGAAGTGCCAGTTCGACACGAGACCCACCGCGGACAGGGCGTCAAAGAGGATGCTTTCCGCTCGTACGGGCGAGAAGATCATGAATGCCGCCCCGACCACGGCCGCGAGGACGGCGAGCGCGGCGGGCAGGAGGCGCTTCACGCGGCGTGCGAAGAAGGCCCCGAGCCGCAGCGTCCCCTCGTTCTCCAGGTCGGACAACAGGATGCCGGTGACGAGGAAACCCGACAGGACGAAGAACACGTCGACGCCGACGAAGCCGCCCCGGGGCCAGCCCGTGAGGTGCGTGGCAACGACCGCCAAGACGGCGATCGCCCGGAGGCCCTGGAGATCGCGGCGCACGCGAGAGGCGGGTGCGGGCACGTCGGATCCTCTCGGGCCGGCGTCGGCGGCCGGAGAGAGCTTAGTGGAACCGCTCCCACGGTCGCGGCAGGCGGCCCTGCGGCGCAGTGGAGCGGGACGGGGAACGAAGGCGCGCACCACGAACCGAGCGGGCATTATGCGGGTCCCCCCGCGGTGCCGCTACCCCTGATCGTGCGGGGCCGCGCGGGCATAGTGTGCGACGCAGCGGAGGCGCCCCGGCATCCGCTCTTCTCGCCGTCAGGCGGTCCTGCTCGAAGGATGCGATGAGTCACGCGCTCGGTCACTCGATGCCCCATGCGGGCGACATCCTGGGCGGGCGCTACATCCTGCGCGAGAGGATCGGTGCCGGCGGGATGGGGCGTGTCTTCCGCGCGCGCGATGAGGTCCTCGCGCGAGACGTCGCGTTGAAGATCTTCTACGCGGACGCGAGTGATGAGCCCGACCCTCTGCGCCGCATGTCGGAGGCGCGCGCTCTCGCGACGGTCGATCATCCCTCGCTCGTGACCCTGTACGACGCTCGGCTCACCGGCGATGACCACGTCTACCTGGTGATGGAGCTGGTGAACGGCCCCTCGCTGCAACGACGCATCGAAGAGGGGCCGCTCTCGACGGTCGAGGTGGCGGGGATCGTCGCCGATCTCGCCGGCGCCCTCGCCGTCGTCCACGACGCCGGGATCGTGCACCGCGACGTCAAGCCGTCGAACGTCCTGCTCCGCCCGGTGCGGGGCGAGGCTCGCCCGGTCGAAGCCGTGCTCGCCGATTTCGGGGTCGCCCGGCTGATCGGCGCGACGCGCCTGACCACTCCCGGCACGGTCATCGGGACGGCCGCCTACCTCGCACCGGAACAATTGCGCGGCGAGCCTCCCCGCGCGGGGTCGGACGTGTACGCGCTGGGGTTGCTCGCCATCGAAGCTCTCACCCGACTCCATCCCTTCGGCGGCGGAACGCTCCAGGAGACGCTGCTTGCTCGTCTGGCCCGTCAGCCGGAGGTCCCGGAGACGTACGGCAGCCGGTGGCAGTCGCTGCTGACGTCGATGACCGCCTTCCACCCGGACGACCGGCCGACCGCGGCGAGCGTCGCGAAGCGGATGCAGGCGCTCGTAGACGAGACGCCCGTGGCAGTGGCGGGTGGACCGGCGGCGCGTGCGTCTTGGGTGCTGCCGACCGCGGCGATGACCGTGCCCGTGTCAGCGGCGGCGGCTCACGGCGGGCCGGCTCCGGCGGCCCGGGTCGCGCGTGCGACGGAGACCGACGAGACCGCCCCGGTCGCCGCCGCGGCGTCCGTCGGAGCCGGATCCGGGAGCTCGTTCGTGCCATCGACGCGTCGACGCCGGTCGTTCCGGCGGCTCTGGCTCGGTGCCACAGCCGGCGCCGCCCTCCTCGTGGGCGGGTACGTGATGGCGTTCTCGCTGGGCGCGGTGCCCGACCCGGCCACGGACCGCATCGACACACCCGCGCCGTCCTCGACGTCGGCCCCTCTCGTCGCGGAGAACGCGCCCTCATCGGTCGAGCCCGTCTCGAGCACGGATGCCGAGACCCCACCGCCCTCTCCCGTTCCGGTCGCACCCCAGCCCGTGCAGCCCGCCCCGGCCTCGCCCGTTGCGAAAGTACCGGAGGGCGGGGCGTCACAGCCGGATGGGGACGCCCCCGGCGGCGGCGGTCTCGCGATCGTCGAGCCGGAGCCCGGAGCGACGGTGCCCGGAGGCGGCGGATCCGTCGTGCCGATGCCGAGCGCCTCGCCCTCCCCGGAGCCGACGGATGGTGGGGCCACTCCCGGGGTCGCGGACCCCGGCAAGGGCAACGGCTCGGCGAACGGCAAAGGTCCGGGCGGGGGGAAGGGCCAGGGCAGTGGCAAAAGCGGGGAAGCCCCGTCGGGTTAGCCGACCGTCCGGGACCTCGGACGGTGCATGCGGGCAGCGACCGGGACGAGCGTGCGAGGCATGCCCCGAGTGGCGGCACGGGCTCGGTGCGGCTCGGCGGCCCAGCTCTCGACCAGTCGTGAGCGAGAAGGATCTGCCGCTGCGCGCCGCCTGCGAACGACGAAGGCCCGACGCCTGCGAACGACGAAGGCCCGACGCTGACGCGTCGGGCCTTCGGTTGGCTCCCCGGCTTGGACTCGAACCAAGAACCTATCGGTTAACAGCCGATTGCTCTGCCAATTGAGCTACCGAGGATCATGCTCACCTTGCGGCGGGCAACCCCACGATACTAACAGCACGCGGGGGTGGCGGAAAAATCAGCCCGCCGAAATCCGCCGCTCGGGCGTGCCGTCGGGCGTCCACTGTACAGCCTGGGCGCCATGACCGAGCCCCACGGCGTGGCCCGCGTGCAGGACGAGCACATCGGCATCCAGATCTTTCGGGGCATCGGCGTCGTTCGTCACGATGAGCGAGGCCATTCCGCGTTCGTCGCGCCGGCGCGTGATCGACGCGCGCGCAGCCGCGCGCACCTCGAGATCGAGGTTGGCGTACAGGTCGTCGGCGACGAACAGCCGCGGCTCCAGGACGAGAGCCCGCGCCAGAGCGACGCGCTGACGCATGCCCGCGCTCAGCTCGTAGGGGTACTTCGGTGCCGTGCCGAGCGGGAGTTCCATCTCGTCGAGGAGCGTGGCTACGCGCACCGCGAGCGCCCGCGTGTTGACCTTGCGGTCGCGACTGGTGATCGGCTCGGCGATCACGTCCTGCACGGTCAAGCGTGAGGGCAGCGCTGCACCCGCCCCCTGTGGCAGGTAACCGGTGTGAAAGACCCACTCGCGACGGGCGCGCCCCGGACGCCGCGCCGAGATGCCGTGCACGCGGGCGTCTCCCCCGACCACCGTGAGCCCGTCGTCGGGGTGACCGGCCAGCAGCGAGACGAGCGAGCTCTTGCCCGAACCCGTCGAGCCCTGGACGACCATCGTGCGCGCCGCGGGAAGGGTGAAGGTGATCCCGTCGATCACGCGCACGCCGCTACGCGCCAGGGACAGGTCATCGGCTCGAAGGGCGACGTCGGTGTCGAGTGTCCGGGGCATTGACTCATCCTCCCTGACGAGTACGAGGGATGCCAGCGGCGCGCGGCAGTGCCCGTTCAGGAGACGATGAGTCGCTGACGGTCGGCGTCGAGCTCGCGCAGCCGGAACCGCAGGCGCTTGCCCTCATCGGAATCGGCGGGCACCCGCTGGATTCCGCGGAGCAGCTCGCTCTTCTCACGCTCGAGTTCGCGCACCAGCAGACCCCGGGCGAGGTCGTTCGCCGAGGCGACGGCGCCCTCTTCGGTGCGTGCTGGGAATTCTGCGGTCAAGAGTTCGGCAGCCAGCGAGCGGAACGGCTCGCGCACGGCTTCGACGGCGGCGACGGCCCAGCCGGGCTGCGACAGATCGGTGGATGCCAGAGAGCTGCGCACCGCCTCGAGAGCGGGATGCGTGAACGGCGTCTGGAGCGCTCGCAGGAAGACATCGGGCTCGATGCGATGCCCGTACTGCAGGAACGCCATCATCGCACCGCGCTCGAGGGCGACGTCGCGGTTGTTCGGCAGAGACGCCATGGTGACCGAGATCGCGATCGGTGCGTGCTCGGAGTCCTTGCGGGTCTCACGCTTCTCGGCGCGGTCCGCACCGCGAGCCGCACGCTCGACGGCCGTCTGCACCTCCGGCATGTCGAGGCCGAGACGGCGCGCGAGTACGCGCACGTACCCCGGACGCAGGGCGGGATCGCGGATGTCGGCGACGATCGGGGCGGCCGCGCGAAGAGCACCGGCACGGCCCTCGACACTGGAGAGGTCGAAATCCTTCAAGCGCTGGTCGATGACGAACTCGAACATCGGCGCCTTGTTCTCCATGAGCGCCCGCACCGCACCGTCGCCGCGCTGGAGGCGCAGGTCGCATGGATCCAGGCCCTCGGGGGCGACGGCGACGTACGTCTGCGCGGCGAAGCGCTTCTCGTCTGCGAAAGCGCGCAGCGCCGCCTTCTGCCCCGCGGCATCGGGATCGAAGGTGAAGACCACTTCGCCCGAAGAGCTGTCGTCGCCCATGACCCGACGCAGCACCGTGATGTGGTCCGTGCCGAAAGCCGTGCCGCACGACGCGATGGCCGTGGTGATGCCGGCGAGGTGGCACGCCATGACGTCGGTGTACCCCTCGACGACCACGACCCGGTGCGAGCGCGAGATGTCGCGCTTGGCGAGGTCGAGGCCGTAGAGGACCTGCGCCTTCTTGTAGATCGGCGTCTCGGGGGTGTTGAGGTACTTCGGCCCCTGGTCGTCGTCGAAGAGTTTGCGCGCGCCGAAGCCGATGACCTGTCCGGTGACGTCGCGGATCGGCCACACGAGACGACCGCGGAACCGGTCGTAGACACCGCGCTGTCCCTGGGACACGAGCCCCGCCTGCAGCAGCTCGTCGCGGGTGAACTTCTGCGCGAGCAGGTGATCCATGAGGTGCGACCAGCCCTTCGGGGCGTAGCCGACTCCGAAGTGCGCGGCGGCTCCGGCGTCGAAGCCGCGATCGCCGAGGAAGCGCCGCCCCGTGTCTGCTTCGGGCGTCATGAGCTGGGCGCGGAAGTACTCCGCCGCGGCGGCGTTGGCCGCGTACAGCCGCGAGCGCCCCGTGGTCTCGGGGGCGGGGCCGCCGTCTTCGTAGTGGAGGGTGTAGCCGACGCGCGCCGCCATGCGCTCGACGGCCTCGGTGAACGACACGTGGTCCATCGCCCGAAGGAACGAGTACACGTCTCCCGACTCGCCGCAGCCGAAGCAGTGGTAGTAGCCGACCTGCGGGCGCACGTGGAAGCTGGGGCTGCGCTCGTCGTGGAACGGGCACAGTCCCTTCATCGAGCCGACGCCGGCGGATTTCAGCGCGACGCGCTCACCGACGACGTCGGCGATGTTGACCCGCGCTTTGACCTCTTCGACATCGGATTGGCGGATGCGGGGCATCAGGTATCCGCTCCTCGCGCGCTTCGCGCTCCGGGCGCCCAGACGCCGAGCTCCGCGGCATCCACTTCTCCGACAAGTCGTCCGTGCCACGCGATCGCGAGCTGGTCGGTGAGGCTCGCGACCTGGTCGACGACCACCCGACGCCGGGCCTGGTCGTCCACCGCCGCGGCGAAGTCGGGCGCGTGCAGGGCGTCGAGCGCACCCGGGTTCTCCCACAGAGCGGATGCCAAGCGCTTGAGCACGTGGCGCTGCTCGCGATACAGCACCTTGCGGCCGTCGATCGAGACGACCGTCGCGCCGATGATGCCCTTAAGCACCGCCATCTCGACCTCGACCTCGGCGGGCACGATGACGTGCGCGCGATACCGGGTCAGCTGATCGGCGGGATACGCCTCGCGGGTCGCCGCGGTCGCGGCGCGGGCGAAGCGACCGATGAGGTCGGAGGTGAGGTTCTTGAGCCGCGCGAGCGCGGGACGCGTGCCGTCGAAGGAGTGGATCCACTCGGGCATGGCCATGAGCCGTTCGAGACCCGCCGCGAGGTCGTCGCGCACGAAGTCGTAGCCCACCCAGCTCTGGATCGCGTCGAGCAATCCTTCTCGTCCGACGCGGGATGCCAGACGAGCGGGATCGACGTAGCGGTTGACCACGGCGTCTTCGAAGTCGTGCACCGAGTAGGCGATGTCGTCCGAGAGATCCATGACCTCGGCCTCGACGCAGCGCCGACGGGCGGGGGCTCCCCCGCGCATCCAGTGGAAGACGGGCTCGTCGTCGGGGTAGACGCCGAACTTGAGGCGCCCACCCGGGTCGGGGACGGGCTCGTCGATGGTCCACGGGTACTTGCAAGTGGCGTCGAGGCTCGAGCGGGTGAGGTTGAGGCCGAAGGGCTCGCCGTCGGCGCCGAAGGTCTTCGGCTCGAGGCGGGTGAGGATGCGCAGCGTCTGCGCGTTGCCCTCGAAGCCGCCGATGTCGGCCGCCCAGTCGTTGAGCGCGCGCTCTCCGTTGTGGCCGAAGGGCGGGTGACCCAGGTCGTGACTCAGGCAGGCGGTGTCGACGACGTCGGGCGACAGCTGCAGGGCGGTGGCCAATTCGCGGCCCACCTGGGCGACCTCGAGCGAATGCGTGAGGCGGTTGCGGGCGAAGTCGGCGGGGCTTGCGGGGCTCAGCACCTGCGTCTTCGCGGCCAGACGCCGAAGAGCCGCCGAGTGCAGCACGCGCGCGCGGTCGCGCGCGAAGTCATCGCGCTGGGATCGGTGGTTCTCGACGTGGAAGCGTGCCGCATCGGCGTCGTCGTAGCCGACCGGTCGAGCGACCGCCGGCGAGAGCTCACCCGCCACTGTGGTGCAATTCCGCTGCGGCCAGTTCGCGGCCGGCCTCGTGACCGATCTCGCGGGACTCGAGCCACCCGTCGGGGAGGGCGGGGCGCTTGGGCGTACCGGCGCGACCCCGCTGTCCCTCGGCCGCGGCCCCGGGGTAGGGCGCGTCGAGCTCCATCGTGGCGAGGAGTTCGTCGATCTCGTCGAGGGTCGAGGCGGTCGCGAGGGCTGCGCGCAGTTCTCCACCGACCGGGTACCCCTTGAAGTACCAGGCGACGTGCTTGCGGATGTCACGGCATCCGCGCCCCTCGTCGTCGAAGAACTCCACGAGCAACTCGGCGTGACGGCGGAAAGCGCGGGCCACGAAGCCCAGGGTGGCGTCGACGGGGTCGCCGTGCGCCGCGTCGGGGCCGCCGAGCGCGCGAGCGAGGTCGCCGAACAGCCAAGGCCGACCGAGGCAGCCGCGACCGACGACCACGCCGTCGCAGCCGGTCTCGTCCATCATGCGCACGGCGTCGTCCGCCGACCAGATGTCGCCGTTGCCGAGGACGGGAACGCTCGTGACCGTCTCTTTGAGCTTGGTGATCGCCGCCCAGTCGGCGTGGCCCGAGTAGAACTCGGATGCCGTGCGGGCGTGCAACGCGATGGACGCCACTCCCGCGCCCTCGGCGATGCGTCCGGCCTCGAGGTAGGTGAGGTGGTCGGCGTCGATGCCCTTTCGCATCTTGATCGTGAGCGGGATGTCGCCCGCGGCGGTCACAGCGCGCTCCACGATCTCGCGGAAGAGCGACGTCTTCCAGGGAAGAGCGGCTCCCCCGCCTCGGCGCGTGACCTTGGGCACCGGGCAGCCGAAGTTGAGGTCGACATGGTCGGCGTGGTCCTCGTCGACGATCATCTTCACGGCCGTCTCGACCGTCGCGGGGTCGACGCCGTAGAGCTGGATCGACCGCGGGGTCTCGGACTCGTGGTGGCGGATCAGACGCATGGTGGTGTCGTTGCGCTCCACCAGTGCGCGTGTCGTGATCATCTCGCTCACGTAGAGCCCGGCACCGTATTCGCGACACAGGCGACGAAACGCCGTGTTCGTGATGCCGGCCATCGGGGCGAGCACGACGGGAGCGTCGAGTTCGATGTTGCCGATGCGGAGCGACCGCGTCGGAGCCATTGCCGTGTTCACTGCACCATTCTCCCAGACGGATAACGACAGCGGTGCCCGATCCCGATGAACCGGGAACGGGCACCGCTGGGGAGGAGCCTCACGCGTCGGCGGTCTCGGCTGCCTCGCGGCGCTCGCCCCACACCTGGCGGGCGATCTGCGTGAACGCCTCGACGGGCTGAGCGCCGCTCACGCCGTACTTGCCGTCGATGACGAAGAAGGGAACGCCGGTGATGCCGTACTGCTGCGCCTGAGCCTGGTCGGCGCGCACAGCGGGTCGGTAGCGCTGCGATGCGAGGGCCTCGCGGGCGGCATCCTGGTCGAGCCCGGCCTCGACGGCGAGAGCGACGAGATCGTCGTCGCGGCCGACGTGGCGGCCCTCGAGGAAGTACGCCGACATGAGCAGCTCGGCCAGCTCCAGCTGGCGGCCGTTCTCTTTGGCGAAGTGCAACAGCTCGTGCGCCTTGACCGTGTTCGTGTGCTTCAGGATGTCGAAGCGGTACTCGAGACCGGCTTCTGCGGCGACGCCGGTCACGCGGTCGAGCATCTCGCGCGCCGATTCGGGAGAGATGCCTTTGTGCTGCGAGAGGTAATCGACCTCTCCCCCGTCGAAGTCCTCGGGGGTGTCGGGCGAGAGCTCGAACGAGTGGTACTCGATCTCGACGACCGGGGCGTCGTCATCCGACGCGGTCGCGGCCAGGCCGTTCTCGAGGTTCCGCTTGCCGATGTAGCACCAGGGGCAGGCGATGTCGCTCCACACGTCGATCTTGATGGCATCCGTCATATCGCGTACAACCGTTCGATGCTTGGGTCTATTCCGTTCGCGGCATCCGTCACGCGGTCGGGGTGTCCACCGCCCCGCCGAAGCGGCGATCGCGCGAGAGGTACAGACCGATCGCGTCCCACAGGTGCGTGCGACGGAAGTCGGGCCAGAGGGTGTCCAGGAACACCATCTCGGCGTACGCCGACTCCCACAGGAGGAAGTTCGAGGTGCGTTGCTCGCCGCTCGAGCGCACGAACAGATCGACGTCGGGCATGTCGGGCTGATACAGGTTCTTGCGGATGAGCTTCTCGGTCACCGCGGACGGCTTGAGCTTGCCGGCCGCGATGTCGTCGCCGATGCGGCGCATGGCATCGACGATCTCGACGCGCCCGCCGTAGTTGACGCACATGGTGAGCGTGAGGGTCGAGTTGCCCTCGGTGAGCCGCTCCGCGTGCTGGAGCTCCTTGATCACCGAACCCCACAGGCGGGGCTTCCGGCCCGACCAGCGGATCCGCACCCCCCATTCGTTCAGCTGGTCGCGGCGACGGTGCAGCACCTCGCGGTTGAAGCCCATGAGGAAGCGCACCTCGTCGGGGGAACGCGACCAGTTCTCGGTCGAGAAGGCGTAGACCGACAGGTGCTTCACCCCCGCCTGGATGGCGCCGGCGACGACGTCGAGCAGAGCGGCCTCGCCCGCCCGGTGCCCCTCGACGCGCGTGAGGCCCTGCCGATTGGCCCAGCGGCCGTTGCCGTCCATCACGATCGCGACGTGCTCGGGGACGGACCCCTTGGGGTAGCTCGGCGGATACTCGCCGGTCCAGTCGAGGGGGCGGTACGGCACGGCGTCGCGGTGCGTGAAGGGTTTGGGGGTCATCGATGCGACTCCAGGTGCGAGAGGGAACGGATGCCACGTTCGAGATGGAACTGCGCGTAGGCCGCCACGAGACCGGAGGCCGCCGCGGTCGTTCGGCCCGGGGCGGCGTCGACGACCTCCCACTCCCCCGCCATGAGCGCGCGGAGCACGTCGACCGTGTCGCGCGCCACACGGGGCGAGCCCGCCGGGGCGCAGGTGGAGCAGATGACACCCCCGAGCTGGGGCAGGAAGTAGTCGTGATCGCCGACCGTGCCGCAGCGCGCGCACTCGGTCAACCCCGGCGCCCAGCCGGAGAGAGCCATGGCGCGCAGCAGGTACGCATCGAGCACGCTGCGTTCGGCGTGCTCCCCACGGGCGAGTGAGCGCAGCCCGCCGACCAGCAGGAGATACTGCTGCGGGGTCGCCTCGGCTTCATTCAATCGGTCGGCGGTCTCGACCATCGCGCTGGCGGTGGTGTACCGGTCGTAGTCGGTGACGATATCGGCCCCGTACGACCCGAGCGACTCGGCCTGCTGCACGATGTCGAGGTTGCGTCCCGTCGACAGCTGCACATCGGCGACCATGAACGGCTCGAGCCGAGACCCGAACTTCGAGGAGGTGCGTCGCACGCCCTTCGCGACCGCGCGGATCTTGCCGTTGCGACGGCTCAGCAGGGTGAGGATGCGGTCCGCCTCCCCGAGCTTGTGGGTACGCAGGACCACGACCTCGTCGCGGTAGGTGGGCACAGTCCATTATCCGCCCGGGCCCCCGAGAAGAGGCCGCGCGGGGCCGTGACGCGCCGCCCGCGGTCAGCGAGCGGGACTCTGCCGCCCCTGAAGAGGCCAGGAACCGTCGGGGACGGGCAGGTCGGGGCGGCTCTGCTGCAGGAAATCGATCAACTGCGGATACCCCAGCATGAGGCGCGTCGCCCCGAAGCGGGTCTTGCTCCCCGTCAGCGCGAGGATCCCCCCGAACCGATCGCCCGGGTTCGGGACCAGAGCGGTGACCTCCGCGATCGGCACCTGCTGGGGGCCGCGCACGAGCCCGAACGACCACACCGAGTCGGGAGTGACCTCCAGACGCATACGTTTCATGCCCCGGGCGAGGAGGAGGAACAGAATTCCTCCCGCCAGCATCGCCGCCCCCGCGATCACCATGCCGATCTCGGGGTCGCGCACGAAGACGGCCGCGAGCAGCAGGATCACTCCGAGCGAAAGCACCGCGATGCCGACCGTGCGGATCAACACGCGCTGCCACATCCGCGTCGAGACCACGAAGAGCACGCCCTCTCGTGTGGCCCGGGCCGTCGCGCGCGACGGCGATCGTCGGATGATCGCCGTGACGACGGTCGTGATCACTCCCGCGATGAGAGCGGCCACGGCCACGCTCGAATTCGCCCCCCAGTGCATCTGCACACCTCTTCTGCGGTTCGTGACCGCCTCGACGTTCTCGGCAGCACGAAACGGCCCCCTGTCACGATGAAACCTCACCGACCGCCCGCGCGCGGCCGCTGGACGCGCACCCGCGTGCGGTGCTATCGCAGCATCTTCAGCGGTCCCGGTCGCGTCGCCCGCTCGGCTGAGCGCGGCCGAGGAGCCAGCGCGGTGACCGCAGCGTGCCGAACTCGGCAGACTCTGACGCGCCTGTCCGCTCCGCTCGCGTCACTCCCGGAGAATGGATGCCGTGAACCCCTCGGTCTTCGTCATCCCCCTGTGGGCGGATCTCACCGCCGTCGCCCTCGGCGGTGTTCAGGGGGCGCTGTTCGCCTCGGGGTTCCAGGGCCAGCGACGCCTCGATCTGCTGGGTGTGGCGATCATCGGCATCCTGCTCGGGATGGGCGGCGGTCTCATCCGCGATCTGCTGCTCGGGCTCACCCCCGCGACGCTCCAGAGCAACTGGTACCTCATCACCGCGACCCTCGCGTCGATCGTGGGAATGCTCCTGTCAGGGATCTTCCAACGGCTGAACCGCGCGATCATCATGCTCGATGCCGTCGTGATCGGTCTGTTCGGCGCCTTCGGCACGTCCAAGGCCCTGGCCTTGGGGATGCCGGCGGTGCCCGCCGTGTTCGTGGGGGTTCTCTCCGCGGCGGGCGGAAGCGTGCTGCGAGATGTGCTCATGGGTCTGCCGGTCGCAATCATGCACGTCGGCTCGCTCTACGCGGTGGCCGCCGGGGGCGGCTGCGTCGTGCTCGCCACGACCGCGGCGTTCGGCGTCCCGCTTCCGCTGGCGGCGGTGATCGGCCTCATCGTGACGACCGTCATCCGCGTGCTCGCGGTGATCTTCGACCTCTCCCTGCCCGAGCAGCGAAAGCTCTACCGCCGCAAGGTCGCGGTCGAGACCACCGGCATCCCGATCATCCGACCCGACGACGCGTCCTGAGCGCCGCACCGGCGCCGTGCGTCACTCGTCGACGACAACCTCGTCGCCCGTGCGGATCGTGCCGCCGCCGTCGACGGGGAGCAGCAGGATGCCGAGGGTCGGCTCGTCCTGGCCGAACTCGGACGTGAGCACGCGGAGCAGGCGCGCATCGCGCACGCCCGTGTCGGGATTCGCGGTGATCGCGGCGCACCGCTCGATCGGCTTCTGCACCTCGAACACCACCTCACCGATGCGCACGCGAGCGCTCCAGTCGAGCTCCGCCCAGGCGGCGGTGCCCCCGACGACGATGTTCGAGCGGAAGCGGCGATCGTCCACCGGCGCGGGGACCGTGGCATCCAGGGCGGCGACCGAGGCCGCGCCGTGGAGCGAGACGAAACCGCGCGGGCGGTCCTGGAAGCGCGCCGTTTGGCCGTCGCCCAGAAGACCGAGGGGCAGGATGCCGTCGGCCTCCAGCAACTTCGCGTCGCTCGTCGTGCGCAGGTACGCCGTCACCGCCTCGGACAGGCGTGCGCGCCCGCTCTCACTGAGATCGGCCTCGACGTCGATGTCGTCGACCCGCAGCCGGAGCGTCTGCGACTCGTCGTCGAAGGTCAGATCGACCCGTGCGAGTGTGGGGAACGTCATCAGCGCGAGACCGCGGCTCTTCGGGAACGTCGCGTCCGCCGGCTCGAGGGCGTCGGCGAAGCGGAACACGAGCGAGCGGTCCCCCTGCACGCGGCCGTCGTCTTGGATGACGAGAGCGTCGCGTCTCTCGGGTGTGAAGCCTTTGACGGGATAGCGGTAGAGGGCGTCGACGCGGATCACCAGTTCATCCTGGCATCCGACGTCGCGGAACGCGTCCGAGCGGAGCTCAGTCGCCGCCCGGAAGCATCTCTCCGAGGATCTGCGCCGCCGTTTCCGCGTCGATGTCGCGAAGAGCGGGGACGTCGAGGAAGTGCCGCGCGATGGTCACGCCCATGATCGATGCGACGAGGATCGCCGCTCGCTGGTGCCGGTCTCGATCGCCGCCCGCGGCGAGGGCCGAGGCTCGCTCGTCGAGATAGGCGCTCATCGCATCCGCGGCCTCCGGTGAGCTCAGCATCGAGCGCATCAGCGCGCGGGTGGGGGCGTCGAGCTCATGGAACCGAGCGAGCAGCACCTGCTCCAGATGGACGCCCACCTTGCCGTCCGCCTCGTCGAGCTCGGCGACGGGTCGTACCGCCAGAGCGAACAGAGCGCTCTTCGAGCCGTAGTGCTGCATCACGAGCGACGGGTCGACTCCCGCACGACCGGCGATCCGGCGGATCGTCGCGCCGGCCGGCCCCCGTTCGGCGAACTCCTCGCGCGCGGCCTCGAGGATGCGGTCGGCTGTTGCAGCGCGCTTCTCGGCTCGCGTCCCTGTGCGTTCCATATCTCCACTCTACAAACGTTGAGCGAAGGCGTACTGTTTCGCTCATCACTTGTTGAGCGGAGGATGCCATGACAGAAGCACACACTCGCCGGGCGTTGATCGTCGGAGCCTCGCGGGGCCTCGGCCTCGCCCTCGTCGAGGAGTACGCCCGTCGGGGCGTCGAGGTCGTCGCGACGGTCCGTGATGCCGAGAGCGAGGCGCTTCGCGCCCTGACCGAGCGGTTCCCGGTCGCCGTCGAGCATGTCGACGTCACCGATGCCCTGCAGATATCGGCTTTGGCGCACCGGCTGGGGAGAGATCAGTTCGACCTGCTATTCGTCGTCGCGGGCATTTCTCTCGCACCCGTCGACGAACCGGCGTCCGACATCGCCGATGACGCATTCACGCGGACCATGTTGACGAACGCGCTGGGCACCATGCGTGTCGTGGAGCGTCTCGCGGCCCTCGTCCCTCAGACGGGCACCGTCGCGGTGATGTCATCCGGCCAGGGCAGCGTCGCGAACAACACCTCCGGCGGTTTCGAGGTCTACCGCGCGTCGAAGGCGGCGCTGAACCAGCTGATGCGGAGCTACGCCGCGCGGCACGCCGCCGAACCGAAGACGCTGCTCTTGCTGGCACCCGGCTGGATCCGCACCGACATGGGCGGCGAGAGTGCAGGTCTCGACATCGCCGAGGCCATTCCCCCGCTCGTCGACACGATAGAGGCTCAGCACCGGACACCGGGACTGCAGTACCTGGACCGCCACGGTGCGACCGTGCCGTGGTGACACGGCCGCACGCGGGTGAATTCACGAGCGGGCGAGCACCTCGCCGTGCGGGAGGAGGATCCACCCGTCGGAATCGGCTGCCCATTCGCGCCACGCGTCGGAGATCCGCTGAAACGTCTCGTCATCGGCGAGTCCGAGCCTCTTCGCGTGGCCCGCGAAGGCGGAGGCGAGCACTCGGTCGGCCCACATCCCTCCCCACCAGGCGCGAGGTACGCCGCCGAGTCGGCGACGGTGCGTGCGGCGTGAGAGCGCAGCACGCTTTCGTGGTGTCCGTGGGCGTAGGCCACGGCCGTTCGCTCCGGACCGGAGTCAGACGCCGGCGAGGGCGTCGGACGACTGCCGCGTGCGGATCGCGCGATTGACACCCGAGACGATCGCCTTGAGCGAGGCGGTAGAGATGTCTCCGTCGATGCCGACGCCCCACAACCGCTGGTCGTCGACCTGCAGTTCGACGTAGGCGGCGGCCTGCGCGTCACCGCCCGAGCTGAGAGCATGCTCGACGTAGTCGTACAGCGTCACCTCGAAACCCTGCGATCGCACGATCTCGAGGAAGGCAGCGACCGGACCGTTTCCCACAGCCGACGCGGGGTGGCTCGAGTCGCCGTCGCGCAGCGTGATGTCGAGGTGCACATCCCCCGACATGTCGCTCGCCGAGCGGGTCGAGAGCAGTTCGAAGCGGCCCCAACGCTGGTCGTCGTCCGTCGACGGCAGGTACTCGTCGGTGAAGATGTCCCAGATCTGGCTGCTGGAGACCTCGCCGCCCTCGGCATCGGTGCGGGCCTGCACGACGCCGGAGAACTCGATCTGGAGCTTGCGGGGCAGGTCGATCGCGTGATCGGCCTTCAGCAGGTAGGCGACCCCGCCCTTGCCGGACTGCGAGTTGACGCGGATGACGGCCTCGTACGAGCGCCCCAGATCCTTCGGGTCGATCGGCAGGTAGGGAACCGCCCACTCGATGTCGTCGATGCTCTTGCCCTCTGCGTCCGCGCGGGCCTGCATCGCCTCGAAGCCCTTCTTGATGGCATCCTGATGCGATCCGCTGAACGCGGTGAACACCAGGTCGCCGGCCCAGGGGCTGCGCTCGGGAACGGGCAGCTGGTTGCAGTATTCGACGGTGCGCTTGACCTGGTCGATGTCGCTGAAGTCGATCTGCGGGTCGATGCCCTGCGTCAACAGGTTGATGCCCAGGGCGACGAGGTCGACGTTGCCGGTGCGCTCACCGTTGCCGAACAGGCAGCCCTCGATGCGATCGGCGCCGGCCAGGTACCCCAGCTCCGCGGCGGCCACGGCCGTGCCTCGGTCGTTGTGCGGGTGCAGCGACAGGATGACGTTCTCGCGGTGGTTCAGGTGGCGCGACATCCACTCGATCGAGTCGGCGTAGACGTTGGGGGTGGCCATCTCGACCGTGGCGGGCAGGTTCAGGATGACCTTGCGCTCGGGAGTGGGCTCGAAGACCTCGAGCACCTCGTTGCAGATGCGCAGCGCGAACTCGAGCTCCGTCCCGGTGTAGCTCTCGGGCGAGTACTCGTAGTAGACCTCGGTCTGCGGGATGGTCTTCTCGTACTGCTTGCACAGCCGCGCGCCCTCGAGGGCGATGTCGACGATGCCCTGCTGGTCGGTGCGGAACACCACCTCGCGCTGCAAGACGCTCGTGGAGTTGTACAGGTGCACGATCGCCTGCCTGGCACCGGCGATCGCCTCGTACGTGCGGGCGATCAGGTGCTCTCGCGCCTGGGTCAGCACCTGGATGGTGACGTCCTCGGGGATCAGATCCTCTTCGATCAGCTGGCGCACGAAGTCGAAGTCGGTCTGGCTCGCGCTCGGGAACCCGACCTCGATCTCCTTGTACCCCATCTTCACGAGCAGGTCGAACATGACGCGCTTGCGCTCCGGGCTCATCGGGTCGATGAGCGCCTGGTTGCCGTCACGCAGGTCGACGGCGCACCAGCGGGGCGCGACCTCGATCCGCTTCGACGGCCAGGTGCGATCGGGCAGATCGACCGCGATCTGCTCGTGGAACGGACGGTACTTGTGCACCGGAGCGGACGTGGGCTTCTGGGTGTTCTTCATGATGTGTCGCTTCTTTAGATTCGTTCGGTGGGGCCGACGACGATCTCCGCGACGAGGAAGGCCCTTAGATCGAGGACTCGTCGCGGCAACTAAGAAGAAGCTGGCCACCGAAGCGCATGCAGCGATCGTAGCAGTCCCTCACGCGCCGCTCGCGTCCCCGGCCGCCCACTCGCGATCGAGAACCGCGTAGACGAGCAGGTCGCTCCATCGCCCCTTGAACCACTCGTTCTCGACGAAGTGCGCCTCGCGACGCAGGCCGAGGCGCTCGGCCAGCGCCACGGAACGCGCGTTGTCGGCGTCGATCTGGGCGACGAGACGCCGGAGGCCGTAGACGTCGAACGCCGTGTCGATGAGCGCGCGCACCGCCTCGGTGGCGAGACCGCGACCCGATGCCGCCGGGCTCACGACCCACCCGATCTCGGCGGATCCTGCCTCGATGTCGAGGTGGAAGAGCACGAGGTCACCGATCACCGTGCCGTCGTTCTCGATGACGAGCATGACGCCGCCGCGCGCGCCCTCGAGCGAGGTCCCTCCCATGAGGTGGCCGTTGCGGCGGCGGATGTCGTCGGGCGACTGCGGCTCGAACGGCAAGAAGCGACAGACGTCGGCGTCGCCGCGGTAGGTCGCCATAGCCTCGAGGTCGCTTTTCTCGAACGGACGCAGACGCACGCGCTCGCGAACGACCTGGAGCGACTCCGGCGCCGGGGGCAGGAAGAACGGTGACCCACTCACGGCAGCAGCGCGACCTTCCCGCCGGGGTGGCCGTCCATGACGAAACCGACGGCCTCGACCGCCTCGGTGAGGGGGTACGTCCGAGCGAGGGGGACCTCGAGATCACCGGATGCCGCCAGCTCGAGCACCCGGGCACGGGCGATGTCGCGGAAGCGGGCGCTCTCGGGGCGCGAACCCGCGATCCACAGCACGCCGTCCTTCTTCGCGCGCTCGGGGTCGACGATCGTGACGATGCGGTCGCGCTCGGCGACGAGGGCGAGGGAGACGTCGAACGCCTCGTCGGTGCCGACGGCGTCCCACGCCGCGGCGATGGGAGCGCCTTCTGCCGCAGCTTCGACGCGCTCGCGCAGACCGACGCCGTAGGCCACCGGAATGCCGCCGTAGCGACGGACCCGGTCGGCCGAGTCCTCGGCATCCGGCCCCACCGTCCCGATGACTCGGACGCCGAGTTCGCGCGCCTGCTGGAGCAGGCTGACGCCCACCGCACCGGAGGCGGCATGGAGCAGGACGGTGTCACCCTCGACCACACGGGTGACCTGGATCATCTCGGCGGCGGTGGTGCCGGCGAGCAGGAGGTTCGCGGCCTCGGGGTGCGAGAGGTTCGCCGGCTTTGCGAAGACGTCGCGCGCGGGGACCGTGAGTTCGGTGGCGTAGGCGCCGTGCACGCGGAAAGCGACGACCTCATCGCCGACGCGAAGCGGGCCCGAGCCGCCGAGGGCATCGGGGCCGACGGCGATCACCTCGCCGGACAGCTCATAGCCGATCGGCACGGGGAACTCGGCGCCGGGGCGCGCGGTGGCGACGTGCTTGGCATCCGCGGGATTGACACCCGCCGCGTGCACCCGGACGCTCACTTCACCCGGGCCGGGAGGCGCGAGCTCGACCTCGTCGAAGCTCCACGTGTCGATCGGGCCCGGAGCCGGGGCCGTCCACCTCATCGCCATGGTCACGCCTTTCGTTGCGGGTGTTCGCCGCCGAGCCGAGACCGGGCACGACAGGTTCGGAGAGGGGCGGTCAGAAGCCGAGGCGACCGAGCTGCTTCGGGTCGCGCTGCCATTCCTTGGCGACACGGACGTGCAGGGAGAGATAGACGCGGCCGCCGACGAGCGGCTCGATGCCGGCGCGGGCGCGCGCTCCCACGTCGGCCAGGCGCGAACCCTTCTTGCCGATGATGATCGCCTTCTGGCTGTCGCGCTCGACGACGATGTTCGCCCAGACGTCGGTGAGGTCGCTGTCCTCGCGCGGAGCGACGTCGTCCACGGTCACCGCGATCGAGTGCGGGAGTTCGTCGCGAACCCCGTGAAGGGCTGCCTCGCGGATGATCTCGGCGATGCGGTCCTCGAGGGCCTCGTCGGTGACGACGTCGTCTGCGTACAGCGCGGGGCCGACCGGCATGAGGGCGAGGAGCTCGTCGCTCAGCACGTCGAGCTGGTCGTTCGTGACGGCTGAGAGCGGGATGACCGCAGCCCAGTCCTCGCGAAGCGCGTCGACCTCGATGAGTCGCTCGGTGATCTGATCGCGCGTCGCGGCATCTGTCTTCGTGACGAGGGCCACCTTCTTCGCGCGCGGGTAACCCGAGAGCGATTCGGCGATGCGGCGATCGCCGGGACCGACCTTCTCGGTCGCGGGGGCGCAGAACGCGATCACGTCGACGTCTCCGAGCACCTGTTCGACGAGATCGTTCAGACGCTGACCGAGAAGGGTGCGAGGACGATGGATGCCGGGAGTGTCGACGACCACGAGCTGACCGCCGGGACGGTTGACGATGCCGCGGATGGCGCGGCGAGTGGTCTGCGGCTTGTCGCTCGTGATGGCGACCTTCTCGCCCACCAGGGCGTTGGTCAGCGTGGACTTGCCGACGTTCGGCCGGCCCACGAAGGTCACGAAGCCGGATCGGGTGTCGGTCATCTGTCGTTCCTCTCACGCGGCGAGGGCTCTGCCTCGGCGTCTTCTTCGTCCATCGTCTCAGCCCGCTCCACGATCACCGTGGCGATACCGCGGTTGCGACCGCGCGAGGCGCCCCCGGTCATGACGAGACCGGAGTGCTCGGCCGTCGCGCCCGGCTGTGGGATGCGGCCCAGGGCCTTGCCCAGAAGGCCGCCGATGGAATCCACGTCTTCGTCGTCGAGTTCGAGACCGAACAGGTCGCCGACCTCGTCGAGGCCGAGGCGCGCGTTGACGCGGTAACGGCCGTCGCCCAGCTCGACGATCTCGGTGGACGGGGCGTCGTACTCGTCGGCGATCTCGCCCACGAGCTCTTCGATCAGGTCTTCGAGAGTCACCAGGCCCGCGACTCCGCCGTACTCGTCGACGACGAGGCAGACGTGCACGGCGTCCTTCTTCATCTGCTGGAGAAGGGTCTCTGCCTTCATCGACTCGGGGACGAAGACGGCCGGACGCGCGATGCGCCGAATCGGGGCATCGCGCCAACCGGCCTCGTCACGGAAGCCGAACTGGACGAGGTCTTTGAGGTACAGCACGCCGACGACGTCGTCCGCCTCGTCGTCGGCGAGGGGAATGCGGGAGACCCCCTTCTCGAGGAACAGCGCGAGTGCCTCGCGGGAGGTGGCCGCGGCATCCACGCTCACCATGTCGGTGCGGGGGACCATGACTTCGCGCACGTAGCGGTCGGTGAAGTCGAAGACCGAGTGGATGAGCTCGCGATCGTCCTGCTCGATCAATTCGTTCTCGGCGGCCTCGTCGATGATGCTGAGCAGCTGCTCCTCGGACGCGAACGAGGTCGAGTGGGCGACACCGGGCGTCACGCGGTTGCCGACCGCGACAAGGCCGTGGGCGAGGGGTCCGAGCAGGATGCGCATGCCGCGGATGACCGGCGCTCCCCCGCGGAGCAGCCCGCGAGCGTGCTGCCGTCCGACGGAACGCGGACTCGCGCCGACGGCGACGAAGGAGATACCCGTCATCAGCACGGCCGCCGCGAGGACCGCGAGCAGGATGTTGTCGAAGATAAGCATGAAGGCCGCGGCGACCAGCACGGCCGCGGTCGTCTCGGCGAGGACGCGGATGAAGGAGACGGCGGTGACGTGGGCGTTCGTGTCGTCGCCGATGCGACGCAGAGACCGCGCGTTGCGGCCGCCCGACCCGAGCTCGATCAGGTCGACGCGCGAAGTCACGCCCAGCGCCGCCTCGAATGCCGCCATCAGGCCGCCGAAGGCGACGAGGAGGAACGCGGCGACGAGGAGCAGGGCCTCGGTCATGCGCGGCGCTGGCGCTCGACGGCCTGGAAGCCGGTGATGAGCTCGCGCTGCAGGCCGAACATCTCGCGCTCCTCGTCGGGCTCGGCGTGGTCGAAGCCGAGGAGGTGCAGGAGCCCGTGGGTCGTGAGCAGGATCAGCTCGTCCTGCGTGGAGTGCTTCGCGGCGACGGCCTGGGTTTCGGCCACAGCCGGGCAGAGAACAATGTCGCCGAGCAAGCCCGCGGGCGTGGGGGCGTCTTCGGAACCGGGACGCAGCTCGTCCATCGGAAAGCTGAGCACATCGGTGGGGCCGGGCTCGTCCATCCACTGCACGTGGAGGGATTCCATGGCGCCCTCGTCGACGAGCACGATGGCCACGTCGGCGTCGGCACTCACGTGCAGTTCCGCGAGGTTGTACTCCATCAGACGCAGCAGGACCTGCTCGTCGATCTGGTGGTCGGACTCGTTGTTGATCTCGATCGTCATGAGCGGTTTCGTCTCGGGAGGTGATCGCGGGGACCGGCGGCGCTCGGGCCGCGTCGCTCCGCACGGGTGGCGAATTCGGATGCCTCGTCGCGTTCGCGACGTGCGGCAAGGCGCTTCTCGTCGTACTCGCTGTAGGCGTCGACGATGCGGCCCACGAGGTTGTGGCGCACGACGTCGTCGCTGGTGAGGCGGGAGAAATGGATGTCGTCGATGTCGTCGAGTACGCGCGTGACGAGTCGCAGTCCCGAGGCACCCTGCGGGAGATCGACCTGCGTGATGTCACCGGTCACGACCATGCGCGTGCCGAAGCCGAGGCGCGTGAGGAACATCTTCATCTGCTCGGGCGTGGTGTTCTGCGCCTCGTCGAGCACGACGAAGGAGTCGTTCAACGTGCGACCGCGCATGTACGCCAGCGGCGCGACCTCGATCGTGCCGGTCGCCATGAGCTTGGGGACGATGTCGGGGTCCATCATCTCGTTAAGCGCGTCGTAGAGCGGGCGCAGATAGGGGTCGATCTTGTCGGTGAGCGTGCCCGGGAGGAACCCGAGCCGCTCCCCCGCCTCGACGGCCGGCCGCGTCAGGATGATGCGGTTGACTTCTTTGCGCTGCAGCGCCTGCACGGCCTTGGCCATGGCCAGATAGGTCTTGCCGGTACCGGCGGGGCCGATGCCGAAGACGATGGTGTTCTCGTCGATCGCGTCGACGTACTCTTTCTGGCCCGCGGTCTTGGGACGGATGGTCTTGCCGCGCGACGAGAGGATCGCCTCGCCCATCACCTCGGAGGGTCGGGGACCGCCGTCGGAGAGCATGCGGTTCGAGCTCGACACGTCGGACGGGTCGAGGCCCTGCCCCGAGCGGGTCATGCTGAGCAGTTCGTCGACGAGGCCGCGGGCCGCGCGCACCGCACCGGGTGCGCCCGACAGGGTGATCTCGTTGCCGCGCACGTGCACGTCGACGTCGGGGTGTTCCTTCTCGACCACGCGGAGGAGGCGATCCTGCGGGCCGAGAAGCTGCACCATGGCCACGCCGTCGACCTGGATGTGGTCGGAGACGGTTTCTTCGGCGGAATCAGCCACCCAAGCTCTTTTCGTTCAGGCCACCCGCGAGGACGTGGGCGTGCACATGGAAGACGGTCTGGCCGGCGCCCTCGCCGGTGTTGAAGATGAGGCGGAAGTCGCCGTCGGCGTGCGCGGCGGCAACCGAATGGGCGAGCCCGATGATCTCGGCGAGCAGGTCGGGATCGCCCGCGGCCAGCTCGACGACGTTGCGGTACTGCTGCGTCTTGGGGATGACGAGCAGGTGCACCGGCGCCTGAGGCGCGATGTCGCGGATCGCGAAGGCGTTCTCGGTCTCGGCCACGATCTCGGCGGGGATCTCGCCCCGCAGGATGCGCGTGAAGATCGACGGTTCGCTCATAGCATCCAGTCTAGTGACGGCCTCCGACACCCAGGTCGGGGGTTCCGGCATCCGTCGCTCTCCGAGGCGCCGGCACGGGCTGGAGGTCGGGGCGGAGACGTCGGGCCTCGATCCCCGCGAGCGCCGGGGCGGAAAGGTGAAACGCCGTCACCAGCGCCCGTATGCCGCCGACAGCACCGAGATCGCCGCAGCCCCCGCGGTCGATGTCCGCAGCACCGTGTCTCCGAGGCGTACGAGCCGCGCGCCGGCCGCCACGAGCGCTGAGAGCTCCTCGGGCGCGATCCCGCCCTCCGGGCCGACGACGAGCAGCACCTCGCGGCCGTCCGACGCCTCCGCGGTCACCTCGGTGAGGCGAGCGGATGCCGACGGCTCGAGCACCAGGATCACAGCGGTGCCCCCAGCCTCGACGAGGTCGGCGGTGCGCGCAACCGCCCGGACCTCGGGTATCCAGGCACGGTGAGCCTGCTTCGCCGCTTCACGGACGATGGCGCGCCAGCGCGCGAGACCCTTCTCGGCCTTCGAATCCCAGCGCGAGACGCTTCGCGCTGCCTGCCACGGCACAATCGCATCGACACCGAGCTCGGTGGCTGCCTGAACGGCGAGTTCGTCGCGGTCACCCTTGGCGAGGGCCTGGACGAGCACGAAGCGCGGAGTGGGCGCGGGCAGCTCGTCGCGCCCGGTGACGCGCACGTCGACCTGTTTCGGGGTCGCCGCGGTCACGATGCCCGACAGCCATACACCGCGACCGTCGCCGAGCGTCACCGCCTCGTCGACGCGCACGCGCCGGACGGCCGAGGCGTGGTGCGCCTCGGCGCCGGTGAGCTCGACGGTGTCTCCCGGTCGGGCGGAACCGGCGTCGTCGGTGACGAAGTGCAGTGCCACGATCAGTGCCGGAAGCGGTCGCGGAACTTGCTGAACATGCCCTGCTGGTGCTCGGCCAGGCGGGGCTTCGGGGCCTTCGTGCGCTTCGCGAACTCCTCGATGAGGGCGCGCTCCTTGTGGTCGAGGCGGGTGGGGGTGACGACGTGCACGCCGACGCGGAGGTCTCCGCGCTGGCTCCCCCGCAGCGGCGTGATCCCGCGGCCCTTGATGGTCAGGACGTCGCCGGATTGCACGCCCGGTCGCACCTCGAGGTCGACGCTGCCGTCGAGGGACTGGATCGTGGTGTTCGTGCCGAGGATGGCATCCGGCATCGACACCTCGAGGGTCGCGACCAGATCATCGCCCTCTCGGCTGAAGGACTCGTGCGTCTCGACGGTGATCTCGAGATAGAGGTCGCCGTTGGGACCGCCCGCGGGCCCGACCTCGCCGGAGCCGGGCAGCTGCAGGCGCAGGCCCGACTCCACACCGGCGGGGATGTCGACCGACACCGTGCGGCGGGCGCGCACGCGCCCCTGCCCCTGACAGGTGCCGCACGGGTACGGAATGGTCGTGCCGTGACCCTGGCAGACACTGCAGGGAGCGCTGGTGACGACGTTGCCGAGCAGGCTGCGCACCGTGCGCTGCACGTGGCCGGAGCCGTGGCAGATGTCGCAGGTGACCTCGCTGGTGCCGGGCTGCGTGCAGGCTCCCTGGCAGGTCTCGCACAGCACGGCGGTGTCGACCTCGAGGTCGCGGTGGGTACCGAAGACGACGTCGCCCAGGTCGAGGGTGACGCGCACGAGGGCATCCTGGCCGCGCTCACGACGCGAACGCGGACGGGGTCCGCGGCCGCCGCCGCCCTGACCGCCGCCACCGAAGAACGTCTCGAAGATGTCGCTGAAGCCTCCGAAGCCGGCCGCTCCCCCGCCGCCGAAGGGGCTCTGGTCGCCCCCCATGTCGTAGCGGCGACGCTGCTCCGGGTCGCTCAGCACGTCGTAGGCGTGGGTGACGAGCTTGAAGCGCTCTGAGGCGTCGTCTCCGGGGTTCACATCGGGGTGCAGCTGGCGCGCCAGACGGCGATACGCCTTCTTGATGTCTTCGGGGCTGGCGTCGCGTTCGACGCCGAGGACCTCGTAGTGGTCAGCCACAATCGCCTTCCTGTCCGCTTGCGCGGGGTCGTTCTCGGGTGGGGTGCTCGGTGAGTTCGGCGTCAGCGAGACGTGTCGTCGTCTTCGAGCATCCGGGTCAGATAGTGCGCGACGGCTCGGACCGCCGCGAGATTGGAGGAGTAATCCATGCGGGTAGGGCCCAGCAGGCCGACACGCGCTCCGCCCGTCGAGCCGTCGTAGCGGCTGGCCAGCACCGAGGCCTCGACGAGACCGAAGGGCTCGTTCTCGCGGCCGATGCTGGCCGACAGGCCCTTCTCGTCGGCGACCATCTCGCTCATCAGACGCAGGAGCGTCACCTGCTCCTCGATGGCCTCGAGCAGCGGGTAGATGCTGCCGCGGAAGTCGGACTCGCGCCGGGCGAGCGTCGCGGCCCCGGCCATGACGAGGCGGTCCTGGCGGAACTCCTCCAGCTCTTCGCCCACGATGCGCAGCACCGCGTCGGAGATCGCGTCGAGGGCGACACCGGGCCGTGGTCCGTCGGCGAGCACCGCCTGCACCTGGTGCGAGCTGTCGGCGACGCTGCGTCCGACCAGCACCGCCCCCACGCGGGCGCGCAGCTGCACGATGTCTGCCTCGCTCGGCTCGGCGGGCACGAGAGCGATCCGTTGCGACACCCGGCCAGTGTCGGTGACGAGGATCACCAGCACGCGCGGTCCGCCGAGGGCGACGAGCTCGACGTGGGTCACGTTCGCACGGGCGAACGAGGGATACTGCACGATCGCGACTTGTCCGGTCAGCTGGGTGAGCGCGCGGACGGTGCGGGCGAGCAGGTCGTCGAGATCGCCCGCTTCATCGAGGAACGAGGTGATCGCGCTGCGCTGGGCGCCCGAGAGCGGGCGGAGTTCTGCGAGGTGATCGACGAAGACGCGGTAGCCCTTATCGGTGGGGACGCGCCCCGACGAGGTATGCGGGGCGACGATGAGCTCTTCGTCCTCGAGCAATGCCATGTCGTTGCGGATCGTCGCCGCCGACACCCCGAACGCGTGGCGGTCGACGATCGCCTTGCTGCCGACGGGTTCGCGCGTATCGACGTAATCCTGGACGATCGCGCGGAGCACCTGGAGGCCTCGTTCCGACACCATGAGCTGCTCCTCCCGTCTGGCACTCGCATCTGCGGAGTGCCAATTCTACGGGATCGGTCCGACACGGTGCCGGGGGCTCGCGGATCAGACCGTGAGCGCTCGCACCACGGCATCCGCCAGCAGGCGCCCGCGCAGGGTCAGCACGATGCGTCCCCTCACCGCATCCCGGCCCTCGATCAGGCCGTCGGCGATGAGGGATGCCACCGCCTTACGCCCTTCGCCGAGGATCTCCGAGACCGCCAGCCCCTCGCGGATACGGCTGCGCAGCAGCACCGATTCGAGTCGGCGCGCCGTCTCGTCGGGGCGTTCCCGCGCCGCGGCCGGAGACTCGAGCGCGGCCAGGCGCTGCGCGTACGCCGCGGGGTGCTTCACGTTCCACCAGCGCAGGCCGCCGACGTGACTGTGCGCACCGGGGCCGAACCCCCACCAGTCGCTCCCGCGCCAGTAGGCGAGGTTGTGCCGCGAGCGGTGCGAGACGCCCCGCGACCAGTTCGACACCTCGTACCAGTCGAACCCGGCGGCACCGAGCAGCTCGTCGGCCAGCTCGTACATGTCGGCCTGCAGATCGTCGTCGGGCATGGCCACGTCGCCCGAGCGGATCTGGCGCGCGAGCTTCGTGCCGTCTTCGACGATCAGCGCGTACGCCGAGATGTGGTCGGGTTCGAGCGCGATGGCAGCCTCGAGCGACGCACGCCAGTCGTCGAGCGACTCCCCCGGCGCCCCGTAGATGAGGTCGACCGACACGTCGAGGCCGGCCCGGCGAGCTGCGGCCACGGCGGTGGCGACGTTCAGGGGGTCGTGCGTGCGGTCGAGGACCGCGAGCACGTGCGGCCGCGCCGACTGCATGCCGATCGACAGGCGGGTGACTCCGGCGTCGGCGAGCGTGCGCGCGACGGCGTCGTCGACCGTGTCGGGGTTCGCCTCGACGGTGACCTCGGCAGCGGCGTCGATCCCGAACTCGTCGCGCACCGCTGCGAGCATCCGCGCCAGATCCCCCGGCGGCAGAAGCGTGGGCGTTCCTCCTCCGAAGAACACGGTGGATGCCGGGCGGCGTCCGCCCGCGGCATCCATCACTCCCCCCGCCAGGCGTACTTCGGCGGCGAGCGTGTCGGCGAAGTCGTCTTGCCGGGCGCCGCGCAGCTCACTCGCGGTGTACGTGTTGAAATCGCAGTAGCCGCAGCGCACCCGGCAGAAGGGAACGTGCAGGTACACGCCGAAATCGGCCGCCGGGTCGATGTCGAGGTCGGCCGGCAGGTGTCCGTCGACGGGGGCGGGGTCTCCGAGCGGGAGGGGACCGCCCATCAGGACGCGTACAGCGGCGAGATGGCGCGCAGGTACCGGGCGAACAGCGCCTTGCGGCGGCGACGCACGCGGCTGGTGAAGAGGCGGTAGGTGGGAGCGGTGGGGCGATCGAACGCGCGGACCACGAGCCAGACCTCGTCGTTGTCGCGCCACTCGACCGCGAACAGCTCTTCGCCGCTGACGATCGAGTGACCGACCGTGCCGAGGATGAACCCGACGCGGCGCGGTTCTTCGAAGACCGAGATGACGCGCAGCTCGGCGTCGGCGCGGTGACCGTCGACCTTGCCGTGCAGGCGGATACCCGTCCCAGGGCTGACGAAGGGCGTGCCGTCGGCGGCGAAACGCTGCTCGGCCTCGAGGCTGCTGGGCGCGACGGGTGCGCCGTCGGCGTCGAAGCCGACGCCCGAGTACCCCTCGCCCGATGCCGGGCGCACATCGCTGATGCTCAGCTCGCCGGCACGCAGCGGCGCCCACGACAGCAGCAGCTCGCTCGCCGAGGCGAAGCGCTCCTCACCGCTGCCGATGCGCCACGCGTCCTCTGCGGGAACGGAGTTCTCGGGCGGGTACTGCATCAGATCGTGCGCCTGGGTGGCGCCGACAGCCGCGTAGTCGACCGTGTCATCGGTGAAGTTCTGCCTGCGCATGGTTCACCCCTCTCGGTGTGGTGCGTTACTTCTTGGTCTCGACGTCGCCCGACAGGGCGGCGATGAACGCCTCCTGCGGAACCTCGACGCGGCCCACCATCTTCATGCGCTTCTTGCCCTCTTTCTGCTTTTCGAGGAGCTTGCGCTTTCGGGTGATGTCACCGCCGTAGCACTTGGCCAGGACGTCTTTGCGGATGGCGCGGATCGTTTCGCGCGCGATGATGCGCGCACCGATCGCGGCCTGGATGGGCACCTCGAACTGCTGGCGAGGGATGAGTTTGCGCAGGCGCTCGGCCATGAGCGTGCCGTACGCATAGGCCTTCTCGCGGTGCACGATCGAGCTGAACGCGTCGACCTTGTCGCCCTGCAGCAGGATGTCGACCTTGACCAGGTCGGCGGTCTGCTGACCGGCCGGTTCGTAGTCGAGGCTCGCGTAACCCTGGGTGCGCGACTTGAGGTGGTCGAAGAAGTCGAACACGATCTCGCCGAGGGGCATGTGGTAGCGCAGCTCGACGCGGTCCTCGCTGAGGTACTCCATGCCGAGCAGGGTGCCGCGGCGCGTCTGGCAGAGCTCCATGACGGTGCCGACGTAATCCTTTGGAAGCAGGATGCCGACCTTGACGATCGGCTCCGAGACCGAGGCGACGCGCCCGTCGGGGTACTCGCTGGGGTTGGTGACCGACACGGTCTCACCGGTGTCGGTGGTGACCTCGTACGTCACCGACGGCGCGGTGGTGATCAGGTCGAGCCCGAACTCGCGCGAGAGACGCTCGGTGATGATCTCGAGGTGCAGGAGGCCCAGGAATCCGCAGCGGAAGCCGAAGCCGAGAGCGACGGACGTCTCGGGCTCGTACTGCAGCGAGGCGTCGGAGAGCTTCAGCTTGTCGAGCGCCTCGCGCAGCTCGGCGTAGTCGCTGCCGTCGATCGGGTAGATGCCCGAGAAGACCATGGGCTTCGGATCGGTGTAGCCGGGGAGCGCATCGGTGGCGGGCTTGCGGTGCGTCGTGATCGTATCGCCCACCTTGGACTGACGTACGTCCTTCACGCCCGTGATGAGGTAACCGACCTCGCCGACGCCGAGCCCCTTGGTGGGCACCGGCTCGGGGCTGGACACGCCGATCTCGAGGGCCTCGTGTGTCGCGCCGGTCGACATCATCTGCAGTCGTTCGCGCGGCTGCAGCGAACCGTCGATCATGCGCACGTAGGTGACGACGCCGCGGTAGGCGTCGTAGACCGAGTCGAAGATCATCGCGCGTGCCGGGGCGTCGGCCTTGCCGACCGGGGCCGGGATCTTCTCGACGATCAGATCGAGCAGCTCCTCGACGCCCATGCCGGTCTTCCCGCTGACGCGCAGCACGTCGGCAGGGTCGCCGCCGATGAGGCCTGCGAGCTCGGCGGCGTACTTGTCGGGGTCGGCCGCGGGCAGGTCGATCTTGTTCAGCACCGGGATGATCGTCAGGTCGTTCTCGAGCGCCAGATACAGGTTGGCCAGCGTCTGAGCCTCGATGCCCTGAGCGGCGTCGACCAGCAGGATCGCGCCCTCGCAGGCGGCGAGAGACCGACTGACCTCGTAGGTGAAGTCGACGTGCCCGGGCGTGTCGATCATGTTGAGGGCGAAGGTGCCGTCGGTGGTCGACCACGGCATGCGCACGGCCTGCGACTTGATCGTGATGCCGCGCTCGCGCTCGATGTCCATGCGGTCGAGGTACTGGGCCCGCATATCGCGGTCGCTGACCACGCCGGTGATCTGCAGCATGCGGTCAGCCAACGTCGACTTGCCGTGGTCGATGTGAGCGATGATGCAGAAGTTGCGGATCTGCTCCGGCGGAGTGGCAGACGGCTCGAGGGGCTTCAGGGCGCGCGGTGACATGTTCCGTCGATTCTACGGTGGTGCGCCGACATCCCCGTCCGCGGGTGCTCAGGGTTCCGGCATCCGGTGCTTCTGGCGCCCTGCTTCTGACGCGAGATCACGTGATCTGGGCAGAGCCACACGGTATGTCGTGTGACCTGGGCGAGGCTACGTGATCTCGACGCAGCGGGGCCTGGGCGCCCGGCGGTTCTCGCGCTTCTACGATGGATGCCGTGGCGGTCCGGGTCGTGCTCGTGCACGGCATCCGCACGTCTTCGACGATGTGGCGCGCACAGGTTGCTTATCTGCGAGACCGAGGTACGCCCGTCACCGCCGTCGACCTCCCCGGGCACGGGACGCGCCGGGGTGAGGCGTTCACCCTCGATGAGGCGTTCGCGTCGATCGACGCAGCGGTACGGGATGCCGCGACGCTCGGCCCCGTGCTGCTGGTGGGGCACTCGATGGGTGGGCTGCTGGGCATCGATTACGTCGGCGGCGAGGATCGGCCTCCGGTGGCGGGGTTCGTGGCGGCGTCTTGCACCTCGATCCCCCGCGGAATCGGGCTGTCTGCCTACCGGTTCTTCACGCGACGCTTCGACAGCCTTCCCGATCGCGGCCTGGGCCTGACGAACCGCGTGCTCGATCGCACGCTCCCTCCGGAGACGCGGCCTGATTTCGGAGCCGGCGGGTACGCCTTCGACGCGCAGGACACGGCCCTGGCGTCGCTTTCGACGCTGGACCTGCTGGCATCCCTCCGCCGGATCGACGTGCCCCTGTGGTTCGTGAACGGGCAATGGGACCAACTGCGGATGAACGAGAGGTTGTTCCTCGCCGTCGCGCGCCACGCGGAGCTCGTCGTGGTCCCGCGCACGACGCACCTCGTCACGGCGATGCGACCACGCGTGTTCAACGCGCTGTTGGAGGTGGCGCTCACCACGATCGAGGCAGCGACCTGATAGACTCGGTCCTTGGCTTGCGTGTGGGGTTTTTCCCGACCTCCACGATCGCCGGTGCAGCGCCCCTCTACCGCTCGCCCGGCACAATCCCATACTCACTCAAACGAAAGACCCTCGACGTGGCGAACATCAAGTCGCAGATCAAGCGCAACAAGACCAACGAGAAGGCGCGCGAGCGCAACAAGGCCGTCAAGAGCGAACTCCGCACGCACGTGCGTCGCACCAACGAGGCCGTCGTCGCCGGTGACAAGGAAGCTGCCCTCAAGGCGCTCGCCACCGCGACCAAGAAGCTCGACAAGGCCGTGAGCAAGGGTGTCATCCACCAGAACCAGGCCGCGAACCGCAAGTCGGCCATCGCGAAGTCGGTCGCCGCTCTCTGAGTCGCCGATCCTCGAGGCCCGCTCCGCATTGCGCGGGGCGGGCCTTTTGCTGTGCGTCGACCTGATCTGGCTCGACCTTCGGCGGCCCGCATCGGCCGCGTCGACTCACCGGTCGACGACGCGGTCGTGCAGGCGTTCGAGTGCGGGGAGGGCTGCGGCGATGGCCGCGGCATCGCCGTCGGGGAGATCCTGAAGCGCGGCGACGAGCACCGCGGTCGCGGCGTCGTCGAAGGCGCGCAGTCGCGCGGCGGCGAGGGGGGTCAGCCCGACCTGGGTGCGGCGCCCGTCTCCCGAGACAAGACGGCGTTCGACGAGTTCGCTCCGCTCCATCTGCGACAGCAGGTTGCTGACGGTCGAGCGCGCGAGACCGAGCGCGTCGGCGAGCTCCGACGGGGTGCGGGTGCCGGTCGTCGAAAGGCAGCGCATGACCTCGATCTGCGCGTCGGGGATGTCGGGCAGAGCGGCGGACGACCGGGAGGCCCGCGAGACGGCGCGGCGGAGGGGGCCGAGCCGGTCGCTCAGCAGTCGCGCGGTGATCGAG
This sequence comes from Microbacterium sp. SL75, assembly GCF_026625865.1. Classification (NCBI taxonomy): domain Bacteria; kingdom Bacillati; phylum Actinomycetota; class Actinomycetes; order Micrococcales; family Microbacteriaceae; genus Microbacterium; species Microbacterium sp. SL75. The sequence goes on along the minus strand of NZ_CP113067.1, from coordinate 3,027,769 downwards.
GTGCCCTCAGCCATGGGGCAAGTGTACGAGCCCGAAGTGTTTGACAGAAAACTAATTTGGTCACAAAATCATCGCATGGATATCACCACCACCGTCGCCCACCCCGAGCCGACCCAGGATCTTTCCGGCATCGTCGGCCACCGCTTCATCTACACCTACGCCAACGGCTGGCAGTACGAGATGTACGCCAAGAACGCCACGACGATCGACTACCGCATCCACAGCGGCCACGTCGGCGGTCGCTGGGTGAAGGATCAGACGGTGGACCTCGTCGCTCTCGCGCCGGGTGTCTACAAGGTCTCGTGGAACGAGCCGACGGGTACGAGCGTCGTCGTGAACGTGCTCCCCGCGTCTCGAGTGCTGCACGGCACCATCTTCTTCCCGCGCTGGATCGAGCTCGACGGGCACAAGACCGTGCTCTTCCAGAACGACCACCTCGACGACATGCAGCGCTACCGCGACGAGGGTCCTACCTACCCGATCTACGTCGTTCCGGAGTTCGCCCACATCACGCTCTTCGAACACGTCGGCGAGAACGACGAGACCGTGATCGACACCGCCCCCGGCGACCTGCCCGCCGGCTGGTCGGAGCGGACGAACTGATGGCCGCCGACCCGCGACTCACGCCCCTCAGCCTCTCCCACGGCGGTCGCACTCTGCGCGGATGGCAGTGGGAGCCCGTCGCCGGCGCCTCCGCCGACGCGCCGCGAGTGCTCCTGGTTCACGGCTTCAGTGCCGACGCGACGGGCGGGCACCAGCTGTTCGTGCAGACGGCGCGTCACCTCGTCGATCGTGGCGCCGTGGTTCGCAGCTACAGCCGGCTCGGCCAGGGCGTGAGCGACGGCGAGTTCGCCGACATCACGATCGGCGACGAGATCCATCAGGTGGTCGGCATGATCCGTGCCTTCGCCGTCGAGGGGCCCGTCGATGTCGTGGCGCACAGCCTCGGCGCGGTGGAGTCCGCTCTCGCCGCGGCTCACGTGCCCGAGCTGGTTCGCACGTTGACGCTGTGGTCTCCGGCGGGTGTCGTCGTCGACGACATCACGGTGCACGACGCCATCCAGGGCCAGCCCCTCGCGCCGGCTCGCGAACAGGGCTGGTTCGATTTCGGGGGGATGCCGCTGGGCATGGCGTTCATCGACGAGGTGACCGCGGGGCTCGACGTGTACGGCCCGGTCGCGCAGTACACCGGTCCCGCGGATGTCGTACACGGAACGCAGGACATGATCGTGCCGGTGGAATACGGCACGCGATACGCGGATCTGCTGCCGGGCGCGTCGCTCACCGTCGTGGACGGCGCGGACCACGGGTGGTCGGCGACTCCGTGGCGTCGGCGTCTGCTCGAGATCCTCGATGCGCGGATAGCATCTGCGGCCTGACTCCGACCCCGCCGTAGCGTCGTGTAGGCGCGCTGCGGCGGGTCGGAGCGATCCGGAAACGCAGACGGCCGATCAGCCGCCGTAGGGTGCCCGTGTCGCGATGATCGTGATCATGCGCTCGAGAGCGAAGACGGGGTCTCGCGATGCGCCCTTGACCTCGGCGTCGGCGCGTGCGGTGGCATGGATCGCCATGCCCAGCGTGTTGCCGGTCCACCCGACGAGGTCGCGGCGGGCGCGGTCGACCTGCCAGTCCTTCATGCCGAGGCGCTGCGCGAGCATCGACGACGACTCCCGGGTTCCCGCGACACGGGCCATGGTGCGCAGCTTCATGGCGACGGCGGCGACGAGGGGCACGGGATCGGCTCCGGATGCCAGCGCGTGCCGCAGCGCGAGAAGAGCGGGCCCGTACTGCCCGGCGATGGCGGTGTCGGCCACGGTGAAGGCCGAGGTCTCGACGCGCCCCCCGTAGTAGCGCTCGACCGTGCGCTCGTCGATGTCGCCGGGGACGTCGGAGATGAGCTGCTGGCAGGCGGCGGCGAGCTCGGTGAGGTCGTCGGCGAACGCGGAAACGAGCGAGCGGAGGGCGACCGGGGCGATACGCTTCTGCGCGGCCTTGAACTCGCCGACCGCGAAGTCGAAGCGATCCGAGTCGCGCTTGACCGCGGGGCAGGCGATCTCGATGCCGCTGCCCTGACCGGCGCGGATGCCGTCGAGCAGCTTCTTGCCGCGAACGCTGGCTCCCGTGTGACGAAGGACGACCGTGGCACCCTCTTGCGGGTGGGCGAGGTACGACACCGCCTCGGTGAGGAAGGTGTCGCTGCATTTCTCGACGCCGCTGACCCGCACGAGGCGGGGTTCGCCAAACAGCGAGGGCGACGTGACGCTGAGCAGGGTGCCGGCGGCGTAGTCGTCGGCGCGGATGTCGGTGACCTCGAGGCTCGGGTCTTCGCTCTTCAACATCGATCGAATGCCAGCGATCGCGCGCTCGGCGCAGACCTCTTCGGGGCCGGAGACCAGGACGAGGGGCGCGGGCTGGGGAGACCGCCACGACACCTGCGGAATGGCCGACTTCGCCTTGGCAGGCGCGGAGCGTCGGGGAGCCGGGGTCACTCCCCCAGCCTACCGATCGGTTCCGACATCGCCGGTCGACGCGGGACTCCCGTCATCCGCACCCGCCCGCTCTCGCCACAGTGTCACCCGCCCCTCACCGTCGAGCCAGACGGCCAGGGCGCCGTCGCGATCGGTGCGCGCGGCGGTGGTGCCGAGAGACGTCAGGATGCCGAGGAGCTTCGCGGTCGGATGACCGTAGTCGTTGTCGGCGCCCACACCGATGAGCCCGATCCTCGGGAGAAGGCCTCGGTAGAGCAGAGGATCCTGGTCGGCGCTGCCGTGGTGCGACACCTTCACCACCTGCACGCGCGGAACATCGATGCGGCGTCGGAGAGCAGACTGCGCCTGCTCACCGAGATCGCCGAGCAGGACGGTGCGGGGAAAGCCCGTTCCGACCACATCGAGGGCGACGGACGCGTCGTTGCCGGGGTCGGCGTTCGGCGGCGGCCCGAGCACCTGCCACCGCGTCGTGCCGACGGATCCCGTCAGCCCGATCCCCGCGGGTCGGATCCGCGCCCCCGCGGCGGCGAACCGGTCGAGCAAACGCTTGTCGGCCGCGCCATCGGGTGGGCCGTGGACGACGAGATCGGCCCGGCCCACGACTGCCGACGATCCGCCGACGTGGTCGAGGTCGAAGTGCGTGAGGACGACGAGAGCCAGACGGTCCACCCCGAACGTCTGCAGGCACCGCGTCAGGGCTTCGGGCTCGGGCCCGGTGTCCACGAGAGCGACGGCGTCGCCCGATCGCCACAGCGTCGCGTCGCCCTGACCGACATCGCACATCGCGACCTGCCACGCGCTGGGTACGGTCAGGGGGCCCGCGACCGTGCGCACGGCCGTCTGGCCCAGCACGAGGCCGAGGACGACGGCGACGGCGGCAGAGGAGAGCGCGGTGATCCGGGGAAGCCTCCGGGGTCGCACGACGCAGACGCTGATGGCCGCACCCACCACGGCCAGCAGCGCGGCCCCCGCGAGCCCGTCGGGCCACGGCAGGTTCTGCGCCGTCACCGCCGCGGTGGTGTGCGCGACCGCGGCGATCCACGCCGCCGGCACCCAGGCGAGGGCCGTCAGTCCGTCCCGAAGCCAAGGAAACGGGGCGATGCAGGCCAGGGCCCCCGCGATCGTCGCCGGAGCGGCGGCAGGGTCGGCGACGAGATTCGCCGCGACGCCGAGCAGGGGGACGTGCGGGTCGATGAGCACGATCAGCGGTCCGCACACGAGCTGGGCCGAGGTGGGCACAGCGAGGGCGAGCGCGAGGGCGCGTGGCATCCAGCGCTCCAGGCCGCCGGCCAGCGGACGGGCGAGCACGAGCAGGGCACCGGTGGCCGCGGCGGAGAGGGCGAAGCCGAGGGACCGGGAGAGCCACGGGTCGACCACCAGCAGCACCGTCACCGCGAGCGAGAGCACCGCGACACCGATCGCGGGGCGCCCGAGCGCCAGCGCGAGCATGGCCACCGCTGCCATCGCGGCGGCGCGGACGACACTCGGCTCGGGTGTGACGAGGGTGACGAAGGCCGTGAGCACGAGCATCGCGCCAACCACCCGCACGACGCGGGAGGCACCGCAGAGCGCCAAAAGAGCGAACGCCGCACCGACGACGATCGCGCAGTTCGCCCCCGACACCGCGGTGAGGTGCGAGAGCGAGGACGCATTCATCGCGGCTTCGGTGGCGGGGTCGAGGCTCGAGGTATCACCCACCGCGAGACCCGGCACAAGACCCGCCCCCGGCTGCGGAAGGCCGCGCGTCGAGGTGACGAGTCCGTCGCGGAGCCCCTCGAAGAACGCCCACATCCCTGTCGGAGTCGAGGCGGACTCGATCGAGGTCGCCCGCACGACGAGCGCGGCTCGCTCCCCCGGGTCGGAAGGGACGGCTCTCCCTGTCAGCCGGACCTCGCTGCCCATGCTCGCGACGGCCAGCGCGGCCCGCCCCTCCGCGTCGACGAGGACGCGCGTGGGGATCGTACCCGTCACGCTCAGCTTTCCCGCGCGGACGCTCGAAGCGACCGCGTCGAACCACGCGCCGCCGTCGGGCGACCCGTCGATGCGTCCGGTGACGGTCACCGCGAGGGTGAGTTGCCTCCCCCCGCCGGCTTCGAGCGCGGCGATCTGGGAACGGGTCGGACCCACGGAGGCAACGGCCCCCGCGGTCGCGGACGAGCACGCGAGAGCCACGGCAACGACGGCCAGCAGCGCCACGCCTCGCCACGCGAGGAGCGCGGTGGCCACGCAGGCCGCCAGAGCGAGGGCCACCGTGAGCGGGGCGGCATCCGGGATCAGGGTGGCCACGCCGGCCGTGATCCAGGTCGCCGCGGCGACGGAGACCGCGCGGAGAGAGCGCCGGCGCGCCCCGGGGCGACCCCTCACACGCGCACCAGGTCTCGCAGCCCGGCGAGCATCTTCTCGCCGATTCCCGGCACGGAGAGCAGATCGTCGACGCTGGTGAATCGTCCGTTCGCCTCGCGCCACGCGAGGATGCGGTCGGCCATCGCCGGTCCGACGCGGGGAAGCTCGTCGAGCTGGTCGCGGGTCGCGGTGTTGAGGTCGAGCGGCCCGCTCGAGTCGCCGCCCGCGCCCGAGGCGGGAGCGGCCGTCTCGGCCCCGACGACGGGGACGACGATCTGCTCGCCGTCGGCCACGGGACGGGCGAGGTTCACCCCGTCGCGCTGCGCGTCTTCGGCGAAGCCCCCGGCTCGGGCGATCGCATCGGCGACCCGGTCACCGGCGTCCAAGCGATACAGTCCCGGCTCACGAACCGCTCCGGCGACGTGGGCGTACAGCCCCGTCGCCGCCGGTATCGCCCGGGAGGAGGAAGAGGGCGATGCCGTGGGCTCGATGACCTCCGCGCCGGTCGCACCCCGCAGCATCCCGATGAAGATCGTCACGGCGAACGCGAGGAGCACCAGCACGATGACCGCGCCGATCCCCAGGCGGGTGCGCGGCTGCAGGGCACCGTTCGACGGAGGTTCGGCCCCGCGCTCCCCCGGTGCCGCTGCAGCCTGCGGGGACGCATCGCCCACGGCACGCGAGGCCATCGCGGTGTCGGGAAGGGGCGTATCGGTCACGCGACGACGATAGGCAGACGGGCCCCGCCGCGCGGGCGGAAACTGCCGTTCCGTGGACAGGCGGTTGCTATCGCCCGATGTGCAGAACCCGCGCATACCCTGGAGCGGTGTCTCCGAACGCCTGGCGCGCCCTGGTCTCCGCTCTCGCCGACGACAGCGCGCGCGAGGTCTACGCGCGGATCGTGCTCGACACATCCGTCGAGCCGGCGCTGGACGCGCTGTCGCCCGGAAAGCGGAGGCGCGTCCTCGACTCCCTGCGTGAGGCGGGCCTCATCTCGCCCGACGGGGCGGGGTGGCGCATCGAGCCCGACGTCTTCCGTGTGGCTCTCGCCGCCGCACCCTCGCCGCCCCGCCCGACAGGTGCGAACCGCTTCTTCGTCGACGGTCGGCTCGTGACGTACCCATCCCGGGCCGCCGATCGCGACGAGGTCCTCGCGCGTCTCGCCGAGCGGATGATGCAGCCCGGCGAGACGCTGAGCGAGGGAGCCCTCAACGACCGGCTCGCGGAGGTCGTCGACGACGTCGCGGCCATGCGTCGCTACCTCGTCGACGCCGGGTTTCTTGATCGCGCCCGCGACGGAACGATCTACTCCCGCCCTCGCTGAATCCCGCGACACCGCCCCCGAGAACGACGGATGCCACGCCCCCGCACTCCGCAGAGCGTCGGGAACGTGGCATCCGGAACGAGAACCTACTTCGTCGAGAAGCTGACCACCTTCGGCGGACGCACCACCGCGCGCACGATCTCGCGCTCGCCCAGGGCGCGGACGATGCGCTCGTCGCCGCGGGCGAGGGCCTCGAGCTCCTCGGCGCCGATCTTGGCCGAGACCTCGAGCGTGCCGCGCACCTTGCCGTCGATCTGCACGACGGCGGTGACGGTGTCTTCGACGAGCAGCGTCGGGTCGGCCTGACGCCAGGTCGCGAGCCCCACGAAGCCGTCGTAGCCGAGCGTCGCCCACATCTCTTCCGCGGTGTGGGGGGCGAAGAGGTCGAGGGTCATGGCGATGACCTCGGCCGCCTCGCGGACGGCGGGGTCGCTCGCGCCGGCCTTCCCGTCGATGGCCTTGCGGGTGGCGTTGACCAGCTCCATCAGGCGGGCGACGACGACGTTGAACTTCGTCTGTTCGACGAGGTTCGCGGCATCCGCCAGCAGGCGGTGCGTGACACGGCGGAGCGAGGCATCGCCCTCGGCCCAGACCACGTCGGTCTCGCTGTCGACGTCGTGCGCGATGCGCAGGGCGCGGGCGAGGAACTTCGCCGCACCCGTGGTCGAGACGTCGTTCCAGTCCTTGTCGTCTTCCACGGGGCCCGCGAAGGCGAGCGCGACGCGCAGCGCGTCGCCACCGTGGGCGTCGAGCTCCTCCTGGAACAGCACGAGGTTGCCCTTGCTCTTCGACATCTTCGTGCCGTCGAGGATGACCATGCCCTGGTTGATGAGGCTCGAGAACGGCTCGGTGAACTCCACCAGACCCATGTCGAACAGCGCCTTGGTGATGAAGCGCGCGTACAGCAGGTGCAGGATCGCGTGCTCGACGCCGCCGATGTAAAAGTCGACGGGGCCCCACTTGTTGGCCTCGCGACCCGAGAACGCCTCGGTCTCGCTGTTCGGCGACAGGAAGCGCAGGTAGTACCAGGAGCTGTCGACGAAGGTGTCCATCGTGTCGGGGTCGCGCAGCAGCGTCTGGCCCGTCTCGGGGTCGGTGACCTCGACCCAGTCGGTGGCCGCGCCGAGCGGCGAGGTGCCCTTCGGCTTCAGGTCGAGACCCTCGACCGAGGGCAGCGTCACCGGCAGCTGGTCGGCGGGAACGGGCGTGATCGAGCCGTCCTCACCGTGCAGCATCGGGATGGGCGTGCCCCAGTAACGCTGGCGCGAGATCAGCCAGTCGCGCAGGCGGTAGGTCTTGGCGGCGCGGCCGACGCCCTTGGCCTCGAGCTCCTCGATCATGCGCGCGATCGCGTGACGCTTGGAGAGACCGTTGAGCGAGCCCGAGTTCATCATGCGACCGTCTCCGGTGAGCGCGATGCCGGTCTTGACCGGGTCCAGGTCGTCGATGTCGCCGAGCGGGTCGATCGGCACGCCCTCGTCGTCGAGCTCGATCACCGGGATCGCGCCGGTGATCGGCGCGGTCGTGTCGACGACGACCTTCACGGGCAGGTCGAAGGCGCGCGCGAAGTCGAGGTCGCGCTGGTCGTGCGCGGGCACGGCCATGACCGCGCCGTGACCGTAGTCGGCGAGGACGTAGTCGGCGGCCCAGATCGGCAGCTTCTCGTCGTTGACCGGGTTGATCGCGTAGTGGCCGAGGAACACGCCGGTCTTCGGGCGGTCGGTGGCCTGACGCTCGATGTCGGTCGCGCGCTGCACCTGTGCCAGGTACGCCTCGAACGTCTCTCGCACGCCCTGATCAGCGGATGCCGCGAGCTCGGCCGCCAGGTCGGACTCGGGCGCGACGACGAAGAACGTCGCGCCGTGCAGGGTGTCGGGACGCGTCGAGAACACCGTGATCTTGTCGTCGCGCCCCTCGATCTCGAACTCGATGTCGGCGCCGACCGAACGGCCGATCCAGTTGCGCTGCATCTGGATGACCTTGCTCGGCCAGAAGCCCTCGAGCTGGTTCAGGTCGTCGAGCAGGCGGTCGGCGTAGTCGGTGATGCGCAGGAACCACTGCGTCAGCTTCTTCTTGACCACCACGGCGCCGCTGCGCTCGCTCGTGCCGTCGGGAAGGACCTGCTCGTTGGCGAGCACGGTCTGATCCACCGGGTCCCAGTTGACCAGCGCGTCCTTGCGGTACGCCAGGCCCTTGTCGTAGAGCTTCTGGAACAGCCACTGGTTCCAGCGGTAGTACTCGGGGTCGCTCGTGTGCAGCACGCGGCTCCAGTCGAACGAGACGCCGTAGTCCTTCAGGCTCGCCTTCTGCTGGGCGATGTTGGCGTAGGTCCATTCGACGGGGTCGGCGCCTCGCTTGATCGCCGCGTTCTCGGCCGGCAGGCCGAACGAGTCCCACCCGATGGGGTTGAGCACGTTGTAGCCGCGGTGACGCCAGAAGCGCGCCACGATGTCGGAGTAGAGGTAGTTCTCGGCGTGACCCATGTGAAGGTCGCCCGAGGGGTACGGGAACATCGCGAGCACGTACTTGCGGGGGCGCGTGTCGTCGTCGCCCCCGGCGCGGAACGGGTCTTTCTCGGCCCAAGCCTGCTGCCACTTCGCCTGGATGGCGTGGGTGTCGAAGCCCCCCTCGCGGGGGTCTGGTGCGGAGTTCTGAGACACGGGTGAAGCCAATCGTGAAGGTCGGGAGGCCGCGGGGACCAACTCCCAGGCTATCGGACCCGCCGTCACCACCCGGGCGGCACCCGGGCACCGAGAGCGGCGAGGGGCGCTCGCGCCTTGATCCCCACCTCGGCGACCTCGGATGCCGCGACCGAGCGCCACGTGATGCCTCCCCCGGCGCCGACCCACGCGGCATCCCGCTCCACGACGACGCTGCGGATGACCATCGCGAGGTCCGCCGCCCCGTCGTCGCCGATCCACCCGAAGGCGCCCGAGTAGACGCCGCGCTCGGCCCCTTCGAGGCGGCGCAGGATCTGCATCGCGGAACGCTTGGGTGCACCGGTCATGCTGCCGGCGGGGAACGCCGCGGCCAGCACCTCTTCGATCGTCGTGCCGGGCAGGAGCCGGCCCGACACCTCGCTCACCAATTGGTGCACGGTCGGGTACGTCTCGACCTCGAGCAATCGGTCGACACCGACCGTCGACGGTTCGCAGACGCGCGAGAGATCGTTGCGCATCAGGTCGACGATCATGACGTTCTCGGCCTGCTCCTTGGCATCGGCCTGCAGCTCGTCGGCGAGGGCGCGATCGCGAGCGGGATCCGTGGATCGGGGACGCGTGCCCTTGATGGGGTGGGTGTGCACGCGGCCACCGCGCACCTCGAGGAAGCGCTCGGGAGAAGCGCTCACCAGCGTCATGTCGCCGATGCGGATGAAACCCGCATGGTGCGAGGCAGAGACCTGCCGCAGCCGCCGGAACACGTCGACTGCGTCGACTTCGCCGGGAACCGTGAAACGCGTGGTGAGACACAACTGGTAGGCATCGCCCTCGCGGATCCGATCGCGGCACGCTTCGATGAGCTCGACGTACCGCTCGGGACTCACACGGGCGGATGCCGTGCCCCGGTCCGCCGCGGCATCCACCGCCGCAGCCGCCGGCGTGGCGGCGACCCGGGCGGCGAGGTCGGCATCGCCGAAGACGTGCACGCGTCGCCGGGCGTGGTCGAAAGCAAGGAAGGTGTCGACGCGCAGCCAGGCGTCCCGGCCCTCGTACGAGCGCCAGCCGACCCAGCCGCCGCGGAACGCACCGGCGTCGTCGACCGCGTCGCCGGGCCCCGCGGCACGGCGGTGCAGACCCACGGGAGCTTCGTCGAGACGTCCCGTGCCCATCCAACTCCAGCCCGTCGAGGCCGCTGCGCCCGCGTCGAGCCAGAACGCGTCGCCCGCGGCGGCGAAGACGTGCAGGAACACCGCCTCGGGGTCGATCCACCGCGTCAGGGTGAGCGGCGGAACGGATGGAGGCACGCTCCCAGGCTAGAGCGAGGCGGCGGGCCTAGGCTGACGGAGGTGAACGAGATTCTCACGTCGCTGCTCGACCTGGTCCGCGACGTCGATCCGGTGCTGCGCACGGTGGTTGCGGGCGTGGCCATGGTCCTCGAGACCAGCGTGCTCGTGGGGCTCATCGTTCCGGGTGACACCATGGTGATCGTCGCGGGAACCGCGGTCGCCTCCCCGATCGAAGGGGTCGTGCTGGCCGCGGCGATCGTGGTCGGGGCCCTGATCGGCGAGAGCCTCGGATTCTGGCTCGGCCGGTACTTCGGGCCACGCATCCGTGCCTCGCGTGTCGGGCAAAAGCTCGGCGAACGCAACTGGGAGCGCGCGGACCGGTACCTGCGCCGTCGCGGCGGACCCGCCATCTTCCTGTCGCGGTTCCTTCCCGTGCTGCACTCGCTGGTGCCGCTGACGGTGGGCATGAGCGGCTACAGCTACCGTCGTTTCCTCGCCTGGACGACGCCCGCGTGCATCGTGTGGGCCGGTCTGTACGTCACGGTCGCGGCATCGGCCGCGGGCACCTACCGCGAGCTCTCCGACCGCATCCATTACGCGGGCTACGTCTTCGTCGGCATCCTCGTCGTCTTCCTCGTGCTGGTCTTCATCGGCAAGAAGGTCATCGAGCGCGTGGAGCGCCGACACCTCGCCGACGAGGCCACCCCCCTCGAACCGGTGGACGGTGACGTGAAAGACTGAGGGCGATGCCTCGTTCCCCTCGCGCCAAAGTGCTCTGGTTCGCCCGACTCGAGCGCCGTTTCCACCGCTGGCGCGAACGTCGAGCGCGCGCGCGCGGCCTGCGCCCCGCCGTCACCGGTTTTCCGGGGTACGGCACCGAGGAGTGGGTCCGCGTCCTCGGCCGGGTGCTCATCGCCCCGCCGATCAAGCGCACCTCGACGGGGGAATTCGCCAGCCTGCGCGGGTGGCGGAGCTTCGCGGCCGTACCCGTCGGCTTCGGCCAGGTCGACATCGTCATCGACGGCGTCACGCACCGCGTCGTCGCGGACCGCGGCGGGGTGATCGATGCGAAGCTGCCCGCGACCCTCTCCCCCGGCTGGCAGAGCATCACGATGTCGGTGGAGGGAAGCGAGCCCGCCGAGACGCGCGTGTTCATCGTGGGGTCGGACGTGCGGTTCGGCGTGGTCAGCGACATCGACGACACCGTCATGGTCACGCTGCTGCCGCGACCGCTGCTCGCCGCGTGGAACTCCTTCGTCGTCGATGAGCACGCACGCCAGCCCGTGCCCGGCATGGCCGTCATGCTCGAACGGCTCACCCGCGAGCACCCGGGCACTCCGGTGATCTACCTCTCGACCGGCGCCTGGAACGTCGCACCGACGCTGACGCGTTTCATGCGACGCCACCTCTTCCCCTCGGGGTCCTTCCTCCTCACCGACTGGGGCCCCACCCACGATCGGTGGTTCCGCAGCGGCCGAGAGCACAAGGAGCAGAACCTCCGCCGACTCGCCGCGGAGTTCCCGCGGGTGAAGTGGCTGCTGGTGGGCGACGACGGCCAGCACGACGACGCCATCTACACCGGGTTCGCCATCGAGCACCCGCAGAACGTCGCCGCGGTCGCGATCCGCAAACTCCTCCCCGCCGAAGCCGTTCTCGCCGGTGGCCGCACGGTGGTCGACGACCATTCGGCTGCCGAGGTGCCGTGGGTGACCGAGTCCGACGGTGCGGGTCTTCTCGACCGCCTCCGCAGCACGGGCGTCATCTCGAACGACGCCTGATTCCGGATGCCGCGGCGCCCGGCGCCGGGCGTACCCCGCTGGCGTGCGCGCCGTCGACGGCATCCGGTGTCGACGTATCCGTTCTCGTGCGGCGGACGTGGTGCACCGTCGAGGTCGTACGCGGCCGCTCCCGGCGTGATTCGATGTCGGAGGGGACGCGTACGGTGGGAACATGTGCGGTCGATTCGTCGTAGCCAACGTGGCCTCAGAGCTCGTGGGGGTGCTGCGCGTCGACGTCCAGGCCGACGAGTTGCCGCAGCCCTCGTACAACATCGCGCCCACCTCCCAGATCGGCATCGTGCTCGACTCGATCAAGAGCGAGCCCCCGGTGCGTCGCCTCGAGGTCGCGCGGTGGGGCCTCGTTCCCGGCTGGGCGAAAGACGTCAAGGTCGGCGCGCGGGCATTCAACGCCCGTAGCGAAGACGTCGAGGACAAGCCGATGTTCCGCGATGCGCTCATCAAACGGCGCGCCGTGATCCCGGCATCCGGGTACTACGAATGGAAGACCACCGAAGAGGGCAAGACCCCCCACTACATCCACCCCGCCGACGGGTCGCCGCTGTTCTTCGCGGGCCTCTACGAGTGGTGGAAGAATCCCGCCCTCGCCGCCGACGACCCGGCGCGATGGGTACTGAGCTGCACGATCCTCACGCGCGACGCGATCGGGCGACTGGGGTCCATCCACGACCGCATGCCGCTGTTCATGGATCCCGACTTCGCCGATGCCTGGCTCGACCCGACGACCGAGAACGTCGGAGACGTCCTCGATGCCGCTATCGACGCAGCACCCGACATGGTCGAGACTCTCGACGATCACGTGGTGTCGTCCGCGGTCGGAAACGTGCGCAATGACTCCCCCGAACTCATCGAGCCGGTCGCGTGACCCTGCTCGCGACCCGGGAGGTCCTGACGCGCGAACGGTGGACGGCGGACGCCGAGGCACACGCGCTCCGCGCCGACGCGCTCACCGCCGATCACCGCGCTCGTGCGAGCCGGGCACAGAAGCATCCGGTCGAGGACTTCCTCTTCACGTACTACTCCTACAAACCCGCGATCCTGCGGCGGTGGCACCCGGGTCCGGGCGTCCTGCTCGAACAGGCCGACGAACGGGCCGGCTGGCGCTGGTACCGGGCGGAGGGCGACGGCGTCGAGGTGGACGCAGCGCGCTTCCGCGCCGAGAGAGGGTCGATGTACCGCGGTGTCGTCAACCTGCTGCGGGCGACCCGCGACCGGCCGGCGCAGTTCGGGTGCTTCGGGCTGCACGAGTGGGCGATGGCGTATCGCGCTGACGAGGTGCGGCACGCGGTACCGCTGCGTCTCGGACGTGACGGCACCGACGCGGTGGTCGAGGCTCACGACCTCAAGTGCACGCACTTCGACGCCTTCCGTTTCTTCACTCCCGAGGCCGTACCGCTCAACCGCACGCCGCTCCGTCGGGACGACCAGGTCGCGCGCGAGCAGCCGGGGTGTCTGCACGCGGGCATGGACGTCTACAAGTGGGCGGTCAAGCTCGGGCCGCTGGTCCCCGGTGCCCTGTTGCTCGATGCCTTCGAGCTCGCGCGCGATATCCGCACGCTCGACATGCAGGCCTCCCCCTACGACCTCACCGGCTGGGGCTATGTTCCGGTGGCCATCGAGACGCCCGAGGGCAAGGCGGAGTACGTCGCCCGGCAGCGTGGGTTGAGCGAGCGCGGTCAGGCACTCCGACGCGCCGTTATCACGGCCGTGACGAGCCCCGACGACACGCCCGGCTGCGCCGATTTCTTGCCGTCGCAATCTGTGTTGTAAGCTCATGGAGTTGCCTCGAACGGGGCGGAAAACAAAAAACGGGCCTGTGGCGCAGCTGGTAGCGCACCTGCATGGCATGCAGGGGGTCAGGGGTTCGAGTCCCCTCAGGTCCACCTCGAAAGAAGGCCTCCGCTTCGGCGGAGGCCTTCTTCGTTTCCGTCGGGCTCACCCGCCTCGCGTTCACCGCGCGGCACCCCTCTCGGGTATCACGGGTGAGCATCCGGGTTCCGTCGTTCGCCCGGGTCCGCTCGCGTGTAGCGCTGCCAGCGCCCGATGGCGCTCGCATCTCGTACCCGGCCTCCGCGAACCTCGCCGATACCTCGCCGATCGGCCTTTGCCGCGCCCGGGCGTCGATATGGCGAGCGGCACGACGGAACCGCCTCAGTTCACGCAGGGCACCGACCCCGCGCGCATCGGCTGCTGCGAGTCGGTGTACACAGACGACGTGGGGCTGGGCGATGCCGCCGGCGCGGACGCCGAGGGAGCGTCGCTCGGTGGGGTTTCGGCATCCGCCCCGGCGTCCGGGGTCGCAGCCGGGGCGGGGTGCAGCAAGGTGCTGACCTGAGCCGCGATGGCTTTCTGGTCGACGATGTTCACGCTCTCGCCGTCGATCGTGCCGAAACGCTCGACCGGCAGAGTCTGGAACGTGACGTCTCCCCCGGCGAGGCGCTGGGCGGTCGAGGCGAGGCTGAGCAGATCGAAGCCCTTGTCGACGGCGACGAATTGCTTCGCGGTGTCGAGAAGATTCTGTAGCCGTCCGAAGTCGGTGAACGTCTGTGCATCGCGGAGTTTGAGTGCGAGCGACACCATGAACGCCTGCTGGCGGCGCGTGCGGTCGAGGTCGGTGAGGAAGACGTTGCGGTATTCGGTGTCGCGACGCTGACGTACAAAGGCCATCGCCTGCGAAGCGTCGATCTGCTGCGCCCCCGCCGCGAAGTTCGCACCTGAGTACGTATCGGCGGTCGCGTGGTTGAGGCACACCGAGATCGGCTGCACGGCCTGGGCGACCCGGTAGAACGCTGCCATCGTCACTTCGACGAAATGGTCGATCGGCACACCGCCCAAGAACTGCGACACCGTCTGCATCTCCTCGGTACGGGCGGAGTCGCGGGCCTGCTGGTAAGCCTCGTCGTCCGACACACCCGCCGCGCGGAGCTCGTCGTTCTTGGCGGCGAAAGCCCGCCCGTAGGCCTCCTTGATCTTGCCCTTCTTCGTTCCCCCGGGAGCTCCCGCGTAATCGACGTAGTCGTCGCGCGGGATGGAGACGGCGACCGCTTGTCCGCCACCGGCGGGGATGTGCACGTACATCAGCACGTTCGTGTTGTACCCGCCGACCGAGGCGTCCTCCGCGTGGATCGCGTCGTAGATCTCCTGCGGGTACGGCTTCCCGTCCTCGTCCACACGGCTGTCGAGCCCCATGATGAGGATGTTCTGCTCTCCCTCGTCCTGGGCGATGCCCGGTGCGGCGGTCGGCAGGACCGCATCGGAATGATGGATGCCATCGGCCGCCCCGACGAGATTGACGGCGACGAAGGCCACGGTGCCGACGACGGCCGTGGTGACGATGGCGGCGACGATGAGCAGGAGCCGGCGACGGTTGCGGCGGACGCGGTGCGAGGTCGGTGACACCGACCCAGCATGCGCTCTGGCGTCTATGAATCCGGCGTACGAACGAGAACGCCCCCTGCCATCGGGCAGAGGGCGTCGACGCGATCGGTGTCAGTCGGCGGCGTGGGCCGGCGTGGGAAGCTCGATCGGAAGGACCGGGCAGTCCTTCCAGAGGCGCTCCAGGCCGTAGTAGACGCGCTCTTCCTCGTGGAAGACGTGGACGACGAGGTCTCCGAAGTCGAGCAGGACCCAGCGGGATTCCTGTCGGCCCTCGCGACGAACGCGCTTGTGCCCGTGCTCGAGGAGCTTCTCTTCGATCTCGTCGGCGATCGCGGCGACGTTGCGCTCGTTGCGACCGGTGACGAGGAGGAAGATGTCGACGAGCGGAAGCGGCTCGGAGACGTCGAGGGCGACGATATCGTCGCCGCCCTTCGCGTCGGCGGCGAGGGCGGCGATCTGCGCCATCTCGCGACCGTTGTCGGTGGCTGTCATCGGAAGACTCCTGTCGTGAAGGCGAGGCCGAGAGTGACGGCCACCGCCAGGAAGAGAGCACCGGTCGTGATGATGAGCCCGATGAGGAGCTTGCTGCCCTTCTCGGGCGCCGGCGGACGAATGATCTCGCCGGGCTGCTTGACCGTGCTGATCGCGGCACTTGCAGCGATCGGGGTGGGTGACGAGGCGGGCGGAAGCTCGCCGTCGAGAAGCACCGCGTCGGCGTCACGGCCGTCGGTGGTGCCGGGTGCGTGTCCGACCGAGCCCAGGCCCTCGGGCAGCTCGAAGGTGCCGGTGATCATGACCTCGCCGGTCGCGGTGACGGGGCCGACCAGCGGAACGCCGGCGGGGGTCTGCGACAGAATGAGCGCGTTGGGGGTCGACACCGCACCGCTGGCGGCGGTGTTGCGCGAAAGGAGCTGGTCGAACGAGTCGGGCAGCGTGACCTCGGGCGTCGCCCCGTCGAGCAGCTCGGAACCGAGGGCGGGATTCACCACCGAGGCGCCGGGACCGGCGTCCGCGGCGGTCGGAGCGTCAGCGGCGTCTGGCGCTGCCGGACGGAAGATGGCGGGCTGGGCGGACTCGTCCTCGACCTGCGGCTCCGGCGCGGCGCTCTGGTGGGACAACGACGACTGGAGGTCGGAGCTGATCACAGGTACCGCGGCGGTCCGGATCTTCTCCTGCGCGCGCACCTGACGACGGGTCAGGCCGGTGACACCGAAGTCGCCATCGCCGAAACCTCCGTCGAAGGAGCCCGGGCGCAGGGCAGGGGCGAAGGGCTCATCGCGCGTGGCGGCGGGCGTCGGCTCTTCCGAGACGGCGGGCTGATGCTCCTGCTCCGTCTCGGTGGAGGACTCCTCGACCGCGGACGAGTCGACCGGGGGCTCCTGCGCCGCAGCAGGCTCGGGAACGCGATCGACGACCACCGACTCGGGGGCTCCGGCCGCGGCGGCCGGGGTTTCGGCATCCGGAGTCTCGCCCTCGCGCTGCGGGACGATGATGGGCGTCGCGCCGGTCTGGCGGAGCTCGCGCAGCTGACGACGGGTCAGCGCGGGAGTCTCGGGGTTCTCGGGAGTGCTCATGCTGTGCTCCGGTAGAGGTGGTGCTTCGCGATGTACTGCACGACGCCGTCGGGCACGAGGTACCACACGGGGTGGCCCCGGCGCACACGGGCGCGGCAGTCTGTGGACGAGATCGACAGGGCGGGGATCTCCAGCTGGCTCACGTTCTCGGCGGGAAGGCCCTCGGTGGTGAGGACGTGGCCGGGCCGGGAGACGGCGACGAAGTGCGCGAGATCCCACAGCTCCTGGTGATTGCGCCAGCTGAGGATCTGGGCGACCGCGTCGGCGCCGGTGATGAAGAACAACTCCGCACCGGGGCGCTGCTCCTGCAGGTCGCGCAGGGTGTCGATCGTGTACGTGGGTCCCGCGCGATCGATGTCGACGCGACTCACGGTGAACTGCGGATTGGATGCCGTGGCGATCACCGTCATGAGGTAGCGGTGCTCGCTCTCGGTGACGTCGTCCTTCTGCCACGGGCGACCCGTCGGAACGAAGACGACCTCGTCGAGGTCGAACGATTGAGCGACCTCGCTGGCAGCGACCAGGTGACCGTGATGGATGGGATCGAACGTCCCACCCATGACCCCGATGCGAGGGGCGCGCGTCACCGACATACGGTGGGCCTCAGTGGCCGTGCGCCTCGGGGGTGGGCGTCCCGTGCTTCTGGGTGTACGCCGCCGCCTTGTGCGCGTGACGGTTCGACACGTTGCGGTACGACAGCGTCACGAGGCTCAGGGCGACGAAAACCAGGAACGCCACGGCGCCATACCAGAAGGTCTGGGCCTGGACGTTGCCGCCGTGGTGGGCGCCTTCTTCTGCGGCGTGGGCCAGAAGTGCGACGAAAGTCATCAGTGCTCCGATCAGAGGTCTGCGCGAGGCGCGCGTCCCATTTTAGGCGGTCAGGCGCGTACCTGGCCGTCGCCGCGCCCGAGCCACTTGGTGCTCGTCAGCTCGGCGAGGCCCATGGGTCCGCGGGCGTGGAGTTTCTGCGTGGAGATGCCGACCTCGGCGCCGAAGCCGAACTCGCCTCCGTCGGTGAAACGCGTCGAGGCGTTCACCAGCACCACCGCAGAGTCGACCTCGGCGAGAAAGCGGTCGGCCGCCGCGGGGTCGGCGGTGATGATCGACTCGGTGTGGTGCGTCGAGTACCGGCGGATGTGTGCCAACGCCTCGTCGAGGTCGTCGACGACACGGACGGCGAGGTCGAGGGTGCCGTACTCGCGCGACCAGTCGTCGTCGGTCGCCGCGACGACGCGCGCATCGTGCGCACGCGTGTCGTCGTCGCCGTGCACGGTCACGCCGGCATCGGCCAGGGACGCCAGCAGCTCCGGTAGCAGCCGAACGGCCGCCGCACGGTGCACGAGCACCGTCTCGACGGCGTTGCAGACGCTCGGGCGCTGCGTCTTCGCGTTGAGCACGATGTCGCGGGCCCAGTCGTCTCGGGCGGTCGCGTCCAGGTAGACGTGCACGACGCCTGCACCGGTCTCGATGACGGGGACGGTGGACTCGGTGACGACGGTCTCGATGAGTCCGGCGCTGCCGCGCGGAACAAGTACGTCGACCAGGCCTCGGGCGTTCATGAGGGCCTTCGCGCCGTCGCGACCGAAATCGTCGACGCTCTGGATGGCCTCGGGGTTCACCCCTTGGCTCGCCAGCGCGTCGCGCATGATGCGCACGAGTGTCGCGTTGCTGTTCTGCGCAGCCGACCCTCCGCGCAGCACGACGGCATTGCCGGAGCGCAGCGCGAGCGAGGCGATGTCGACGGTGACGTTGGGTCGGGCCTCGTAGATGGAGCCGACGACGCCGAAGGGAACGGCGACCTTCTCGAGCGAGAGGCCGTTGGGGAGGGTCCGGCTGTCGAGCACGCGACCGACCGGGTCGGGGAGCTCAGCCACGTCGCGAACCGCGGCGGCAAGGGCCGACACGCGCGTGTCGTCGAGACGGAGGCGGTCCAGGAGCGCCTCGCCGATGAAATCTTCCCGCCCTCTTTCGAGGTCTTCGGCGTTGGCGGCGACGATCTCGGCGGACGACGCCTCGAGAAGGTCGGCCACCGCGTGCAAGAGCGCGCTTTTGCGAGCGGAGTCGAGGAGTCCGATCTCGCGCGCCGCGTCTTTGGCCAGACGCAGGCGCTCGTCCACGGAGGCGGCGATCACGGTCATGCGCTCAGTGTACCGGCGCGCGTCAGGGCGCCCACGGGACCGGTGGACAGGGTCACGGGGTCGGGGTTGGGGGCGAACCAGGTGCCCACCGACTCCCCCGCGAGAGCGGATGCCACAAGGTCGGCGCTCGTGACGAGGACGCCCACGCCCGCGGTCGAGGCGAGCTTGGCCGCGGAGGCCTTGGTGGCCGCTCCCCCGGTGCCCACGCCGTTGACGACGCCCGCGCCGAACTCGAAGTCCGACAGGTCGTCGCCCCAGGCGACGTCGGTGATGGGGCGTGCACCCGGCTCGCTGGGCGGGAGGGTGAAGAGCGTCTCGATGTCGCTGAGCAGAACGAGCACGTCCGCCCCGATCAGCTGCGCCACGAGAGCGGCCAGCCGATCGTTGTCGCCGAAGCGGATCTCGTGGGTGGCCACGGTGTCGTTCTCGTTGACAATGGGCAGGATTCCGAGCCCCAGCAACCGCTCCATGGCTCGGCGCGCGTTCGAGCGGTGCGTGGCGTTCTCGAGATCGCCCGCGGTGAGCAGCACCTGCCCCGCGAGCAGACCGAAGCGGTCGAGCGAGGTCTGATACCGCCACATGAGGACGTTCTGTCCGACCGCCGCGGCGGCCTGCTGGGTGGCGAGGTCGTTCGGGCGACCCTGAAGGTCGAGGAGCGGAAGAGCGGTCGCGATCGCCCCCGACGACACGAGGACGACCTCGGTACCCTCGCCGTGAGCGCGCGAGAGTGCCTCGACGATCGTGTCGATGCGGTGCGCGCCGTCACCGCTGATCGACGACGAACCGACCTTCACCACGACGCGAGCGGCGCCGGGGATGTCGGCGCGCGTCGTCGCGGTCACCGGTCCTCGTCCTCGGGCGAGAGCGGGGACGAATCACCGTCGGGAGAGATGCCCACGGCACGCGCCGCGCGGCGTTCGGCCTCGAGCTCGGCTCGGGCGTCGGCCTTGGCATCCATGCGCTCGTGATACTCGGCGCGACGCTCGGAGGAGGTCCGACGCGAGTTCTGCACGAGACGGGGGTCGGTGCCGCGCGGGGCCGTCATGAGCTCGGCGGCCGAGGTGAGAGTGGGCTCCCAGTCGAAGACGATGCCGTCGCCCGGACCGATCACGACGGTCGCACCGGCGACCGCGCCGGCACGGAACAGGCCGTCCTCGACGCCCAGGCGCGCGAGGCGGTCGGCGAGATAGCCCACAGCCTCCTCGTTCTGGAAATCGGTCTGCTGGACCCACTTGACCGGCTTGTCGCCGAGGATGCGGTACACCGGACCGTAGGTGCCGCCCTCGACCTTGATCGTGAAGTCCTTCTCCGCGCCGCGCGGCCGGATGACGACGCGCTCGGCGGGAGCCTGATCGATCGTGGCGAGACGGTGCTGCTCGACGATCTCGCCGAGAGCGAAGGTGAGTTCGCGGAGCCCGGCGCGACTGACGGTCGAGATCTCGAACACGCGGAAGCCGCGGGCCTCGAGGTCGGGCCGCACGAAGTCGGCGAGCTCGTGCGCCTCGGGGACGTCGACCTTATTCAGCGCGATGATCTGGGGTCGGTCGAGCAGCGGGATCTGCCCGTCGGGAACCGGGTACGCGGCGAGCTCGGCCAGGATGATGTCGAGGTCGCTCAGCGGGTCGCGGCCCGGGTCGAGCGTGGCGCAGTCGAGCACGTGGACGAGGGCCGTGCAGCGCTCGACGTGACGGAGGAACTCCAGACCCAGACCCTTGCCCTCGCTCGCGCCCTCGATGAGGCCGGGGACGTCGGCGATCGTGAAGCGCGCGTCGCCCGCCTGCACGACGCCCAGGTTCGGGTGCAGCGTCGTGAACGGGTAGTCGGCGATCTTGGGGCGCGCGGCCGACACCGCGGCGATCAGGCTCGACTTGCCCGCCGAAGGGAAGCCGACCAATGCCACATCGGCGACGGTCTTGAGCTCGAGGACGACATCGCCCTCGTAACCGGGAGTGCCGAGAAGAGCGAAGCCGGGGGCCTTGCGTTTCGGAGAGGCGAGTGCCGCGTTGCCGAGGCCGCCGAGTCCACCCGGCGCGGCGACGAAGCGCATGCCGGGGGTGAGCATGTCGACGAGGACGTTGCCGTCGAGATCCTTCACGACGGTGCCGAGCGGCACCGGGAGCTCCTGGTCCTCGCCCAGGGCGCCGGAGCGGTGGTCGCCCATGCCGAACCCGCCGTTGCCCGCGGAGCGGTGCGGCGAGTGGTGGTACGAGAGCAGGGTGGTCGTCTGCGGGTCGGCGACGAGCACGACGTCGCCGCCGCTGCCCCCGTTGCCGCCGTCGGGACCGGCCAGCGGCTTGAACTTCTCACGGCGCACCGAGACGCAGCCGTTGCCGCCCTTTCCCGCACGCAGGTGCAGGGTCACGCGGTCGACGAAGGTGACCATGGCGGGTCCTTCCGGGTGTGGCCGGCCAAGCCGACTCGAAAAAAGAAGAGGGGGTGGGCAGCGCCCACCCCCTCGTGCGCCGAAGCGCGGGAATTACTCCGCTGCTGCGGTGACGATGTTGACGACCTTGCGGCCGCCCTTCGCGCCGAACTGGACGGCGCCGGGTGCCAGGGCGAACAGCGTGTCGTCGCCGCCACGGCCGACGTTGGCGCCGGGGTGGAAGTGCGTGCCGCGCTGGCGGACGATGATCTCGCCGGCGAGGACGACCTGGCCGCCGAAGCGCTTCACGCCGAGGCGCTGTGCGTTGGAATCACGACCGTTACGGGTGGAGCTTGCGCCCTTTTTGTGTGCCATCTCTGCGTCTCCTGGCTCTTACTTGATGCCGGTGATCTTGACGCGCGTGAGGTCCTGACGGTGTCCCTGGCGCTTCTTGTAGCCGGTCTTGTTCTTGAACTTCTGGATCACGATCTTCGGACCGCGCTCC
Source organism: Microbacterium sp. SL75 (assembly GCF_026625865.1). Lineage (NCBI taxonomy): Bacteria > Bacillati > Actinomycetota > Actinomycetes > Micrococcales > Microbacteriaceae > Microbacterium > Microbacterium sp. SL75. Next base: position 3,005,914 of record NZ_CP113067.1, on the reverse strand, counting down.
TCGCCGAGCACCTCGGCCGTGACCGAGACCTTCGCGAGCTTGTCGGCGTCGGTCGTGACCGCGTCGCCGTCGACGAACAGGACGGCGGGCAGCTGAATGCTCTCGCCGATCTTCGCCTTCTGGCGGTCGAGCACGACGACCGTGCCGACCTGGACCTTCTCCTGGCGGCCGCCGGCGCGCACAACTGCGTAAACCACTTCACACCTGTTTTCGTTCGGGAGCGCGGAGCTCCGGTTGTCTGATGACGTCGGGAGGGTCTGAAGACCCAAGTCTCGGTGCGATCCGGCGGGCAGAACCCGCGGGGTCACGCTCTTATCAGGAGTGGACGCGACGCACCAAGGGTCAAGTTTAGCTCACCCGGCGGCATCCGGCAAAAGCATTCGACCCGCGTGTCGACCGTAGGATCGCGGGATGGCAATCCTGATCGACGACCCGCAGTGGCCCGCGCATGGACGGCTGTGGGCTCATCTGGTCAGCGACAGCGATCTCGAGGAGCTCCACGCCTTCGCCGCGGCAGCCGGAATCCCCTCCCGAGCGTTCGACCTCGATCATTACGACGTGCCCGACGAGCGGCACGCCGACCTCGTTCGCGCGGGGGCCGAGCATGTGGGCGGCAAGGAGCTCGTGCGACGCCTGCGAGCCTCGGGGCTGCGGATCACGGCTCGGGAACGGCGCCCTCAGCCGTGAGGGGCCATCTTCGGCCGCTGCGAGCAGAGCTCGGCGACAGAAGATGACCCCTCGAACGATCGGAAGCGAACTCAGGACTCGGACGACGGCTGCGCGTTCACCGGCGTGCCGGTCAGGGCGGCGGTGGTCACGCGGCGGCGCGAGCGCCCCTGTCCCGGAGCCTTGGGTTCGGGCAGGGCCTCCAAGACCGATTCGAGCAGGGCGTCCTTCTCGGTGCGCGGAGCCTTGGGCTCGCGCTTCTTGCGCGGCCGCTTCTCGCGAACCGGCGCGGGAGCCTCGGCAGCGGCCTCGGTCTTGGCATCGAGAACGGCCTCGACGGATGCCACGACCGCCGCCTCGACGATCGAGGGGTCGTCGATGGTGGGCTTGACGGTCGATGCCGCGATCTGCGCGAGAGCCGACTTGACGCCCTCGGTGATCACGTGGGTGCCGCCGGCCTGGGCCGCCGCTCCCCCGCCGTTTCCGTTGCCGCCGTTCTGCGCCGCATTGCCGCCGCCGGACGCCGCATTGCCGTTGGAGCCGTTGGAGCCGTTGTTGGAGCCTCGACCGCGACGGTTCGAGGAGCCGTTGCCGTTGCCGCCGCCGTTTGAGGAGCCTGCGGGGCGGTGCTTCGCGACGGGGTCGTGGTGCACGATGACTCCGCGACCGGCGCACACCTCGCACGCCTCGCTGAAGGTCTCGAGCAGGCCGAGGCCGAGCTTCTTCCGCGTCATCTGTACGAGGCCGAGAGAAGTGACTTCGGCGACCTGGTGCTTCGTGCGGTCGCGGCTGAGGCATTCGATCAGACGACGCAGCACGAGATCGCGGTTGGACTCGAGCACCATGTCGATGAAGTCGACCACGATGATGCCGCCGATGTCGCGCAGGCGCAGCTGGCGCACGATCTCTTCGGCCGCTTCGAGGTTGTTCTTGGTGACGGTCTCTTCGAGGTTGCCGCCGGAGCCGACGAACTTGCCGGTGTTGACGTCGACGACGGTCATGGCCTCGGTGCGGTCGATCACGAGCGAACCGCCGGAGGGCAGCCAGACCTTGCGGTCGAGGGCCTTCTCGATCTGCTCGGTGACCCGGAACGCGTCGAACGGATCCTGCTCGCCTTCGTACTTCTCGACCCGCTCGAGCAGGTCGGGGGCGACGCCCTGCAGGTACGAGGAGATGGTCTGCAATGCCTCATCGCCCTGGATGAGCATGCGCGTGAAGTCCTCGTTGAAGACATCGCGGACGATCTTGACCAGAAGATCGGGCTCGGAGTGCAGCAGGGCGGGGGCCTGGATGGTCTTGACCTGGCTCGACACGTGCTCCCACTGCGACGTGAGGCGCTGCACGTCGAGGGTCAGCTGCTCCTCGGTGGCGCCCTCGGCCGCGGTGCGCACGATGACGCCGGAAGACTCGGGCAGCACCTCTTTGAGGATCTTCTTCAGGCGCGCACGCTCGGTGTCGGGAAGCTTGCGGGAGATGCCGTTCATCGTGCCGTTGGGCACGTAGACGAGATAGCGGCCGGGCAGCGAGATCTGGCTCGTCAGTCGTGCGCCCTTGTGACCCACCGGGTCCTTCGTGACCTGCACGAGCACGCGGTCGCCCGACTTGAGCGCGAGCTCGATGCGTCGGGGCTGGTTGTTGGTCTCGACGCCGTCCCAATCGACCTCGCCGGAGTAGAGCACGGCATTGCGGCCGCGTCCGATGTCGACGAAGGCGGCCTCCATGCTGGGCAGCACGTTCTGAACGCGACCGAGGTACACGTTGCCGATGAGAGAGGCGTCCTGATTGCGCGCGACGTAGTGCTCCACGAGCACGTTGTCTTCGAGGACGGCGATCTGGATACGACCGGCCTTCGAGCGCACGACCATCACGCGGTCGACGGCCTCGCGACGGGCGAGGAACTCGGCCTCGGTGACGACGGGGCGTCGGCGACCGGCTTCGCGACCGTCGCGACGACGCTGCTTCTTGGCCTCGAGACGCGTCGACCCCTTGATGCGCTGCGGCTCGGTGATGACCTCGACTGCGCGCTGGCGCACGGGAGGTGCGGCCGGGGACTCGAGGGGCTCGTCGCGGTTGTCGTTGGGTCCCCCGCGGCGGCGGTTGCGGCGGCGAGCGTTGGCCGAGACGCGCTCGGAGGGGCCCTCGTCGTCGCGGTCGTCGAAGTCGTCGCGGATGACGACGGGAGGGAGGGCGGGAGCGTAGAAGTGCAGGGCCGTCGAGACGGCCGACACGAAGTTCGCGGGGAGCAGGCCCAGAGACACGGCGGTCGGGCGGCCGGGCTTCTCGGGCACGGCGGGGGCCTCGGGCTGCTCCGAAGCGGCGGCGGGTTCCGCCGTGGCCTTCTCGGCCTGAGCGGAGTCGTCCGAGACGGCACCGGATGCCGAGCTCTCGGCGTCCGCGGGCGGTGCGTCGATCTCCGCGGCGGGGACGGGCTCGGCAGCCTGCTGCTCGGGGGCGGCGACCTGTGCGGTCTCGTCGTCATCGTCGGCCGCGGGGATGTCCTCCACGTCCAGCATCGCGGGCGCCTCGGTGTCGTCGGCGGCCGCGTCCTCGGCATCCTGGACCGCTGCCTCTTCTTCGTCGACCGCGGGCGTCGCGTCGGAGGAAGGAGCCTCGGTTTCGGGAGAGATCGCCGTCTCGTCGGCGGGATTCTGTTCGTCTGTCACATCGGCCATGTCGGGGTACTCCCTGGCGGACGACACCGCGCGTCGTCCGACGAAATCTCATGCGGCGCCGCACCCGGCGGGGCCGCGAACTCACTCGGTCTGCAGCCGGCCTGCGGCTCGTGCTGCGAAGGGCGGTCATCGCCCGAAGTCTTCTGGGTGATGTTCCTGCGGCGCGGCCGCGGTCACATCGGCCTTCATTATCGCACGAAGTGCCGGGAACGCCCACGACCGTCGCGGTTGCCTGCACTTATCCACAGAGACTTCTCGCACGAAGCGGGGCCTCGATATGGTCGAAGCTCAGGCGAAGGGGGCCACCATAACCTTGTCCGACGGCCCACTCACCGCTTCGGAGCAGGCACGCGCACGTGTGCAAGCCCAGACGGCGAAAGCGAGAGAACTGTCGCACGAGGCGGCTCGGGACGACCTCGCGACCGCTTACAGCGACGCCGATCTCGCCGGGGCGCGCGGATTGGGGCTGACGGCACGACGCGTCGGGGGCGGATCGCTGCGGTCGTTGGCCTTGCGTTGGCCGCCAGCCTTGCGGCCGGGTGCAGCCAACTGCCGTCTCACGACGATTCGTACAAGACCGACATCCCCGCCGCGCTGAAAGCGGCCAGTCTCGGGATCTCCGACGCCTACGCCGACGTCAGCCTGGACGGGTTCACCGAGACGCTGACGGTCGGTGAAACCGTCGACCTCCCGGCCGCCGAGAAGACGAAGGCATCGCCGGACTTCGTGCGCGACGTGATCAGAGTCGCATTCGACGGGCGCGTTCTGAACATGAGGTCTCTCGATGTGGCCTTCCGGGACAGCGACAACCAGAAGATCGACGTGAAGTCGGCGCTCACCCGTCTGGGCGCAGCGCCCAGTTACGACGGCACGAGCATCACCATGGATGAGGCGAGGACGATCTCCGAGGGGGCGGGACGATGACCGCAGCAGATCAACTCGTCGAGATCGACGGTGGCGTACGGAAAAAACAGGCCGCACTGGCAAGACGCCTCGCACAGCGTCTTCACAACACACGAGTGAACCTGTTCGAGGCGACCGCATAGCGGCGCGATGAGAGAATCGCCGCATGAGCGAAACCGTCACCCCCCGTCGTCCGGTCGTGGTCGCGATCTGGCTGATCTTCGCCGGGATCGTGGGGTGGTGGGCGGCGTTCTCGCTCACCATGGAACGCTTCCACCAGCTCATGAACCCGGGGGCCGCGGCATCCTGTGACTTCAGTGTGCTGGTCCAGTGCTCGACGAATCTGCAGTCGGCCCAGGGCAGCGTCTTCGGCTTTCCTAACCCGATCATCGGACTCGCTGCGTGGATCGCACCCATCGTGGTCGGTATGGCGCTACTGGCTGGCGCGCGCTTCGCGCGGTGGTTCTGGGCCCTGTTCTGGCTCGGCTTCGTCTTCGCCCTGTGCTTCGTGATCTGGCTCATCGGGCAGAGCCTCTTCGTGCTGGCGACGCTGTGCCCGTGGTGCATGGTGACGTGGTCCGTGGTGATCCCGTCGTTCTTCGTCGTCACGCTGCACGTGCTGCGCGAGGGGGGCATCCCGCGCCCGCGCGTGCAAGAGTTCGCCGACAGGCTCATGGCGTGGGTGCCGCTCATGACGATCGTCGCGTTCGCCGTCGTCGCGGTGCTGGCGCAGGTGCGCCTGGACGTGCTCTCGCAGCTCTGAGCCGACGCAGATCCTCCGAGATTCGCAGAACCTCCGCCAGATAGACCTGGATGCCGCTGAGGTTGCGCGAATCACGGGGCGGGTGCAGCGCTCCAAAGCGCAGAAGACCCTGACAGGCTCCCCCGGCTCGCCCGTGTGCGGATGAGAATCAGGGCCGGGCGTTTCGACAGGCTCAGCCGCCTCGACGCCGAACGACGAAGGCCGCCACCCTCTCGGGGCGGCGGCCTTTACGGCATCCGGGATCAGGCGAACCAGATCGCGAGCTCGCGCTCGGCGGACTCGACGCTGTCGGACCCGTGGACGAGGTTCTGCTGCACCTTGAGGCCCCAGTCTCGACCGAAGTCGCCGCGGATGGTGCCGGGGGCGGCGGTGGTCGGGTCGGTCGTTCCGGCGAGCGAGCGGAAGCCCTCGATGACGCGGTTTCCGGCGAGGCGGATGGCGACCGACGGGCCGGACATCATGAACTCGAGCAGCGGCTCGTAGAACGGCTTTCCCTCGTGCTCGGCGTAATGCTGAGCGAGGGTCTCACGGTCGGGCTCGACGAGGCGGATGTCGACGAGGGCGTAGCCCTTCGCCTCGATGCGGGCGAGGATCGCGCCGGTCAGGCCGCGAGCGACGCCGTCGGGCTTGACGAGGACGAGGGTCTCTTCGGTAGCCATGGGTCATTCTCCGTTCGAGAGGTCGGGGGAAGCGGCGCGTCGGGCGTTCTGCCGATCGAGCGCTGCTCCCTTGATGGTCGCATACGCCCACATGCCGCCGAAAATGAGAGCCACGACGGCGAGGGCCGGAACGAGGAAGCCGCCGAGCAACAGCACCACCTGGAGTCCCCATCCCGCGAACAGCGCCCACCGGTGGCGGAGCGATCCCGACACGGCGACCATCGCGACGGCCAGGACGACGCCGCCGACGA